>JBEBVY010000009.1:0-48268 GCA_040392505.1 Moheibacter lacus | reverse complement strand
TTTCTTCACTTTGTCAAAGTTTTATTCATAGTGGATTTACTTTGACAAAGTTTTTTGAGTTAGAATCAAATAATTCCTTCAAAATCTTTGAGCCCCAAATAACCTTTCAGCATAAAACCTTCGCCGGCTTGGGTGCCGATGAGCATTCCTAAATCCTCGGCTCTGGTTTCGATACTTTTTTGAAATAATTTGGAAGAAATAGGAGTGTCCGGTTCGGGATTATTCGGGTCGTGAAACTGGGTTTTGTAAGCAAAACAGGCAGCTTTTTTCTTTTCGACAAAACCGCTTACATCCATCACAAAATCAGGTTTTAAAGGAAACCATTGTATATAATGAAAAACCTGTTTGGGTCGCCATAGAGGAAAATCAGTCTCAATTTTTTTTAAGCCCGATAAAAAACAAGCTGTCTCCACCAAATCCGCTCCTTTGCTATGATCGATGTGTCGGTCTTCTACGGCGTTGCAAAGTACAATTTGGGGTTGATATTTTCTTATGACTTCGATAATTTTCATTTGATGAGCTTCATCATTTGTAAAAAAGCCATCTCTAAATCCTACATTTTCTCTGACGGAAACACCCAGAATTTTTGCGGCTGCTTCTGCTTCCTGTCTGCGGGTTTCGGCGGTGCCCCTGGTCCCCAGTTCGCCTTGTGTCAAATCGATGATGCCGACTTTTTTTCCGGCTGCCACCATTTTGGCTATCGTGGCTCCGGCTCCCAATTCTACATCGTCAGGATGTGCACCTATGGCAAGTATGTCTAGTTTCATATGATTAATTTTGTTGGATGCTAAGTGTTGGGTGTAATCTTCCAGCTTAAATCCTCCATCTCCAAATCATTTTGCTTCAATCCACTTTGTGATTTTCTTGCTGTCCGGAGTGGTAATCGAATAAAAATAATCTTCCAGAGTTCCATCCTCGTTGATGATGTATTTTTGGAAATTCCATTTTACGGAAGAATTTTTCTTCCCATTCAAGTCTTTTTGTGTTAAAAACTGATAAATAGGAGCGATGCTGTCACCTTTTACGGAAATTTTACTCATCATGGGAAAGGTTACGCCATAATTGATTTTACAGAATTCTTCGATTTCCTGATTGGTTCCGGGGTCTTGTTCTCCAAAATCATTGGAAGGAAAACCTACGATGACAAAATCCCGGTCTTTGTATTTCTGATACAATTCTTCCAATCCTTCAAATTGTGGCGTAAATCCACATTTGGAAGCTGTATTGACAATCAATATTTTTTTTCCTTTTAAATCAGCGAAATCGAATTCGTCTCCACTGATGTCTTCTACTTTAAAGTCATATATCGTTTTCATCGGCTTATCATTTTGTGCTTTGCAAGAAATCATCAGGCTTAACAAAGCAATTAGACTAAAAATTTTCATTTTTTTATCGTTTTATAATTTCTTTTCCGGTTAAACTTCCGGTCTCTAATGTACGAAATTACAGAAAGCAATATCATGGAAGCTGCCGTAATGTAAATCCAGTTGGGGATAGGAATCTTGTCTCCCGTCGCATAAGTATGCAAACCGGATAAATAATAATTCACTCCGAAATAGGTCATGATGATAGACCAGATCGCCCACATGCTCGCCATGTTGAAAGCCCATTTTCCGCGAAGACCGGGAACCAATCTTAAATGCAGTACGATGGCATAAACAATCACCGAAATAAAGGCCCAGGTTTCTTTTGGATCCCAGCTCCAATAACGACCCCAACTTTCGTTTGCCCACATTCCTCCTAAAAAAGTTCCGATGGTCAGTGCAAAAAGTCCGATGGTAGAAGCCATTTCGCTGACGATGGTGATTTCCTGAATCGATTTTTTGATTTTGGTCGTCGGTTTGAAACAAAGTAGAATCAACGATATAACACCAATTACAGCCGATAGGCCAAAGAAACCGTAGCTGGAAGTGATGATTCCTACATGGACCATCAACCAATAAGATTTTAAAACCGGAACCAAAGGAGAAATTTGTGGATCGAGCAATCCTCCTCCATGTGCAAATCCCATCATGATCATAGCGACAATCGCTCCGGACGCAGGGATGAAAGCATTTCGGTTGCGGTATAAAATCAATCCTGCCAATACGCCGATGGATGAAATAAATACAATGGCTTCATAACCATTACTCCATGGTGCGTGTCCCGATAAATACCATCGGGCAGCCAATCCCAAAACATGACAGACGTACGTGATCAACAATAATCCTAAAAAGAAAACGGTCAATTTGTGTACAAACTTCCTCACTCGGTTTTCAGACGATAAAACCTCTATAAAAGCCAAAATGATCAAAATACCACCCAACATACTGTAAGTGATCATCAACCAAAAGAAAATATTGGTTTTGTTGTACAGAACTTCCATGTGTACTTTTGAGTCCGAAGGGATTACGTTTTTCCCCCATTTGTGCTGATAATCTGAAATGGCCTGAAGGGATTGATCTGCTTTGCTCCAGTCTCCGCTTTGAAATCCTAATTTTAAATCGTTAAAATATCGTGTGATGAAATCATAAGCTGTTTTTTCAATTTCTATGGGACTTTCTTCTGTGCTGTAAATCCAGCTTGTCCAGGTTTCGCCAGGGTCGTTTTTTACGGGAATTATTTTGGTGTAATAACCATAGACGATATTGCTGAAAACATTAAATCTTTCAGTGACGTTGATGACTTCTTTATCGTATGAAGTCTGATCTGCAGCTCGTTTACTGAAGGCTTCGTTGTATTGTTTTTCAAGTTTGAATTGTCCGGTAGCAGGGTCAACCAAATTCATATATGAAGTATATCCTTCTTCATCCACCCGGGTTTCCGCATTGAGTTCCTCGCTGACGTTTTTCACTTTGATGATGTGTTCATTTGCCCAGGATGTCGGGTCAATTTGCATGGCCAGAAACCATTGGTCTGAATTAAAATCTCCGAATTTGTCTTTTTTATAAATTTTTCGAAGTAATTCCAAAGTGTTGGTATTCATCGGTTTGATTCGGCCTTCAAAATCCTGAACCAATAAATGTCCGAATTTCTCGGCATGAACCGGGTCAATGTTAAATCGTTTTCCAAATTGATCAGGGTTTGCAAATTGAGCGGTTGCTTGCACCTCTCCATGCGGTTTGGAGATTGAATCTTTTGGCACATCTGCTCCTTCATGATTATGTTCTGAATGGATAGAATCTTGTGCATTTCCCAAACCAAATATCAACAGAAACGGAATGAGCATTAATTTCTTTTTATGCAGGTTTTTCAATTGGGTATTTAATCGCCAAAAATGCGTTCCCTTCCAAAATAGCGTCGCAAATAATCCAAAGAACAAAAGAAAATAGCCCAGATAGGTAATATTGGTTCCCCACCAGTCCGCATTTACGGAGAGTATCGTTCCTCCTTCATCAGGAAAATAACTCGATTGGAAAAAACGATATCCGCGATAATCCATCACATTATTCATATAAACATGATGGGGAGTTTCAGTCCCTTTATCGATGACGGTAATTTCGCTTTCATAAGAAGACGGATTGGCTGAACCCGGATATCGATCGAGTATAAAATCGTCACAGCGGATGGAAAACGGTGTTTGAATGATTTTTGAACCAAATCCGACTGATACTTCCAAACCGTTGATTGAGGTGTTTTTACTGAAGGAGGTTACTCCGCGTCCTCCAATGATGGTCAATGTATCTCTTTCTGCTCCTGAACTCAGTTCAACTATAATTGCACCCGGAAGTTCTTTGTCCATTGCGTTGGTTTTATCTCCTTTATAGTAAACTAATTTACCCCGAAATGAAGGTTTTGGAATGATAAAATTGGTAGAATTGATGGTGTAAAGCGATCTGTAATTCAATGCCTGTGGTTGGTTGATTTCAATTTTTCCCGATTGTTGTGCCAACAAAGCGGAGTCGGTTATAACGCCGACTTGCTGACCGGTCATGGTTATAAATTGTCCGGTAAAAGGAGAATTAATAAACAATTGATCACCTTGTTCAACCAGTTGGACAGAACCTTCCATTGGATTGTTATAACTGATCATCGTTCCCCCTATGTTTTTGATATCGCCCTCCCCTAAATATTCTGTTTCACGACCGTTTTGTCCCATCGTTACGATTTCCAGCATTTTTTTTCCTGAATCGGTAGGTTGGATGGAATCTTTTGCGAGTGGAATATAATTTAGGGTTTTCAGTGTAACGACTTTATCTCCAAATGCATAATCTTGTTCAAAGGTTCTTTTAAACGGCCATGGCGTATCTTTCCCATTAAAATGAGAAATCATATAAGCGTTTTTATCATAGCGTAAAGCCCTGTTTTTGTCGGTAATTTCCAATTTAAAATAAGTACGGTCACTTATGATTTCGTTGGTGGTTTCACCTTCTCTGACGGGCATTTGACCTTCAAAACTGATATAACGGGTGATAGCTCCACCTAAAAAGATAAAAACAAAAGAAAGGTGAAAGATTAAAACCGGCCATTTTTCTCTTCTGTATAAACGGTAGCGTTTTATATTGGTTATGAACAAAATGATCAACCACAGCATGAGTATTTCAAACCATTTGGCTTCATATATCAGCGTTTTTGCAGTGGGAGTGTCGTAATCATTTTCTATAAAGGTCGCCACAGCCATGGAGATTGCGTATAAAAATAATAATACGGTCATGGTGCGGGTTGAGAAAAAAAGTTTTTCGATGCGCGTCATTTGATCAATCCTGTTAAGCTAACAAAATTAAGTTAAGCTCAATGAATTAACACGATTGTAAATGTGATTTTTATTAGAAATCAACACTCTAAACTAATTTAAACTAATTCTAATTAGCAAAAAATATTTAGCCGATATTTCCTGAAAATACCTATCTTTTCACGGTTTTTTTAAGAATTTAATAATTAACACATCAGAATTTACATGGAATCACAGCAAATCAAAACCAATTATCCGGCGCTTTATACGCTGATTGTTGTCTTTTTCTTTTGGGGATTTATTGCTGCAGGAAACAGCATCTTTATTCCTTTTTGTAAACATTATTTTCATTTGGATCAATTTCAATCCCAATTGGTTGATTTTGCTTTTTATACCGCTTATTACGTAGGTGCATTGCTGTTGTTTATTTTCAGTTCGGCTTCCGGAAAAGACCTGGTGGGTAAATGGGGTTTTAAGAAAAGTATTGTGTACGGATTGTTATTTTCAGCTCTGGGAGCGGGCGCGATGATCATTGCCGTTGAAGTAAATACTTATGCCGGAATGTTGATGGGCTTATTTATAGTGGCACTCGGATTTTCGTTGCAACAGACGGCGGCCAATCCTTTTGCGATATTGCTTGGAGATCCCAAAACAGGAGCAAGCCGGGTAAATCTGGGAGGGGGAATCAATTCATTTGGAACCACCATAGGGCCGTTAATTGTTGCATTTGCTCTTTTTGGGACCACAGCTTCGGTTTCAGATGAAGACATTGCCGGTCTGCCTTTGAACAAAGTAGTCTATTTATATGCCGGTGTAGGTTTGTTGTTTATTGCCGCTGCCGCACTCTTTTATTTCTCCAAAAAAGTTCCGTCGGGAATTTCCGACGAACCGATCGAAAAAGCCAATAAAGCCATTCGGGTTTTGGTCATCATGACGATTCTGCTCGGCGCCATGTTTGGTCCGGTTTTCAGCAGTTATAAAAGTGAGGAATCGCTTAAAATAGAAGCTTTGGAAACCGAAATGAAATCCTTTTCCGATGATGCCCAAATTGCCCAATACCAGACGCAGATTGATGAAATCAAACAACCTTTGGAGCAAAAAAGAATGATGTGGCTGGGAGGTGCCTTGCTCGTGGTTTTAGGCGGACTTTCCATTGCCGGATTCAGTGCCAATAAAAACGCTGAAGGATGGGGCGCGATGCGATATCCACAACTGATACTCGGAATGATTGCGATTTTTATTTATGTGGGAGTGGAGGTAGCCATCGGTAGTAACTTGGGAGATTTGCTGCAGCAACCCGCTTTTGGCAGTCATAATTCGTCTGATATTTCACCTTATATTTCCATGTACTGGGGAAGTTTGATGATTGGCCGTTGGGCAGGAGCGATTTCGGCTTTTAATCTGACAGGAACCAAGAAGAACATCCTGCTGTTTGTCGTGCCGTTGATTGCTTTTGTCGTGATTTTAGGTGTCAACACATTGGCAGGAAATGATATGACACCTTTGTATTATTATATATTTTGTGTTTTAATTCAAATTGCCATGTTTTACATCAGCAAAGATCGTCCGGCCATAACCTTATTGGTTTTCGGATTATTTGGCGTTCTTGCGATGCTGGTCGGATTGTTTACAACAGGAACGGTTGCCATTTATGCATTTTTGGCCGGAGGATTGGCTTGTAGCATCATGTGGCCTTCTATTTTCTCGCTGGCTTTGATGGGATTGGGCAAATATACAGCCCAAGGTTCGGCTTTTCTGGTGATGATGATTTTGGGTGGAGGAATTATTCCGCCGATTCAAGGAAAATTGGCTGATATCATCGGGATTCATAGTTCCTATATCATTCCGGTATTTTGTTTTGGTTATTTGACTCTTTTTGCCTTTTTGGTGAAATCCATTTTGAAAAAGCAAGGAATTGATGTAGATAAGGTTGAGGTCTCAGGAGGAGGACACTAATGAATTAGATTCAATTAGCTAATTTTACTTAATGTATTGCTGAATTTGAGCTTTACAATGGGTACAAAAATCAGAGGTTTCATCGACCGTAACAACTTTCCCGTTGGCATCACGCATCAAACAACTAGGGTCTTTCTCACAATGTGGCAGACCCAAAGTATGTCCGAATTCATGAAAAACGACCTTTTTCAGTCTTTCTCTTTTATGATGCTCTGATTTAGCTCCGCGAAAAGTCCGAAAGGTAGAAATCACGCAAGATTTTCCGGGACGATAAGCCAGACCCATTATGCCCCAATCTTCATATTTGCCGGAAGTAGTCGAAATATCGCGATGGGTTAAACCGATAATTTTATCGGCAGAATATTCATCTTTTAAATATTCAATTAATTTATCTGCTCTGTAACGATTTCTAGGTTTATAATAAGCGATTTCCGGTAGTTTTTGGTTGATTACCTGAATTGTATCCAACTTAAATCCTGTAGAAATTTCATTTTCAATGAATTGAACATATTCCGCATCTACCGACTCAAAAGCCACAATCTTAATTTCCAGATTTTCTGTATTTGAATTTATGCAACAGGTTAGAGTCGAAAATCCGATAATAATGAAGATTTTGTGATAGATTTTCATAGATTATTTTTACTTTTATTTAACAATTCAACGAATAATTAATTAAAACACACAATTTATGAAACTAAATTTAACTTATTTATCTATTTGTTTTGTATTGGCTTTTTCCGGGATGAAGGCACAACAGTCTTCTCTGGAAAGCAATGCAAGAAAATGGATTACAGATCACACGCAAGAACTGGGGCTCAAACAACACCATGATTTGGACTTGAGAATGACAAAAAAATTACATGCCGGTGAAACCTTGCGTTTTCAACAAATGATTTCGGGTGTTCCTGTTTTTCAGTCAGAAGTTGTGGTACATTTTAACAATAAAGGAGTGGTGACTTATACTTCTGAAAGTTTTCAAAAAAACGCAGCCAATATTTCGGTGATTCCTGCTATTTCTGCTGAAACAGCTTTAAATAAAGCAAAAACAGAATTAAATATGCAAGGTGAAATCATGTTTGAAGAAAATAAATTATATGTTTTGCAAACCGAAAATGATGAAACCAAATTGGTTTATCGGGTCGTTTTGAATTCTTTTGATACGCCGGGCAGCTGGGAAGCGATGGTGGATGCAAATACAGGGAGTATCATCAGCGTGAAAGATGTGGCTTTTTATTACCAACACAACCACGATTCCCATGATCCTGAAAACGGAGAGCCGGTTAAGGTTGAAAAATCAACCAATACTTTTGAATCCGGAACAGGATATATTTTCAATCCGGATCCGCTTTCTTACACAGGATCTACTTATGGTGGACAATATGTGGACGGAAATGATGCTACAAATGCCGCTTTGGACGCAGCACGTGAGTTGGTAGACATTCAGGAATTGGAACTTTCAGGCGGAATGTATAAATTAAAAGGCACCTATGCTGAAATCAAAGATTTGGAATCTCCTTCCACAGGGTTGTTTACACAAGCTTCTCCTGATTTCTTATTTAACCGAAGCGAACAAGGATTTGAAGCTGTAAATGCTTATTGGCACATCGATAATATGCAGCGATATGTAAATATTACATTGGGAATTGATAATGTTCCGATGACCAACGGCGGAGTGGTCTGGTTTGATCCGCATGGATTGAACGGCGCAGATAATTCATATTATACAAATGGTCGTTTGGTATTTGGTGAAGGATGTGTGGACGATGCCGAAGATGCTGATGTGGTAATCCACGAATTAGGACATGGTGTACATGACTGGATTACAGGAGGTTCATTGTCACAAGTTCAGGGATTGAGTGAGGGTTCAGGTGACTATTGGGGACAATCTTATAGTAGAAGTTTAGGACAATGGGAATCAACCGATCCGCAGTACCAATGGTTCTTTAGCTGGGATGGACACAATACTTGTTGGGGAGGTAGAACTACCGGATATAGTGCTACTTATCCTGGTGGATTGACAGGTTCTATCCATACTGATGGACAGATATGGTCTACCTCGCTGATGAGAATCTGGGACAGAATCGGACGGGAAAAAACCGACCGCGCATTCTTGGAGGGGCTTGCAATGACCAATTCCAGTACCAATCAACAAAATGCTGCAAGAGCGGTTCGCCAAGCTGCTTTGGATATGGTAGGACAATTTGGATTTACCTGTGAGGATGTGATTGCCATTACAGAAGAATTCACCAACACGGGTTATGTTTTATTGGATTATGAATGTGACGAAATGGGCATAAGCGATGTTTTGAATGGTCAGATTGCACAGATTTATCCTAACCCGGTTTCAGACAAATTGAACATCCTGATGGATTTCAAAAAACCAGAAACAGTGATGGTTTATGATATGACCGGTAAAAAAGTGGTGGATGCCCCAATCAGCTCCAACAAAAATTATATCAACGTATCACATTTACCAAAAGGAGTATATGTATTGATGATCAAAGGAACTTCTTTCACATATAAATTTGTAAAAGAATAAATTTCTTTAAAATTTAAATATAAAATCCGGTCACTGAGGTTCTCGAAGTGACCGGATTTTTTTATAGCATTTAGTGACTGATAATTAGTGCATAGATGATTAGCAATTAAATTTGGCATTCAACAACTCAAAACCCATAACTCACAACTCACAACTCACAACTCAACTTAATACCCGTATTTTCCCTTCCATTTTTTATTCAGGGCTTGTTTATCCGCTTGTTCGCGTTGGTTCTGACCGGGTTCGTAAAAAGCAGTTCCTTTAATTTCATCCGGCAAAAATTCCTGTTCCGTAAAATTGTTTTCGTAGGAATGGGCGTATTTATAATCTTTACCGTAATTCAAATCCTTCATCAGTTGAGTCGGTGCATTGCGTAGATGGAGTGGCACGGGAAGGTTTCCGGTTTTGCGGACGATTTGTTGCGCTTTTCCGATGGCTTCATAAGTCGCGTTGCTTTTTGGAGAATTGGCCAAATAAACCGCACATTGACTCAAAATGATTCTTGCTTCGGGATAGCCAATGGAATTGACTGCCTGAAAAGCATTGTTGGCAATCACCAAAGCGGTAGGATTGGCATTCCCAATATCTTCCGAAGCCGAAATCAGCAATCTTCTCGCAATAAATTTCAGGTCTTCACCGCCTTCCAGCATTCGCGCAAGCCAGTAAACCGCACCATTGGGGTCAGAACCGCGAATGGATTTGATAAAAGCAGAAATGATGTCATAATGCATTTCACCGCTTTTGTCATACATCGCCAGATTTTGCTGAATCGTCCGGGTAACCGATTCATTGGTCAGTTTTATTTTTTTATCGGAAGAACTGTTGACAACGAGTTCCAGTCCGTTGAGGAGTTTTCGGGCATCTCCACCCGAAAATCGGATCAAAGCTTCGGTTTCCTTGATTTCAATCTTTTTTTGGCTGAGCATTTCATCTTTTTCAAGTGCCCTTTGGATTAAATCTTCCAGATCTGCCCGTTCCAACGATTTCAAAATATAAACCTGACAACGGGAAAGCAAAGCCGGAACTACTTCAAAACTTGGATTTTCAGTAGTCGCACCGATTAAAGTAATCCAACCTTTTTCCACCGCACCCAACAAACTGTCTTGTTGGGATTTATTGAACCGGTGAATTTCATCGATGAATAGGATAGGAGCACTCTGACCGGAAAAAAGGTTTTGATTTTTGGCTTTTTCGATAACTTCCCGGACTTCTTTTACACCCGAATTGATCGCGCTCAATTCAAAAAAAGAACGATTGGAAAGTTCGGAAATCATCTTGGCCAAAGTAGTTTTTCCGGTTCCCGGCGGTCCCCAGAAAATCATCGAAGCGATATGCCCCGATTTCAGCATCACGCGAATGGGAGAATTCTCCCCAATCAAATGTTTTTGATTGATGAAATCGTCCAAAGTTTTGGGGCGTAAACGTTCGGCAAGGGGCTGCATGAATGAGATTTTTTACAAATTTAGGCCAAATCAATTGTTTATTTGAACAATTTACGGACAACATTCCCGATCTCCACAAAATCTCCATGGTTCCCGACGAGTCTTCTTTCCGGATAATTTTCAATTTCCCCCTGATAAGGATAAATCAGTAAATAATTTTTTTCCAGAAACAAAGAATTCAAAATTCCTGGTATGTAGCGCATTTGCGGGATATAAGAATTCATGCCTCTTTTGGCCAGAAAAATAATGAGCCCTTCATTTTCACCGATGGATTTGGCTATTTCTTCCGATTCTTTCCAGGTGCTGATCGTTTTAAACTTGGCTTCTATATTGACTTTACGAATGATTTTTTGTAATACGGCAATCGTCGGTTCTGTCGCATGGAAATGGACTACAGCTCCTGTATTTCGGGCGATGTTCCATACCCGTAGTAATGCATGGAAAAATCCCGGTTCGGTATGCGAATGAGCCGGTAGGATAACTACTTGTTTCTTAATGGTCGAAATCGGTTGGGCAGCATGATAAATCAGGACATTGGTTTTATTATTCTGGAGATAACCGTTATAAAGATTGTAAACAAATGAAGACGAAAATCCTTTTCCATTGGGTAACCCGATGAGAAGATCCGTAATCTTCTTTTCTTTGATTACATTGTTGATTCCGTTTATGACATCATTATCGTATCGAGTCAGAGGCTGAAGCTTGACTTCTGCTGCGGTAGCCTGCGTAACTGATTCAGCCAGAATTTTTTCGGCGTTTTTTACGGAAGATTCCTTTTTTTCTTCATTGATGACATTGAGTGCAAAAACACCGTCTTCATTGTGTTTGGATTTGGTGATAACGGCAAGATTCACAAGCGGATCTATGGTTTCCGGATAATTCAAAGCCAATAAAATATTCTCTTTTTCATCGGATTTACCGGCTACCGTATCTTCATTTTCCGATTCGGCAATTTTCTCGGCATTGGACATAGAAACAAAAGAAGAAATTGTACAGGAAACCAAAATCAATAAAATACTTCCATTCAGGACATGCTCATTTAATAAACGGATGGGTTCACCGGCTTCTGTTTCAGAAATGATGATGTTATATCCGACCATAACGGCAGCAAGAGTAGCGGCAGCCGAAGCAGAACTTAATCCGAAAATGAGTTTTCCTTCTTCTTTGGTCAGTCGGAAGGTTTTTTGGGTAGCTACTGCGGCAAGATATTTTCCCACAAAGGAAGCCACGAGCATAACGCCTGCAACAGCAATGGTTTCCCAACTGCTTATGAAAACTCTGAAATCAATCAACATTCCGACACTAATCAAGAAGAAAGGGATAAAAATCGCATTTCCGACAAATTCCACCCGATTCATCAAAGTGGAGGTATGGGGAATCAATCTGTTAAGTGCAAGACCTGCAAGGAAGGCACCGATGATGGCTTCCACACCTGCTATTTCGGCGAGAAGCGCGGCCAGATAAATCATGACCAATACGAAAATATATTGTGAAATTTTATCGTTCACTTTTTTGAAAAACCATCGGGCGATGAGTGGGAAAATTAGTAAAACAATCAGACCGAAAATTAAAATGGAAACCGACATTTTGATCCAGAATTCTTGTCCCACTTCTCCTTGGGCCATTCCGACGCAAGCAGCCAAAACAAGGAGTGCAAGAATATCCGTAATCATGGTTCCACCTACGGTTATATTGACCGCTCTGTTTTTGGCTACGCCCAATTTACTGACCAATGGATAGGCAATTAGGGTGTGGGAAGAAAATAAACTCGCAAAAAGAAAGCTGGTGAGTTGTGAAAATCCGAGTAAGTAATATCCGCCCAAATAGCCCAAGATGATAGGTGCCAAGAAAGTATAAATCCCAAATGTCAGACTTTTCCATTTGTTCTTTTTGAAATCGCCCATATCGATTTCAAGTCCGGCCAGAAACATGATATAGAGTAAACCCGTCGTTCCGGTTACCACAATGCTGCTATCACGGGATAGAACGTTGAATCCATTTGGGCCGATGACCGCACCGGCGATGATGAGCCCGAGCAAATGCGGAACTTTGATTTTGTTCAGCAGAAGCGGTGCAAAAAGGATGATGATCAGTACCAATAAAAACTTCAGTACAGGATCTGCTATGGGCAAGCTTAGGTCATGAATATTCAGTAAAATCATGAATAAATAGTTGGTTATTTTAATTTAATCTTTTTGAGACGGCCGATTGAGTTCAAGATGGAAGACGGCCGAACATTTATCGTCTATGGTGATGGTTCTTTTTCCGGTTATTTTATCGGATTTCAATTGGTCTAAACTTACATTCATTACTACTTTTCGGGTGGCAGTAGAGTCGGTTTGATAGGTCAGGCGGATGCCGTCTGGCGAATATTTTGCCTGATAAGTGCGAATGATTTCGTTTTTATTGTTCAATACTCTGGTATGCATTCCGGTAGAGTCTTGGTCAAAAACCCATACGTCAACCCGTTGGTCACCAATGACATAATCGCTGCAATCGGATTCCGTACAAATCGTCTTGCTGTTCCACCTTCCTGCTAAACTATCCGGCCAACTCTG
Organism: Moheibacter lacus; assembly: GCA_040392505.1. GTDB lineage: Bacteria > Bacteroidota > Bacteroidia > Flavobacteriales > Weeksellaceae > Moheibacter > Moheibacter lacus_A. The sequence continues at coordinate 35,122 of JBEBVY010000009.1, read as the reverse complement.
ATAAGCGACAGAATCAATGCTGGTCTGAATACTGTCTTTGAATTTTAAGAGTGAAAGATATTCGGCTTCTTTTTGGGCAAACTGATTTTCTTTTTGGATGAGTTCAATTTCGCGTTGTTGAAGGTTTTCTTCTTTGGTGCAGTCATTACAACCTGCAAGGAAGATACCCGGGAAAATGAAAAGTAGAAGGATTCTTTTTGACATCAACTGTTTTTTTGATTTTCAATTTACAAATTCAAAACCAAGAAAGAGGAATTAGATTTGTTAAAAAATAAAAGCTGCCCTAAAAAGGGCAGCTTAAAATTAAATTCTATTAAATGAGATTTTTAGTTAACGTCCCAGAATAGTTTGGTATAAATATCATCTCCACCAATAGCTGATGCGGCAGCAGCGTAATTTTCAGGATTTAAATTTCCTTCTAAAGCTGGATAAGTATATCTAAAAGGAACTGTTCGACCTGTAGTAGCAGCTACATTCAAAGTAGGTGCATCTAGTCTTCTCCAACTATTCCAAGCAATAAATCCATTGTTATACATAGCTAACCAAAATTGTTTACCAATTTTCTCTTTCCAAGTTCCAGGCGCTGTAGAATAAGCAACTGAAGACTGAGCCATATAGATTGAAACATCTGAAGGCGCAACTCCCCAATACTCCATAGAGGCCATGATTCCGGCATTATAATGGCTTTCTGCTGAACCTCCAACTGCGAATCCTCTTTCAACGGCTTCTGCCAAAAGAAATTCTACTTCTGCATATTCCATAAGAGTTCCCGGGAAATCTGGTGTATGAAAGATTTCACCAACATGAGTATGTAAGGCATAGTTAGTTGGATTTCCATACTCACCTCCTATATAAACACCCTCTCCTAAATTTTGTTGAAAATAAATAGGTCTTCTTGGGTCATTCAAAGGATTCATATAATCTACAACTGTATTAGCAGCAACAAAATCAGTTCTACCACTCGCTACCAAATCATCCCATAATGGGTTATTGGTAGGTTGTCCAAAAGTATACGGAATTGTAAAATTGTCTGCATTTGAAGTAAATACTCCTGCACTTAAAGCTTCAGAAACAGCTGTGCTGGCAGCTGAGCTATTTACATCCGCTAATTGCATTGCCATTCTTAATTTTAAAGAAGCACCCAATTTTTTCCATTGGTTCATGTCACCAGAATAAATTACATCGTAATCTGATGTAAATCCTGGTGAACTAGTTGAGATTGTGCTGATTGCTTCATTCAGTCTTGTCAACAAGTCTTCATAAATGGTTGCAGCATCATCATACGCTGGTAATGGATTTTCTGTACCTAAAAGAGCCTCAGAATAAGGAATATTCCCAAATGTGTCAACTAAAATTTGCCAAGTAAAAACTTCCATAATACTAATTACAGCCTTTTGGTTATTTTTCTCTTCTGTTGTTAACAAAACGTCATTATCAATTTTTGTTTTGGCATCTTTTAAATCATATAAAACATCTGTATATAATTCATTCCATAAATTTCCATTTATGTTACGAGTATCCAAATCATAATTTGTTTCGGTTACATAAGTTGTTTCATTCCAAAATTGAGCGATTAATCTGAATATATTTAGGTTAACATTTGTATTGACCATTTGGTCAAATAAACTTTCTGTTGCTGCATTTACTAATAATCCCGAAGGGACATTAGAAGGATTTACGGGATCTTGATTCAACCCTTCATAATGTTCATCTGAACAGGAGAATAGAATCGCAACAGCACCTATTGTTAAAAAATATTTTTTCATATCTAAAGTCTTATTTTTTTAGAATTGTAATTTAATACTAGCACCAATTTCTCTCATTGTAGGATGTGCTCCTGACTGATATCCTTGGATATTACCTGCAGATAAACCAGCCTCAGGGTCAGTATAAGGCGTGTTTTTATGGATGATCCATAAATTTCTACCTATTAATGAAATAGTAAATTTATTAATAAAAGAATTTTTAATAATTCTTTCAGGTAAATCATACGAGATAGTTGCATTTCTTAATTTCACAAATGAAGCATCATAGACATGAGCTGTTCTTGGAGCATTATTACCAAGAGTATAACCCCATGGATTGTCATATCCACTTGAGGCATTTACTCGGATGTTGTTGGGTGTTCCATCTTCAAATACTCCAGGTAAAATAATTCCACCTCCATCACTAGCTGGATCACGAATTGGGTTTCCAAGCTCGTTTAATCCGGCAGTTATGTCATATAAACCTGTTGCATATCCATAAAAAGTATCCAATGAGAATACGTCTCCACCTTGAGAAACATCAATTAGGAAACTTACACTTAAATTTTTGTAAGTAACAGTATTTTTAACACCTCCAGTCCAGTCAGGATTCATATTACCGATAACTGCAGTATTTCGAATGTCAGGATCAGAATTTGTAGTAATATAATAACCATTTTCATCTACTAAAGGACTTCCATTTTCATGGTACATATAATCAATACCTCTAATAACGCCATAAGCTTCACCTACTTGTGCACCAATTGAAATACCGCCTTGTAAATTAGCCATTGGTAAATATTTCAAATCTTCAAACAATTTGGTAACTTCGTTCACGTTTTTAGCAAAGTTTGCAGTCACATTCCAAGTAAAGTTGTTTGAACGAATAGGAGTTAATGATAATCTTGCTTCTACTCCTTTGTTAGTCATATCACCGGCATTTAAGAATAAAGATCTTGCACCGGAAGAAGCAGATACGTCAACTGCAGTTAAAAGGTCTTCTACTTTTTGGTCATAATAGGAAACATCAAAACTTACACGATTTTTAAAGAAGGCCATTTCTAAACCTACCTCAAATTCTTTCATTCTTTCTTCCTTTAAATCCGGATTGTTAAATTGTGCCGGATTAGTTGCTGAAGCATGTCCAAGTGAAGGAACAAGTGCATAATTATTACTAGTATTATAAGGATCTGTATCATTTCCTACTTCAGCATATCCTGCTCTAAATTTACCAAAACTTAACCAATTTGCATCAATCAATTCAGAGAATACAAAACTCAAAGACCCAGATGGGTAATAGTATCTGTTATTATCTACTGGTAGCGCAGATGATCTATCTGTACGGATTGACCCTTCAACAAATACAGTATTATAGAATCCAAAACTTGCTCTAGCGTATAAACCGTCTACCATTTTTGTGAATTGAGTATGCTGGGTATCCGAAGCAGTTAAATCACCAACTGAATTATCTAAAGCATATATACCAGGGATAACTAAACCTCCATTCGTATTACCTTGAAAACGATCTAAGCGATTTACACGTAAATTCCAACCTAATAATGCATCAATCGTAATGTTATCAGTTAAATTTCTATTGATGTTTAACATCAAATCATAATTATTTTCAGAAACGGTTTGTCTCATCATACTGTAACGACCAAAGCCAAAATCTCCTGCAGATCCTACAGCAATTCTGTCCTCTCTGATTTCATCAAAATTATCAAAGGCAAAACGTCCTACTAAACTCAACCAATCTGTGAATTTATAATCTAGAGTAACATTACCAGTATAACGATTCCTTTCATCATTTTGGTAATTCTCATATCTTGTCCAGTAATAATTATCAGAATAGGCAGGGATATAAGATTCTCCATCCCAGTTTGCATTCCAAGTCATATTTTGACGAGTTGCGAAATAAGCATCTCTTTGTTCATTTAAGTCAACATTCATTGCCCACCATTGACGAAAAGCTTGCATAGGATTCCAACCGTCATATCCGGTACCAACTCTTCCTTTACCTCTATTATTTGTGTAAATCAAACTTGTACTAACTTTAAAATCATCAGTAAAGTTATAATCCCCACTAAAGTCTAAGGTGTTTCTATTTATACTTGCATTTTCTAAACTACCATCATGCATGAAGTTTGTAAATCCAAATCGAAATGCACCATTGTCATTTGAACCAGCGAAGGAAGCTGAATTTACATATGTCATCGAATTTCTCCAAACGGAGTTAGGATCATTTTTACCAGCGACCCAAGGCGTTGCTTGTCCAAAAGTTGACAATAAAGGATAGGCTGCATTCCAATTGTAAATCATTAGGTTAGGGTCAAACTCTGCACCATAGGAAGCATCCGCACCATATTGCGCCGCCATTCCACCTCCATATTGATAATTATCAAAATACGGATTGTCAACATAAGATCCTTCTGCATCATAACCTTGTCCGTATTGTTTCTGATATTTAGGTAAGGTTTCATTGTCTACAGAACCTACTGTAATACTTGAATTGATCTCAACACCAATTCCCTTTCCTCTCTTTCCTTTTTTTGTGGTAATCATAATTACCCCGTTTTGACCTCTTGATCCGTATAAAGCGGTTGCAGCAGCACCTTTTAATACGTTCACAGACTCAATGTCATTCGGATTGATGTCTGAAGCAGCATTACCGTAATCAAAACCACCTCTACCTGTTCTTTGGTCTGAAGAGTTGAAAGTATCATTATTAATTGGAGTACCATCCACTACAATCAAAGATTGATTATTACCTAATAATGAATTAAATCCTCGAACAACCATATTACTCGAACCTCCCATGGTACCGGAAGATTTAATATCCAAACCGGCAACTTCTCCGGAAAGAGCGTCTGCAAAGTTAGAAACAGGGACTGCTGAAAGCGTTTCTCCACTAACTTCCTGAGTTGCATAACCCAAAGATTTTTTATCTCTTGTAATACCCAAAGCTGTTACGACAGCTCCTTCTAATTCAATGGCTCCACTTTCTCTCAGTGTTGCATTGTAAATGTCACTAGCTCCAACCGTTACAGTTGAAACATCCAATCCCAATGCCTCGATGGTCAAGACATCTCCTTCATTTGCTGTAATGGAATAGTTTCCGTCCATGTCGGTAAATACTTCTTGTCCTGAAGAAGACGTTACACTGGCGTCCGGAACACCAAAACCATAAGCATCAGTTACAGTACCTGTAACTGTTTTCTCTTGTGCAAATAAAAGTCCTCCGAAAAGGATTCCACACAGCACAAGTAAACCTCTTAACTTTGTACTCATTTGTTAAAGAATTTAATGTTTTATAAAACAAATTTAATATAAATTTAACGAGCCGACCAAAAATCTTTTAACTTATATTTAAACTTTAACTTTGAAAATCACCGTATGTTTTTGCAATTTTTTCCAAATAAAATAGAAGCCGGATGCGATGAAGCCGGAAGAGGATGCCTTGCCGGGCCTGTATTTGCAAGTGCTGTAGTGTTGGGGGAAGATTTTGATAATCAATTTATTAATGACTCCAAACAGCTTTCTGCTTCTGTTCGTAAACTGTTAAAAAAAGAAATCGAAACAAATGCCATGGCTTGGTCTGTCGCCATGGTGAACCCTTTGAAAATTGATGAAATAAATATATTAAATGCAAGCATTTTGGCGATGCATTTGGCATTGGATGGCCTAAATGTAGATCCTAATCATATAATTGTGGACGGAAACCGTTTCAAACCTTATAAAAATATCCCGCATCAATGCATCGTAAAGGGAGATTCAAAATATAAAAACATTGCGGCAGCTTCGATTCTGGCAAAAACATACAGAGATGAATTCATGGAAAATTTGCATGATGAATTCCCGGTGTACAATTGGAAAAAAAATAAAGGTTATCCTACGGTAGAACACCGTACGGCATTGTCCGAATTTGGAATCACGGAATACCACCGTAAATCTTTTAAATTATTACCTACCCAATTAACGTTGGAGTTTTAATTGAATGATTGATTAAATGATTGAATGAATGATTGATTGATTGATTGATTGAGTTATTGAGGCATTGAATTATTGAGTTATTCAATCATTTAAATATTCTCCATTTTCAAACTCTCACGGCTCCCGGAACAAGTATTTCATAGTTTCCACCGTTACGGATGACATCGCGTACGATGCTGGAACTGATGTAGGATTTTCCGGAAGAGGTCAATAAAAATACGGTTTCGATGTCTTTGTTGGTGATGGCGCGATTGGTATGGGCAATGGCCTTTTCGAACTCAAAGTCGGCCGGATTCCGCAATCCTCTCAAAATAAAATTGGCTCCCACTTTTTTGCAATATTCAACTGTCAATCCTTCATACACATCTACCTCCACATTTGGGAATCGTCTGAAGGATTCTTCCAGCCATTTTTGGCGCTGTTCCAATGAAAACATATAGTTTTTTTGAGCATTTTGGCCAATGGCAACTATGATCTTACTAAATAGTGGCACAGCTCTTTCGACTATATCAAAATGACCCAATGTAATCGGATCAAAAGACCCGGGAAAAACGGCTATTCGTTCCATAAATTTTTTCGGTTTAATGCAATTTCTATTTCGCTGTCAAACAAATCTTCTAATTCAAGTCGGGCATGTCGGGCTTGTTGCGGGAATATGCTCGCAGGTGAAAATCCCGGCAGGGTATTCATCTCTAAAAAATGAGGAATTCCGTTTACCATGATATATTCGGATCTCGAAATCCCTGTCATCTGTAAACTTTCGTAGGCCTTTGCCGCAATTTCTTCTACTTTTTTGGTTGTAATTGGATCCAGTCTTGCCGGTGTGATTTCTTCAGAAGCTCCTTCATATTTGGCCTCATAATCAAAAAACTCATTGTGACTCACTATTTCCGTGATTCCTACCACTTTGGTTTCGTTTTTATATCGGATCACACCCACCGAAACTTCCATGCCGTCTAAAAAGGATTCTATCAGAACTTCTTTGTCTTCTTTAAATGCTTTTTCGAGTGCAGGTTGGAATTCTTCCTTTGTTTTCACTTTTGAAATGCCCAAACTTGAGCCCGATTGATTGGGTTTTACAAAACAAGGCAATCCTACTTTTTCGATGATTTCATCTATATGATAAGGAATTTCCTGATGGATGTAAACTGACTTGGCGTGTGGGATTCCATATTTTTCCAGCACGGCGATACAATCTTTTTTATTAAATGTCAATGCAGACTGATAAAAATTACAACCTGTATAAGGTAAACCGATCAATTCCCAGTATGCCTGCATGTATCCGTCTTCCCCCGGCGTTCCGTGGATGATGTTGACCACGCAGTCAAATTTTACTTTTTGACCATTTTGGGTATAACTGAAATCTTGTTTGTCAATCGGAAATTTACCTTCCTCATTTTCCGCATACCAGCCTTCTTTTAAAATTCTGACACGTACTTTATTGTATTTTTCCGGATTCAGACTTTGGTAAACCAGTTCGCAACTTTTGAGTGAGACCACATATTCGTCTGAATATCCACCGGCCACTACGGCTACATTTAACATAAAAATTCAACTTAAGAATTCAAATATAAGTTGAAATTGGAAAACAGAAACCAGAATTTTTGATTTCCTTGAAGCATTGAATTTCTGTTTAGGACAATTCAAGTTGAAATTGGAACAATTTTTTCTATTTGGAATCCGTTCCCATCACAGGGATAAAAAAAATATGTAAGTTTGTGACTGAAATTTGTAGAAGAAATGGATTGATTTTACAAATTTAATTTTTAAAAATAACCACGTGAAATTCTTCAAAACATTCACCCAATGGCAATTTTGGACAAGCATCCTCCTGATGGGACTGGCTTGTTTTGGTTTATATCATTTTATATTTAAGGTCTGGTTAAATAGCTATACCAACCATAATGAGGAAATTGAAATCCCTGATTTATCTGCCATGAATATCCGGGAAGCGATAAAAACATTGGATAGTTTAGAATTGACTTATGAAATTGACAGCGTAAAATTTGATTCTACCAAATCTCCTTTGGCTGTATTGGATTTTTATCCGCGAAAAGGATTTATGGTAAAAGAAGGCAGAAAAATCTTTATTAAATCCAACCCAAAAGGATGGCGGCCGACTGCCTTGCCAGATATCATTGGTAAATCCAAACGTTTGGCGTTTACACAGTTAAAATTGGCAGGACTGGAAGTAGGAGACACGATTTATGAGCCGGACATAGCAAAAGATGCGGTCCTCAGAGTGATGTTTCAAGGAAAGCAAATTTCAAAAGATACTGAACTGCCAAGATTTACAAAAGTGGATTTGGTGCTGGGAAAAGGTTTGGAGTATGGTGTTGATATGGCAAACCTGATCGGCATGACCTTGGATCAAGGACGTTCCTCCATTCAGGCCAATCGTTTTGAAGTAGGAAGGATAAATGTGGATGGAATCGTTTCAGATAGCGCATCACTCCGGATTTATTATCAATATCCATTACCGGGCGATAATTATGACCAAGGGCTCCCCGTAGATTTATGGGTGTCTGAAAAGGATCCGAGAGATTTGGCTTCCGTAGTGAAAGTTCTGGACAAACAATACCGCAATTATGACAATGATTCTATTGCTGCGGCACAATATGCAGAAGATCTCAGGCTTCAGGAAAAATCAATTGAGAAAACAGGTTCGGATAGCGGAAAGCCGCAAACTCCACCGGTTAAACCCACCGAAACACAACCCGACGGTGTTGAAATAGATTGATATGAGTCAAAATCAATTTGGGTTTGAACAATTCTCCATAAAAGTCGATAAAGGACAAAGTCCATTGCGGATTGATAAATTCCTGATGAATTTTATGGAAGGAACCACCCGAAGCAAAATCCAAACTGCCGCAGACAACGGTCAGATTCTGGTCAATGGGATTTCCGTTAAATCCAATTATAAAGTCAAACCCGGCGACGAAATCCAATTGATGCTGGAAGAAGCTCCGAGGGTCATCGACATATTGCCGGAAAACATCCCGATTAACATCGTTTATGAAGACGATGCTGTAGTCGTTATCAACAAAGAACCCGGCATGGTCGTGCATCCCGGACATGGGAATTACAAAGGAACTTTGGTCAACGCACTCAAATATCATTTCGATAATTTACCTTCCATGTCCGCCGAACTGGAACGCCCCGGATTGGTGCACAGAATCGATAAAGATACAAGCGGACTGCTCGTCATCGCCAAAACCGAACAGGCTATGCAAAGCCTGACTTCTCAATTTAAGGCCAGAACGACCGACAGGCTTTATGATGCCTTGGTTTGGGGAAGTCTGGAAGAAGATTCGGGAACGATCGAAGGACACATAGGCCGTCATTTAAAAGACCGTATGCAGATGGCGGTTTTTGAAGATGGAGCGCAGGGGAAACCTGCCATCACGCATTATAAAACTTTAGAGAAATTTCTTTACGTGACTTTTGTCGAATGTAAATTGGAAACCGGGCGCACCCATCAGATACGGGCACATTTCAAACACATCGGTCATCCGCTTTTTAATGATGAACGCTACGGTGGAAATCAGATTTTGAAAGGAACCACTTTTACCAAATACAAACAATTCGTCGAAAATTGTTTCCAAATTTGTCCGCGACAAGCTTTACACGCCAAAACATTGGGGTTTGATCATCCCATGACCGGCGAGCGGATGTTTTTTGAAGCTCCCATGCCGGCTGATTTGGCCGAAATATTGGAGAAATGGCGAAATTATACCCGGTTTTCCAGAGAAGAACAAGCAGATTAATAGGGAAATAAAAAACCCGGAGAACGCTACTTAAAGAGGTTTCCGGATTTTTAAAGGAAGTGTGTTTATCTTGATATGTGAATTCAATCTATTCAGGTACAGCCCCAATTTTCCTTTAAAATTTTCATACTCAATTTGAATTGTTTAGATGCCTTTTATTAAGGCAGCTCTTGTTAATTTGGATGGAAGTCGGGTCTTAATTCATTTTCAAGTTGAATTGACTTAGGAAAAAGAATATTGTTTTCTAAATGGATATGTCTGTGTAAATCATTTTCGAATTCCTCAAGCATGGCATAAGTAACCTTGTAGGTATTGCAGGCATCTGCCGGAGGGTTATAGTCATCAGCCAATTCGGCAATTTTTTTAAATCTTTCGCCTTCGATTGTATGTTCGTGCATCATCATATTGACAGGATTTTCCACGGTACCAAACGGAGGATATTCATAATCGCTTCCACTTGTTTTGATTTTGACTAAATCTCGGAGGAATGGGAAAAGAATGAGCTCCTCTTTTTTCATGTGCGAAGCCAGTTCTATGGCGCATTTCTCAAATAAATCCCGGATTTCAAAAAGTTCCGGGTGGCGGTCGCCATGAACTTTGCATAATTTATCGAGGAATGTCTGCAGAATCGGTGCTTTTTCTCTTACATATCGGTGGTGCGTTTTTTCAACATAATCAGTCAGTAAATCCAATGGCCAACTGTTGAAATCAATATATTCATCATCATTGCCGGATAAATTTTCAATTTCTCCGTAAATCAAATCCGGATTTATTTTTTTGGTTTCACAGGCATCAGAAACCGTTCGTCCGCCTTTGCAACAAAAATCAATCCCATATTTTTTAAATATAGCAGCCGTTCTGAAATCAGCGGCTACTATTTCTCCTATATACATTGTTTCGATTTTCATCATTTAAAAAATTTTGAGATAAATTATTTATTAAGAGCAAGAATGTATTTGACCATTTGTTTTGCATCTTCCTTGTTTACACCGGGATGTGGTGTCATAGGGATTTCACCCCAGATTCCTTTTCCTCCATCTATGATTTTCTGCGCCAATTGATCAATGTCGGCTTCGGTATATTTTGCTGCCACTTCATGATAACTCGGGCCGATTACCTTAGTATCGACGTTGTGGCAGGAAAGACAGTCAGATCCTTCTACCAATGCCTTACCTCTTACCGCAGGGTCAACTTTTGGCGCGTCATTTTGATTGGCTTTTTTAAATTCATCATATTCTTTAGCCATTTGTTCATAATCAATTGCGATAGAATCTTTGGTTGGAGATTCTTCTTTTGAAGAACAAGAAACGGTAAAAAAGACGACTACGGCTGCCAGGATTATTTTTTTCATAACTTTAAATTTTAATAGTTTACTAATTTAATTGTTTTTTTATTTCTTTTGTAGTTTGTTCTATATCAGAGTTTAATCCTTCTTTTTGATAAGTCAATACACCTTGTTCAGAAAAAATACTGATGATGTTTGAGTGGGAAAAATCAATCGGTGAAATCTGATCATATTTAACCGAAAGCACATTGGCAAACTCACGTGTACTTGCTTTATCACTTCTCAGAAAAAGCCATTGTTCTCCCAAAAATTTATTGTTTTCCAGATAGGTTTTCATTCTTTCCGGTGTATCGTGTTCCGGGTCGATTGAAACTAAAACGAAATGGATTTTTTCCGGATCATAGTCACCGATGCTTCTTTCTATTTCCCGCATTTCAATTGTCAGTCTTGGACAAGCTGTTTTGCAGGTCGTATAAATCATCACCATCACGAGTGTTTTTCCTTTCAATTCTTCCAGTCGGATTTGTTTTCCGGATTGGTCTTCCCATTTTGAATCCAATTGGAAGATAGATTCGGAAAGATCGACTTCCTCTTTTTCAGTACAGGCAGTCAGCCCCAAAAAGATAAATAATAGGATCAGTATATTTTTCATAATGAATTGTTTTCTACATTTTTAGCGCATCGGAATCCTAAATTATTGACCGTATAATTGGCCTTTAAGCTTCCTCTCATGGCAAACCGTATAAAGGCTGCGTAATTTTTTAAATCGTCAGTTGTAACAGCCGCGCCGGAACAGAACAGTGATTCGTTGGTTGTTTTATCATTTCTTGACTCTCCTGACATCATCACGGAATTAAAATCCTCCGTCCATTCCCAAATCATTCCGTAGAGATTATAGACTCCATAATAATTGGGAGTTTCCAGTCTGACCGGATTTAGATATTGTTTCTTTTTTTGATAAGATTTCAATATATGACTGGTGAACTCCGGCTTGGCAGAAGCGTTTTTTGAAGTTTCATCGGACAGAGCCACAAACTCCCATTCATCTACTGTCGGCAGCCTTTTTCCGACGCTTTTGGCATAAGCCTGAGCAGCAAACCAAGAAATATTGGTTACCGGAGCGTTTGGGTCAGCCTCTGCGGGCGGTTCAAAATCTCCTTTCCAGTTGTGGAGATAGGAACTGTCGGCAAATAGATGAGGGATTTTACTTTTTGTCCATTGAGGATTTGCTTTCAGAAATTTTAAATATTCTGAAACAGTAACCGGTGTTTCATCTACATAAAAAGATTTGACTTCAACGATTCGTCCGGAATCTTTTCCTATAAATGCCATGTAAGTCCCGCCGTCTATTTCCACCATTTTTTTAGGAGTGGAAATATAAGTCAGCAGGTTGGGATTTGCCGATGCCGATGTAGCGTCTTGCGTGTGGATACAAGATGTAATTAAAATAAAAAATGTGAAAATGAATGAAAAAACTCGCATCGTATTACTGTTTTTTGAAATCCTCAATGAACTAAAAGTTTGATTAATTATGCTTGATGAAAACCTTTGGGTTTTCTTCGCCCGTTACTTTTATTTTACCCAAAGCGCCTTTATGGAAAGCTCTGAAAATAGAGTGGTCAACAATCACATAATCTCCCGGTACATCGGCTTTGAATTCAACCATGCTGGCTCCTCCAGCCGGAATCAATGTCGTTTGTACGTTTTCGTTTAACTTAGTGCCGCCTTCCATGTAAACCCGGTCAAAAATCTCCCCGATGATGTGAAAGGATGAAACCAGGTTGGGGCCGCCGTTTCCCACAAAAATCCTTACCGTTTCACCTTTGTTTACCTGAAGCTCTTTGTCGCCTAGCAGGGAACCGGTATTTCCGTTAAACACTACATAATCCGCTTTTTCTTCAATGGCTTTTTCCATATCGAATTCTTGTAAACCTTTTTCGCCAAAGTTTCCTTTTGTATAGAAATCACCCTGCATGATGTAAAATTCTTTGTCCACTTTTGGCAATCCACCTTCAGGTTCGATCAGGATCAATCCATACATCCCATTGGCAATGTGCATTCCTACGGGAGCTGTGGCACAATGGTAAACATACAATCCGGGATTGAGCGCTTTAAAAGTAAAAGTCGCTTCTTTACCGGGTGCAACGAAAGTTGCTTCAGCTCCACCTCCCGGACCGTTTACGGCATGAAGGTCAATGTTGTGCGGAAGGCTGTTGTTTTCATTGTTTTTTAAATGAAGTTCTATTTCGTCACCTACTCTTGCGCGGATAAAACTTCCCGGAACGGTTCCGTTAAAAGTCCAGAAATTATATTCTGTTCCATTGGCCAATTCTCCGGTTTGTTCAATGGTTTCGAGATACACAATTATTTTTTTTGCCACCCTGTCTCCGATGGGAGCCGGTACATTGGGCGGACTCAGTATTTCATGTGTTTCGCTTGAGCCGTCGGTTTCGATTGCTTCAGCATAAACGCTTCTGTCATCTTCATTGTTGGCTTGCTGCTTACAAGAAATAACCGTAAACAAAGCCGGAATCATCAGAAAGAAAAAGATATTTTTCATTTTATTTAATTTTTAATTGTTTCTTCTATTTAAGATAAAAACACTTTTTTATCTTTTATTAATACAAATTTTTTATTTCTTTAAAAATGTCAGGTTCAAATCCAGTCCGTCTATAAAATTTGCAACAAGGGATTCTTCCAGCATGTTTTTGATTTCATTTCGGATCGCACCAAACCGGAAATGGATAGGGCAGGGATGATCCGCAGAACATTCTTTCAAACCTAAACCACATTCGACAAATAATTGGTCTCCATCGATTTCACGCACTATGTCGGCGAGAGAAATCCGCATATGTTCATCGTCCATGAAAAAACCACCGTTTGGACCTTTTGCTGATTGCACGAATCCTTTTCGGCTTAAATCCTGAAGTATTTTTGCAATGAAATATTCGGGTGACTCTATATTGGCAGCAATGGCTTTGATCCCAACTCTGTTTTCTTTGCTGGATTGTTGCGCGATGTAAATCATCGCCCGGATTGCATATTCACATGTTTTAGACAAAAGCATTTCAAATCGTTTTATGGGACAAATGTAGAAACTAAAATTTAATAAAGGATAAAAAACTCTTTTATTTTAAAATGATTTTTGTCACGCTATTTTTTACGTGGCAAAATGTATTTCAAACCGAAGTTGACAGAAGAAAGGCTCAATCCGAAATTCAATTTATTTTTTGTGCCTTCCACACTTTCTTTTTTCGCAGAAGTATAGCCTATTTCTCCAAGAGTCGCTGCAATTTTCCATCGCGGATTGAGAGCATAATCAATCCCCGGTTTTACGCTGATGCCATAAGAAAAGTAGTTGTTTTCCAATTTTTCTATGACCGTTGAACTGCCAGAAGTCGTTTCTGTTTCGTTCTTGATTTTCCCGAATTCCAACGGAAAATCCAGTTGGCCGAACAAACTGAATTTATCATCTAAAACCCAGAATTTCCGAAGCGATGGAATGATAATCATTGCCGATGAGACGTCTCTGGAAGACTGCCATTGCTCAGGAGTAATCCTATTTTCCATTTCTGAAATTTCAGTTTTGTAACCTAAACTTCCCGCCATTACCCAATTGGGTGCAAAAAAATAACCCACCGTCGGGACGAATTGAAAGGATTCCGCTTTAGAACCGGTCGAATTGTCTTTTGTCGTCGAATAGCCGATTTGTCCGCTTATGAAAGTAACGGATTTCGGAATCTGTGCGTTGCTGAAACCAATAAACAAAATTTGGCAGCATATGAATAATTTTTTCATAATCAAATTCTTAGAGTCAATTCTTAATTAGAATGATGAATCAAAATTATAAATAAAAGATGTTTTAGTCTTTTATTATGGAATGATTCTTATCAGGTTCTTTTTGTGGAATGAAATCAAGGATTAAAAAAGACTAATTTTCCAAATTCAGAATTGAAAAAATGCTTTTTTTTCGTAATTTCGCAAACCTTTAAAAACGAATTAGTTTAAGGTCAATTGAGAAAGAAGTACTTTTATTCTGTGCTTCTCCGAATTATAAAGAATAATGAACAAGAATTTCAAAGAATACAAGCAGTTAGATTTAGTCAAATTATCCGAAGATGTTTTAGCGGATTGGAAACAGAATCAGATTTTTGAAAAAAGCGTTTCTACCCGTGAAGGACAGGAAAATTTTGTGTTTTACGAGGGTCCGCCTTCGGCGAATGGAATGCCCGGGATTCACCATGTGATGGCACGTGCCATCAAAGATATTTTTTGCCGTTACCAGACGCTGAAAGGAAAACAGGTTCACCGTAAAGCCGGATGGGATACCCACGGATTACCGGTAGAATTGGGAGTCGAAAAAGAATTGGGCATCACCAAAGAAGACATCGGGAAGAAAATCTCGATTGAAGATTACAACAAAGCATGCCGCGAAGCCGTCATGCGCTATACCGATGTTTGGAATGATCTGACCGAAAAAATGGGGTATTGGGTGGATTTGAAAGATCCGTATATCACCTACGAACCCAAATACATGGAGTCGGTTTGGTGGTTGCTGAAACAGATTTATGACAAAGATTTGTTGTATAAAGGTTACACGATTCAGCCTTATTCGCCAAAAGCAGGAACCGGACTTTCTTCGCATGAACTCAATATGCCCGGAACTTATCGGGATGTTACCGATACGACCATCGTAGCGCAATTCAAAGCCGATAAAAATTCGTCTGATTTCCTGAAAGGAGTGGAAGGAGATGTGTATTTTCTGGCTTGGACAACTACACCCTGGACTTTGCCGTCCAATACCGCTTTGACTGTCGGGCCGAAAATTGAATATGTTTTAGTCGAAACTTTTAATCAATATACTTTTCGTCCGCAAAAAGTCATTTTGGGCAAACCATTGCTGCATTCCGTTTTTGGAAAAAATTATTTTGAATCCAATGAAGAATCCGATTTTGAAAACTTCAAAGAAGGAGATAAAAAAATCCCTTTCCGAATTTTAGAAACTCACAAAGGTTCTGATTTGGTTGGAATCAAATACGAACAATTATTGCCTTGGGCTCTGCCGTTTGAAGATGCCGATAAAGCCTTTCAGATAATCGATGGGGATTTTGTGACGACAGAAGACGGAACGGGAATCGTTCATACTGCTCCGACTTTTGGTGCAGATGATGCCAAAGTTGCCAAAGAGCATGGTGTTCCGCCGATGCTGGTTTTGGATGAGAATCAAAATCCGGTTCCTTTGGTGGATTTACAAGGGAAATTCATCGAACAATTGCCTGAAGGATACGGTGGAAAATATGTGAAAAACGAATATTACAACGACGGTGAAACGCCTGAACGTTCGGTCGACGTGGAAATCGCCATTCAACTGAAAGAAGAAAACAAGGCCTTCAAAGTCGAGAAATACAAACACAGTTATCCGCATTGCTGGCGTACAGACAAACCGATTTTATATTATCCGCTTGATTCTTGGTTCATCAAAATCACTTCTGTCCGTGAACGAATGGCGGAACTCAATAAAACCATCAACTGGAAACCCAAATCAACGGGCGAAGGACGTTTTGGAAACTGGTTGGAAAATGCCAACGACTGGAATTTGTCGCGTTCTCGTTATTGGGGAATTCCTTTGCCCATCTGGCGTACCGACCCTTCGGCACCGTGCCCGCCGGCAGGCAGGAGCTCAGGACAAGTGGAAGAAATCATCATCGGTTCGGTAGAAGAATTGATGAACGAAATCCAAAAATCCATCAACGCCGGATTCATGGACAAAAATCCTTTTGAAGGATTTGAAGTTGGAAATATGTCCGAAGAAAATTATGCCATTATTGATTTGCATAAAAACATCGTTGATGAAATTATTTTGACTTCGAATTCAGGAAAACCAATGAAACGTGAAAGCGATCTGATTGATGTTTGGTTTGATTCGGGTGCGATGCCTTACAGCCAGTTTCATTACCCCTTTGAAAATAGAGAATTGGTTGAAAAAGGAGGGGCTTTCCCTGCGGATTTCATCGCCGAAGGTGTTGACCAGACACGCGGATGGTTTTACACACTTCATGCCATCGGGACTTTGGTTTTTGACAGCGTAGCTTATAAAAACGTAGTTTCCAACGGATTGGTTTTGGACAAAAACGGACAGAAAATGTCAAAAAGGTTAGGCAATGCTGTTGATCCTTTTGAAACGCTCGCAGTTTACGGACCTGATGCTACGCGTTGGTACATGATTTCCAATGCACAACCTTGGGAAAATCTGAAATTTGACATTGCAGGCGTGGATGAAGTTCGTCGTAAGTTTTTCGGAACGCTTTATAATACCTATTCGTTTTTTGCGCTTTATGCCAATGTGGACGGATTTAATTATTCGGAAGAAGAAATTCCGGTGGCTGAACGGGCAGAATTGGACAGATGGATACTGTCGGAACTGAATTCACTCATCCAAAAAGTTGATGAATTCTATGCTGATTATGAGCCAACCCGTGCTGCAAGAGCGATTCAGGAATTTGTGATTGACAATCTGAGCAACTGGCATGTTCGTTTGAGCAGAAGACGTTTTTGGAAAGGCGAATATGAAAAAGATAAAATTTCGGCCTACCAAACGCTTTATACCGTTTTGGAAAATATAGCAATTTTGATTGCGCCGATTGCACCGTTTTTTGCCGAAAGATTGTATAAAGATTTGAATCAGGCGACCGGGAAAAACGAAATTCAATCGGTTCACCTGGCCTATTTCCCGAAAGCAGATGAAACTCTGATTGATAAAGAGCTTGAAATTCGAACACAATTGGCACAACAGGCCACAACGATGATTTTGTCGTTGCGAAAAGGGGCCGATATCAAAGTCCGGCAGCCGTTACAAAAAGTCATCATTCCGGTTTTGGACAATAAGATGAAAACCCGTTTGGAATCGGTTTCGGAGTTGTTGAAACAAGAAGTGAACGTAAAGGAAATCGAATTATTGACCAATGAAGAAGCTTCGCATCTGTTGGTGAAAAGCATCAAGCCGAATTTCAAAACTTTAGGCCCGAAATTCGGAAAGGATATGAAAGTGATTTCAGAAGCTACTTCGAAGCTGGGAAATGAAGATATTTTGAAACTGGAAGAGGAAGGAAGAATTTCTTTAAAATCAGGAGAGAATTCATGGGAGCTGGAATTGGAAGATTTTGAAATTTCGACCAAAGACATTCCGGGCTGGACGGTGGCTTCCAACAGTATGATGACGGTAGCGCTCGACATGATGCTGAATGATGAATTGATTTCGGAAGGAATGGCAAGAGAGTTGGTGAATCGTATCCAAAATCTGCGAAAAGACAGTGGTCTGGAATTAACCGACCGAATTAAATTAATTGTTAAAAAAGAGGAAAGATTAGAAAACGCAATTATTCAAAATAAAGATTATATTTGCTCGGAAACGCTGACAGAGGAGTTGATTCTTTCAACTGAAATTCAAGGCGGAACGAAAATAGAGATAGAAGATTTAGTAACCGAAATTTCGATTTCAAAAATCTAAAATTATGGCAACAACTGAAGAAAAAACAAGATATTCAGATGCGGAATTGCAAGAATTCCGTGAGATCATACAAGAAAAACTGGAGAAAGCAGAGCGCGACTATGAACTGATCAAGGAAACTTTCATGAATGGTTTGGACAACGGGACGGACGATACTTCGCCGACTTTCAAAGCATTTGAAGAAGGTTCCGAAACGATGAGCAAAGAGCAGAACGCACAGTTGGCGGCTCGTCAGGAGAAATTCATCCGTGATTTGAAAAACGCTTTGATCCGAATCGAAAACAAAACCTATGGAATCTGCCGTGTTACAGGGAAATTGATCAACAAAGAAAGATTGAAACTTGTTCCCCATGCGACTTTGAGCATTGAAGCCAAAAACATGCAACGCTAAAACAAGGTTTTGAAAAAAGTAGGAATCATTGTTTTTCTGGTATTGCTGATTGATCAGATTTCCAAATTTTATATCAAAACGAATTTCCATCTGGGTGAAGGAGTGGAGGTTTTTCCCTGGTTTCAACTGAAATTTGTGGAGAATCCCGGAATGGCTTATGGAGCGGAATTCGGAGGACTGACGGGAAAAATCGTTTTGTCTTTGCTTCGCATCATTTTAATCGCCGGAATCGGTTGGTTCATTTGGAAAAACATTCAAATCCGTAATAATAATTATTTCAAAGTCGGACTGGCGCTGGTTTTTGCCGGAGCTGTCGGCAATCTGATTGACGGCGTTTTTTACGGTATGATTTTCGATACGGGAATGACCTGGAATGAAGAATTGTCTTCCTGGGAAGGTTATGCCGGAATCTCCAAAGCTGATTTTTCCGGATATTCCGGAATATTGCAGGGAAGCGTCGTAGATATGTTTTATTTTCCGCTTTTTGACTGGCCTGACTGGATGCCGCTTGTGGGTGGAAAAGAATTTTTCTCTTATATTTTCAATGTGGCCGATGCTTCGATTACCGTTGGAGGAGCCATCGTCATTTTATTCAGAAATAAGGTTTTTGCTTAAAATTCAGGTTTCTTTTCATTCCTTTCAAACTAATTGAGGATAATTAGCATCAATTAATTAATTTTGAATCCGAAACCTGAGGAAATGTCTCATCACCAACTTCGTGAAGAAAAAAACTGTCTGAACTGTGGAAACACTGTTGAGGAAAGATTTTGTCCCAAATGCGGTCAGGAAAACAGCATCAATCGTCCTTCCTTTCATTATCTTTTCAGCCATTTCGCAGAGGATTTTGTGCATTATGACAGCGGTTTCTGGAAGACATTGAAAACATTGCTATTCAAACCGGGAAGAATCATCCGTGATTATCTGGACGGAAAACGTAAAACTTATATGCCACCTGTGAAACTCTATATTTTTGTGAGTTTTCTGGCGTTTTTCATACCCTATCTTTTACCCGATTTCGGAGGAGAAAAATCGGAAGAACCTTTTCAAACTGTGGCCACGCAACCGGATGATTTTAAAGGGGTAGAAGTAAAAAATGAGGTGTTTGCGAAGACCGTAACACAGTTGGATTCCATTCAAAACAGTTTGCCTGAGAATCAAAAAATTCCGGACCTGGAATACAGTATTTATCAACGAACCTTGGAAGGAATCGCCCAAAATTCAAATGAAGGCGATTCGGTTTCTCTCACCAGCGTAAGAACGGGCGGCATGTTTTCAGAAAACGGAATCAACATAGGTCATTATAAAAACGTTCGGACGCTGGAACAATTGGATTCCATCGATAAAACCCTTTCTGCAGAGGAAAAACCGAATTGGGCTTCCAAAAAAATCATACGGAAAGTCGTCGAATTACGGTATCGTCATTATGACAAACAAGAAAATATGTGGGAAAAAGGTTGGGATACCTTTGTGCATAATCTCCCAAAAGCTTTGTTTTTCTATCTTCCGGTTTTTGCGTTGATACTCTGGTTGGTCCACAGTAAAAAGAAATGGCTCTATTATGATCACGGCGTTTTTACCTTGTATTACTTTTCTTTTTTATTGGTTTTCATTACGATCAATATTATTTTGGGATGGGCATTTTCAGGTTTTTCACTATTGATTCCGTCCTGGTCTGCTATTTTTAGTTTTGTAGATGTTTCCATTGTTTTGATAGGATTGGCCTATGTTTTCTTTTATTTTTATCGGGCGCACAGTACAGTTTATATGGAAAATAAAGCACTTTCAAGAACCATCAGTACTTTATTGTTTTTTATAAATATTTTTGTTTTCTTCATTGTCTTGATGATTTATACTTTGATAACATTTTTGATTATGTAATGCTATGAAGAGCCTGGAATTAAAATCAATTATCCTTCTCGTTTTTTTGTTGGTTTCCTTCTCAAACCGAGCGCAGGTTTATTCGCCTATTGATACAGCCGATGCCGATTTTCGCTCCGAACTAAAATTGAGTTACGAATCTATTTTTGACGCCTATAATGCTCAGTTGAAAACGAATTATCAAGGAAAAAAGAAAAATGAATTATTAAGTGCATTTAAAAGTTTTCAGGAAGATTTTTTGGAAGAAATTGAAGAAGGAATCTATGTTCAGGATTCTCCTTTTCAGGAGCTTTTGGAAGAAATTCTATTGGAAATTAAAACCCAAAATCCTTCACTTCCTTCGGATCTGCGCGTTTTGGTTTCCAAACATCCCAACGTCAATGCCTATTCCATGCCGGATGGCACGCTGGTGATGAACATGGGAAGTTTTAAGTTTTTGGAAAATGAAGATCAGATCGCGTCCATCATCGCCCATGAAATCGCCCATCATGTATTGAAACATGTTTTAAATAGTCAGATTCAACAAATCGATGACGATATTTCGGGGAAATACAAATCCAAAATTAAATCGATCAAACAGATAAAAGTCGGGCAAAACTCCCAAGCATTTCAATTGATGCAAATGCTTTTATATGAACAAGGAGCCAACCAAAGGATGCAGGAAAAAGAAGCCGATTCGCTTGGTTTTATCTATTTTCAAAAAACAAAATACAAAAACGGCGAATTTGTAAATGCTTTCAAATTATTGCAACGCTATGACACCTTAAAACCGATGGGTCTTCCCAAAGATATTTATGCCAAATATTTTGATCTGCCACAACAGAGTTTCAAGGAAAAATGGTTGGAAATGGAAGATTTTTCACAATATGATTACACCAAATTCATTGAAAAAATAGACAAAGATTCGATAGCTTCTCATCCCGAAGCGATGGAAAGAATCAAGGCTTTGCAAACCAATTTTCCGGTTCTTGCGCAAATAGAATCTCCTCAAACGCCAACTGAAAAATTTCTGGAATTGAAAAACATGGCCCAATGGGAAGAAGTCCCCAATTTGTTTTTTTTAAAACAATACGGAATGGCGATTTTTGTTTCCTTGTTGCGTTTGGAAGAAGGACAAGATGAGCAATTTTATAAATACTGGCTGGGAAAAGGCTTTGAAAAAGTGTACGAAGCCCGTAAACAATACAGATTGAACCGATATCTGGATGTCGTAAATCCGGTTGAACAATCTGAAAGTTATCAGCAATTTCTGAGCTTTATGTGGAATTTGAATTTGGAAGAACTCAAAAATATAGCCGACTTTTATCTCCAAACCGAAGTTTAATAATTTAAACGTTCCAATCTCAATTGGTCAAATTCACTTTTTTTGTTGTATTCGCGAAGCAAAATATAACCCTCTTTAGCCGGAATCGGTTGGATGAAAAAATCATCAGACGAAAGCGGGATTACTTCTTCCTTAAAAGTACCATCTAAAATGGTATTTATCCCTAAAATCCAGTTTTTATCACGGGTTTCATCATCCTTTTTATAATCGCGGAAAAAGAAAACCACACCCGTATTTTCTTTTATATATTGATGAAAAAGAAAATCATTTTTAACCGCTTTGGTTTGGTCTTTTTCGATTAAATTTTTTCCGATTAATTTTCCCTCCTTATCAAAGTTGAACAAAACAAAATCAGTCGATTTAATCGTTCCATATCCCAATGTAGAAGCATCTTTGAACTTTTCGGTCAAATGAGAAAAAGAACCATCTCTGAATATAAAATAACGCATAGGCGTCAGATAAAACCCTTTTTCTGCTTTGCCGTATTTATTGGTTTCCAAATCTCCCGTAAATTCATTCCAGGGATAATATTTTTTGGAGATTTCTTTTCCTGTAGCATCCAGTTCCATCCTGTAAATCCCTAAATTTTTCTCCCAATTAAAATCGTTTTTACTGTACGGACTATAATTGCCCATCACATAAATTTTGTCTCCGTAATTTTTGATAAACAAGGTATGGCTGAATTCCGAATTTTCATTTTCAAACGGATGTTCAAACAATTGTTTTCCTGTCTTCACATCGATACCCACAATCGAATATTTATCGGTATATTTTGAATTGGTTTTATATGAAAGCCCGCCCAGCATCAAACCGTCATTGATGGTCAAAACCGAAAATTCCTTCCAATTCTTTTTGGTGCCGTTTGGATTATAATCATAACGCCAGATCGGGTTTCTGTTCTGGTCATATAATTGTAGTGATTTTTCGTTAAAATTCTGTTTGTGTTTATATTTTTCCACGATAAAAAAACCATGAGTGTTCTGATAATTGATGGGAACTGCAGTTGTATAAGCCTCCGTTTCTTTGAATTTTTCATGAATTTCAGCACCGGAATACAAGTCCAAATCTTTAAAACCGCCATCTTCAAAATAAAAAGAGCCGGAAACGGTTTTTTCCTTCAGAGAAATGATTCGGTTAAAGGTCAGCATGGATATGTATTTAATGCGGACCACTTTTGAAAAAAGAATTTCATTTTCGCTGATGAGTGTACTTCCGTCAAATAAAACCTGTGCTTTTTCGATGTTGCGTTCGGTAAAAGTACCGTTGGCAACTTTGTTTAGATTCCGGTCGAGTAAAATGTATTCGTATTGTCGGTTTTGGCTGTCTATGTCGCCTTGGTCAAAAAAGTAAATGTAGCCATAGAGTTTGGACTCCGAATCATAAAGAATATCGGCAAAAACCATATCACCTTCGGCCATATTTTCCAAATCCCGAGTTTGGGAAAAGCCGGAATTCGTCAAAAATAAAATACAAAAAGCAAGGAAGAAAATTCTCATGGGTTTAAACTTCAAAAACTTGGCAAATATAAGATTTAATGATTTGGTTGAAATCTGATGATAAACTTATCTTTGTGCCAAATTTTTTACATGAACGAACAAACGTTAAAAAAGTATTTTAAGTTTTTCTGTATCTTAGAATTCATCAGTTGTATTTTGCTTTTCTGTGTGGCGATGCCTGTCAAATACGGGATAGATGCTGAAACACCACTGATGTTTCCGATTGGTCTTTTTCATGGCGTTGCTTTCATGGGATATGTTTTATTTTCTTTTTTTGTAAAGAAATATTACGAATGGGACTGGGAAGAAATGGCTTTCATCCTTATGTTTGCATTTGTTCCGTTTATGACCATTTTGGTTCATAGGAAAGTCAATAAATACGACCGCGAAAACGCATAAATTATTCAAAATTTATAATTTAACATTTAAAATAGTTAGAGCATGCCAAGAGTCCTAACCGGCGTACAAGCCACAGGTGTTCCACATTTGGGAAATATTTTAGGAGCGATTTCACCCGCCATTCAGATGGCCAATTCTTCTGAAGACAAATCCTTCATTTTCATAGCAGATTTGCATGCTTTGACCCAAATCAAAGAACCTGAAATTCTGAAACAAAACACCTATGAAGTAGCGGCTTGCTGGCTTTCATTGGGATTGGATACAGAAAAGGCGATTTTTTATCGTCAGTCAGATGTTTCTCAAGTAACCGAACTGATGTGGTATTTGTTGAATTATTTTCCGTTTCAGCGATTGACTTTGGCGCATTCGTTCAAGGATAAACAAGAGTATTTGTCCGATGTGAATGCCGGATTGTTTACGTATCCGATTTTGATGGCAGCCGATATTTTGCTGTACGATGCGGAATTAGTTCCAGTCGGAAAAGACCAATTGCAACATTTGGAAATCACCCGTGATGTGGCGGAAAAGTTCAATCACCAAATGGGCGAAACTTTTGTGTTGCCGCAAGCAAAAATCAGCGAAGAAGTGATGATCGTTCCGGGAACGGATGGAAATAAAATGAGCAAATCAAGAAATAATTTCATCAATATTTTCCTGCCGGAAAAAGAATTGAAAAAACAAGTGATGGCCATTCAGACCGACAGCACACCGCTTGAAGATCCCAAAAATCCGGAAACAGACAACGTTTTTGCTTTGTATAAATTGGTGGCAACTCCGGAACAAACCGAAGAAATGCGCCAAAATTATTTGAAAGGCGGATACGGATATGGTCATGCAAAAACAGCTTTGTTGGAAGTTTTATTGGACAACTATGCGGAAGCCCGCAAGAAATTCAATGAATTATTGGAGGACAAATCCACGTTGGATGCTTATTTGGATAATGGCGCCATCCGTGCTTCTGTCGTAGCCGATGAGGTTTTAAACCGGGTCAGAGGGAAGTTGGGGTTGAAAAAATAATTTTTATATTTATGAATTAACCAATTTTAGCTTATGAAATCATTTATTCTTCTTTTTAGCATTTTTTCTTTTTCGATATTGTTTGCACAACAAGCTCCTGAAATTGAGTGGTCTCGAAATTATGGAGGTTCAGATTTTGAAGAGGCGTATGATATAAAACAAACGCCCGACGGTGGATATATTGTAGTTGGTTATACTATGTCTATTGATGGTGATGTAAGTGAAAATAAAGGTGAATCTGATTATTGGTTGCTCAAATTGAATTCAATGGGAAATATTGAATGGGAGAAATCCTATGGTGGGTCCAATGAAGATTATGCATATTCAGTAGTGTTAACACAAGATGGTGGTTATTTAGTTGCCGGACAAAGTTTTTCAAATGATGGTGATGTTGGAGAGAATTACGGTTCAGAATTTACTTCAGATATTTGGTTAATTAAAATAAGTGGTAGCGGTGAACTTATATCAAAAAAGAATTTAGGAGGGTCTTTTTCTGAACGTTTCCCTACAATAATAAAAACAAGTGATGGTTTTGCTCTAATTTCAATTACGGAATCTTCTGATTTTGATGTGTCGAATAATTATGGTGGTTCAGACTATTGGTTGGTAAAATTAAGCGAAGACCTAGAGATTCAATGGGAGAAGTCATACGGAGGGAGTCTTTTCGAAGGAATGATGGCTTATAACCCACCTAAGGTAATTCAACTTGAAGATGGTGGTTTTATAATTTCCGGAGAAAGTGAATCAAATAATGGCGATTTAACGGAAAATTATGGAAATAATGATTTTTGGATTTTTCAGACGAATAATGTCGGTGAATTAGTTTGGCAAAAGTCCTATGGTGGAAATGGTTATGATTTTGCTCAATCAATTATTAAGTTATCAAACGGGAATTATTTTATTACAGGTTTTAGTACATCTACTGACGGTAATATATCTAATCCTTTTGGTGAAAATCCTATGGATATTTGGACTATAATGATAGATGAATCAGGTGAATTAATTTGGGAGAAGTCCTATGGTGGTTTTAGTTCAGATTACGGTTCCACTATTGTTGAAGCAACAGACGGAAGTATAATAATGGGAAGTGTTTCTTTATCTGATGACGGAAATGTTTCCAATAATTATGGGGCATTTGATGTTTGGGTCGCAAAAATAAACTTAAATGGAGAAATTATTTGGGAAAAGAATTACGGTGGAAGTGCGGTTGAATTGATAGATAACACAATACTTTCCTCCGATGGGAAAATTATTTTTGCAGGTCTTTCAAGGTCAGAAGATTTCGATTTAGAATTGAATAACGGTGAAACTGATTTCTGGATAGTGAAACTCGGTCCAGAACAAATGTCCACTTCCGAAATCAATTCATCTCAAATTTCTATTTACCCCAATCCAGTAAAAAACATCTTGAATTTCTCGGAAGAATTAAACGACATTCAAATCTTCAATTTGGCAGGACAAAAAGTTTTAGAAAGTTCTGATAAAAACAAAATCAATGTGAGTCATTTGAATTCAGGTACTTTTGTGTTGAAAGCCAAAAACCAAAAAGGCAAATCTGTCCAACTAAAATTCATCAAAAACTAAATTCGAAGTTCGTTTTTCGAAAACGCAGAACCCATAACGCAATACATGCTTCAGTTGTAGCCGATGAGGTTTTGCGAAGAGTAAGAGGGAAATTAGGCTTGAGAAATTAATGCAAATTATTACGATTTAAAACTCTTTTGGCGCTGTCAGAAGCCACAATTAGCCCGGCTCCCATCATGATGATGTCTTTGATGACCAATCTTCCGGCACCCGAGAGATAGGGGAATCCGTGTTGAGGCGTTGGGAAATCGCCGCCCAGATTTGGAACATAAACTTCAGGAGTCGTGATGAGAAAAGAGAGCGTGACCAGCGACATCCCAAAAGTGAGCAATCCACCCCAAAAACCAATTTTCGGACACCAGATTCCCAATAAAACGAGAATTCCGATGATGAGGATGACCGTGCCCAATCCGTAGGAAAACAGATAAGTCCCGTTTTCCTTGTGCCAATTGATGTTTTTTTGCACTGTTTTTCCCTCCGGATTTTTATATTGGGCATATTCAGGAGCATCTTTTGTATAAAAAAACGACATCAGCGGACTGTTGGCTACAAAGGGAACAATTCCGTCAGCTTCATATTGAAACGCTTTCAGACCGCCAATCCAGGCCATGACTACGAATATGGAAATTCGGGTGAGATGGATAAAGTTCGGTTGGTTGGTTGCTAAAATGTTCAGTAAATGCTTCACTTTAAAATTAAATATTTTTGAATAATTTTCAAAGTTACCCATTTGAATTTCGATAATCCAAAACTTGGAGATTTTAAGCAGAAACTTTAGGGTTTAATTTAATTAAGTTTAACTAATCGTTTAATTGTTATAATTTATTAAAAATTAAGGAAAATCGCCTTTTGGGTTGTATCTTTGTACATTCAAAAATTGAAAAGAAAATGATACAAGTTTCAGATACGGCAAAAACAAAAGTTATTTCTTTGATGAGCGAAGACGGAACCACTCTGGAAGAGAGTTTCGTGCGTGTCGGAGTAGAAAGCGGTGGATGTTCGGGTCTTTCCTATAAATTGAGTTTTGACAAACAACAAAATGAGGGTGATAAACTTTTTGAAGACAACGGCGTGAGAATTCTCGTCGATAAAAGATCATTCCTGTATTTGGTAGGAACTACATTGGAATATTTCGGTGGGCTGAACGGAAAAGGTTTTGTGTTTAACAATCCCAATGCGCAACGTACTTGTGGTTGTGGTGAAAGTTTTGCGGTTTAATCAAAATTTTAAGAATTGAAAATGTTGAAATACATATTGTTATTTCTTTCGGTCAGTGTTTTGGCTCAATCCAAATCAGGTGTTGACCGTTTTTTGGTATTTCAACCCGATGAGAATTCAGTGAAATACAATGAAGTTTATACCGATAACTTCTTTTTTGGGAATTTCGGTATTAAATATTTGTTGAATGCTGTTCCGATTGACAATAAAAATGTGAAATCCATTAAAATTTCTACAGAAACCGAAGGGAAAAAATCGCCTGACGTGATGGTTTTAAATTATGACAAAGAAGGAAAATTGACCCAAATGAAAATTTCTGAAATGCTTTCCGGTAAAGCCATGACGGTAGATTATGTTTACAAAGACGGATTGATTCAGGAAGAAATTTTCAAAGATTCAGAAGGAACTCGTTCCAATAAATTCCACTATGCCGAAGGTAAAATGATCGTGGAAAATGTAAAAGGAATGATCGATGTTTATCAATCGAAAGGGAAACTGCTGTACAAAGAATCCTATATGAATGGAAAACTGGTTTTTAAAGACAAAATCGAAGGAAAATGCCGGATTACTTCTTATCAGCAAGATAATATCGACAAAACTTGTTACAGCAATTTTAACGGCGAATTCCCGCTTTCCATGGAGGAATTTTCTACCTCTGAAAATCTGAAAACCAATAAGATTACTTTGGTTTCGGAAAGTATTTGGAAAGTGGAAGACAATAAAAACGGAACCTATAGTTTCCTAAATGGTAAAACCGAATTGTACCGTTTGGAACTGGATAAAAATTCGAGAATAAAAAACTTTGAATTTTTAGGAATTAAATCGGAATTTAAACAACCGATTCATTTTTCATTTAATTATGAATTGTATTAATTAATGAATTTGAAATTTTGAATAATCTATTTTCAAATTTTCAAATCAACAAATTTTCAAATTGAAATGAGCAATACAAAATATACAGAAGATGATTTGAGACAGGATTTGTCGAGCCGGAAAGAATATGAATTTGGCTTTACAACCGATGTGGAATATGAAGATTTTCCCGTTGGTCTCAATGAACAAATTATCCGTGAAATTTCAAAACGCAAAAACGAACCCGAGTGGATGACCGATTGGCGTTTGGAGGCATTTCGGATTTGGGAAGGAATGACAGAACCCGAATGGGCAAATGTTCATTATGAAAAACCTAAATTTCAGGATATCACCTACTATGCCGCTCCTAAAAAGAAGCCGGAATTAGGAAGTCTGGACGAAGTCGATCCGGAATTATTGAAGACTTTTGAAAAACTGGGGATTTCCATGGACGAACAAAAACGTCTGACGGGCGTTGCGGTGGACATCGTGATGGATTCCGTTTCAGTTGCAACAACTTTTAAACATACGTTGAACGATTTGGGGATTATTTTCTGTTCCATCTCAGAAGCGATCAAAGAACATCCGGAATTGGTTAAAAAATACATCGGAAAAGTTGTGCCGAGAACCGATAATTTCTATGCAGCTTTGAATTCGGCTGTGTTTTCAGACGGTTCTTTTTGTTACATTCCGAAAGGCGTTCGTTGCCCGATGGAGCTTTCTACTTATTTCCGTATCAATCAGGCCGGAACAGGTCAATTCGAAAGAACCTTGCTGATTGCAGACGAAGGTTCCTATGTTTCTTATCTGGAAGGTTGTACGGCTCCGACACGCGACGAAAACCAGTTGCATGCTGCAGTGGTGGAACTCATTGCGATGGACGATGCTGAAATTAAATATTCGACAGTTCAGAACTGGTATCCCGGTAATGAAGAAGGAAAAGGCGGGGTTTTCAATTTCGTAACCAAACGCGGGGTTGCTGAGAAAAATGCAAAAATCTCTTGGACGCAAGTCGAAACCGGTTCAGCTGTTACGTGGAAATATCCGAGTTGTATATTGAAAGGCGATAATGCGACCGGTGAATTTTATTCGATTGCCGTTACAAATAATTATCAGCAAGCCGATACCGGAACCAAGATGATTCATATAGGGAAAAATACCCGTTCGACAATTATTTCCAAAGGAATTTCGGCCGGGAAATCCCAGAATAGTTACCGAGGTTTAGTAAAAGTAAATGCAAGTGCAGAAGGTGCAAGAAATTTCTCTCAATGTGATTCATTGTTAATGGGAAATGAATGCGGTGCGCACACCTTTCCATACATCGAAATCAAAAATAAAACGGCTCAATTGGAGCACGAAGCGACAACTTCCAAAATCGGAGAAGATCAATTATTCTATTGTAACCAGCGCGGAATTGATACAGAAAAAGCTATTGCTTTAATTGTAAACGGATTCAGCCGTGAAGTTCTGGACAAATTACCGATGGAATTCGCAGTGGAAGCAAAAAAATTGTTAGAAATTTCATTGGAAGGTTCCGTTGGATAATTTGAGGATTTGGAAATGAGATAATTTGAAAATGGAGCAGAAAGAAAATGTTATTTTGAATTTGACGTTTCAGTTTTCATTACAAATTATAAAATATTGTGAAGAGTTAGAGTTCAATAAGAAGTTTATAATTTCAAATCAATTATTGAAATCAGGAACTTCAATAGGTGCAAATGTGAGGGAAGCGCAGAATGCTGAAAGCAAAGCTGACTTTATCCATAAATTCAAAATTGCGGCAAAAGAAATTGAAGAAACAAAATATTGGCTTGAGCTATGTGAATTTTCTGAGAATTATCCATCGACGGAAGATTTGAGGAATGATTTGATAGAAATAGAAAAAATAATTAATAAGATAATTATAACATCAAAAATGCGTTGATAAGGTTATTTTCAAATTTCCAAATTAACCCATTTTCAAATTAAAGATTATGTTAAAAATAAAAAACGTACACGCCGAAATCGAAGACGGCACTGAAATATTAAAAGGAGTAAACCTGGAAATAAAACCGGGTGAAGTACATGCGATCATGGGGCCGAATGGTTCGGGTAAATCGACTTTATCTTCGGTGATTGCGGGAAAAGAAGATTATGAAGTAACCCAGGGTGAAATCAGTTTTGAGAACGAAGACCTTTTGGAAATGGGACCTGATGAACGTGCCCACAAAGGGATCTTTCTTTCCTTTCAGTATCCGGTGGAAATTCCGGGTGTGACTGTGACGAATTTCATCAAAACAGCCATCAACGAAACCCGTAAAGCCCAAGGAAAGGAAGAAATGGGTGCTTCGGAAATGTTGAAGTTGATCCGTGCCAATGCCGAGAAATTAAGCATCCGTAAAGACTTTCTTTCGCGTTCATTGAACGAAGGTTTCTCTGGAGGTGAAAAGAAAAGAAACGAAATTTTCCAGATGATGATGCTTAACCCGAAACTGGCCATTCTGGATGAAACCGATTCCGGATTGGATATCGATGCTTTGCGCATCGTGGCTGACGGAGTGAATGCATTTAAAAATGAGAACAATGCTGTTTTAGTGATCACGCATTACCAAAGGTTATTGGATTACATCGTTCCGGATTTTGTTCACGTTTTGAGTGATGGAAAAATCATCAAATCAGGAGGGAAAGAACTGGCACACGAGCTGGAAGCCAGAGGATACGATTGGGTAATTGAAGAAGCTGCAGTTTAGAAATTAGTATCAAGTATTAAGTATCAAGACACAAGAAATTAAATATAATTGTCCTGATACCCGATACCTGATACCTGATACAAGTAAAAATGATTGATTTAAAAGAAAATTTGGTTTCGAGACATTTGGTTTTCAATGAGAAAAATCCAAAAAATAAATTTGTGGACGAATTGCGTCACGAAGCCATCGAAATATTTGATAAAACCGGATTTCCTACAAAGAAAAATGAAGAATGGAAATATACCAATCTGGCTCCGCTTTTAAAAGCCGATTATAAATTATTTCCTGAAACGGAAGAAATTTCCATTGGTTATCAAGATGTCAAAAAGTATTTCATACATGATATGGATACTTATAACATCGTGTTCGTCAACGGTGTTTACAGCAGTTATTTATCGACAACGACGCATGAAGAAGCAGATATTTGTGTGCTTTCCAGTGCGATGAATAAAATGATGCACCAGCCCGTAATTGAAAATTATTATGGAAAAATAGCGCCCAAAGAGGAAGGCATGGTTTCGCTAAATACGGCCTTTTTCAAAGACGGAGCTTATATTTATGTGCCGAACAAAGTGATACTTTCCAAACCCATTCAAATCATTTTCTTCTCGACGGCTCAGGAATCCGAAGTGATGTACCATCCGCGCAATCTGATTGTTTTGGGTGATAACTCCCAGGCACACATCATCGAACGTCATCAAACACTCAATGAGAAAGCCAATCTGACGAATTCGGTAACCGAAATCCATGTAGGGAACAATTCGGAGTTGGATTATTACAAAATCCAAAATGATTCAACGGAAGCTTCGCTAATCGATAATACTTTTATATCCCAAGAGCGGGACAGCCGAACTAATTTCTCCACTTTTTCATTTGGTGGAAAACTGACAAGAAATAATTTGAATTTTGTTCAGAATGGAGAAAATTCTAATTCTATGTTGAATGGAATTACCATCATAGGCGGAACCCAGCATGTGGATCACCACACCAAAGTGGAGCATAAATTTCCACACTGCGAAAGCCATGAATTGTACAAAGGAATTTATGATGAAAATTCGCATGGCGTATTCAACGGAAAGGTTTTCGTACATCCGGAAGCACAAAAATTGAATGCGTTTCAACAAAATAATAATGTGTTGTTAACCGATAAAGCCGAAATCGACACCAAACCCCAATTGGAAATCTTTGCAGATGATGTGAAATGTTCACATGGTTGTACAGTTGGGCAATTGGATGATTCTGCATTATTTTATATGCAACAGCGTGGAATTCCGAAAAAAGAAGCCAAAGCACTTTTATTGTATGCCTTTGCTGCGGAAGTTTTGGAGCATGTTCAAATTCCACAAATAAAACTGCGCATCACTAAATTAATCGCACAAAAACTGGGTGTCAATATAGATTTTGATTTATAAGAGAAATCTTATTTAGCATATAATAAAACCACTTCGAGAGAGGTGGTTTTTTGTTGAAATCTAATCCATGTATCGATCATTGTTCAATTCTTCAAACACAAAAAACCAAAAGATCTAAACGATGAAAAATTTGGTCAAAAATGAAGCGATTTTATTCAAAATCATGATATATCTCTCTAACATAAGTAACTGATTTATAAATGAATTTCACGAAATTTGTGTACAATCTTTAAAAATTAAAATATGTTTTTTCAGCATGTTTATGATAAAAGTTTGGCACAAGCCAGTTACATCATTGGCTGCCAAGTAAAAAATGAAGCGATCGTCATAGATGCTCAGCGCGACATCGATGTGTATTTAAAAATCGCCAAACAAAATAATCTGAAAATCACACACATAACCGAGACGCATATTCATGCCGATTTTTTATGTGGTTCTCGGGAATTGGCGGCGGCTACCGGAGCACAGCTTTATCTGTCCGATGAAGGAGGAAAAGACTGGCAATACGAATTTCCACATGTTGGATTAAAACATGGAGATGAAATCAAAGTCGGGAACTTGACTCTGGAAATCCTGCATACGCCGGGACATACGCCGGAAAGTATCAGTTTTCTTTTGACCGACCATCCGGCATCCGATAAACCTGTGATGGTTTTTACCGGAGATTTTGTTTTTGTGGGAGACATTGGTCGTCCTGATTTATTGGAAAAAGCAGCCGGACTAATCGGAACAAAGGAAGTGGGTGCTAAACAAATGTATGAGTCGATTCAGCGTTTTGCCCAACTACCGGAATACATTCAGGTTTGGCCGGCACATGGCGCAGGTTCCGCTTGCGGAAAATCTTTAGGGGCGGTTCCCAGCTCCACTATTGGTTATGAATTGCTTAGAAACTGGGCATTCCAATATGAAAATGACGAACAAGGCTTTGTAGATTTCCTTTTGGAAGGACAGCCGGAACCACCAAAATACTTTGCTATGATGAAGCATCTGAACAAGGTAAATCGCCCATTGCTTGTGGAGGTTCCCCAACATCCGGAATTGAGCAAAGAACAATTTTTATCGGCCTATAATAACGGAATGAAGGTGATCGACACCCGAAGCAAGGAAGAATTTGCAAATGGATTTATTCCGAACAGTTTGAGTGTGCCAAACAATAATTCATTTTCAACCTGGATGGGTTGGTTGTTGAATTATCAGGAAGAATTTATCCTGATTGCCAATGAAGACCAAATGGAAGATTTGACCCGAAAACTGATGCGAATCGGCTTGGACAATATTTACGGATTTATTTCAGATGTAAATCAAATCGGTTTAGAATTAGAAAAAGCCGATGTAATCGGAGCTGATGAATTCAAAGCTTATGTAGGAAAAGAAGAGGTTCAGATCGTTGATGTTCGGAATTTGACCGAATTTGAAGCCGGTCATGTAAAAGGAGCCGACCATGTTTTTGTAGGAACGCTTCCCGATAATCTGGAAAAGATCAATAGAGAAAAGCAAGTTGTAATCCATTGTCAAAGCGGACTTCGAGCGTCGATTGCTTATTCGGTTTTGCGAAAAGAAGGTTTTAAAAATCTAAAAAACTATTCGGGAGGAATGAATGACTGGTTGGCAAATGGAAACGAAGTTGTAAAATAAAGAGATAAAATGAAGTTGTTGACGAAACATAGTGGGTTGATTGTCGGTATTTTATCGGGAGCTCTTGCCGGATTTTTCTATTGGTATTTCGTAGGTTGTAATTCCGGGAGTTGTGCCATTACATCCAGTCCTTACAACAGTACGATTTATGGTGCTGTTATGGGTGGATTGATTTTTTCCCTGTTCAAAAAAGAAAAGAAAAAAGAGCAAACTGAAATTGAAACTAAAGAATAAAAATCAGTTTGGTTTAAAAAATTAAAAAGCTGTTTCAGAAAAATGAAACAGCTTTTTTTAAAGGATATAAAACAGTCAATCTATAATAAATCGCTACAATTTACATTTTGGTAAGCTCCAAAAGCTTCTTCCCAATAGCCTTCATCTTCAAAATAACTACAGTTGTCAATTGCGTTCATTAACGCAATTCCTTTGCCTTTCAAATTTTCACAATTTGAATATGTCGGATTTGCATTAAATGTATTGACAGCACTCAGGTAGGCATCAATGAAACTGTCAACATTACAAACCTCCGAGGTGTCACCCTCATCAGACTCAAAACAGGAAAATGTAAACAGGGACATACAAACAACTAATAATGATGTGTAAAGTAAATTTTTCATGGTATTTTAAGATTTTAAGAGCGAAATTAAAGCATGGAATCTTGATGTGAAATACCTACTAGTAGTGAAATTTCATAGTTGAATGACCTTTATAACAAAGAGCAAAGAATAATACCCAAAGGCAAAACCAACGGATTTAGAATGGGGGAGATCAGAGTGTTATGGAAAATCGAGAAGAATAATGTGTTAAATAAATTTATTTAGGTTTCCATATTTGATGGAACAAAGAAGCCGTCTCGTTTATAAAATCGGGACGGTTTTTTTATGATTAAAAAA
>JBEBVY010000008.1:0-50221 GCA_040392505.1 Moheibacter lacus | reverse complement strand
GACATCTGCGGGGAGTTTAAATTCCCCGCAGATGTCGCAGACCAACGCAGATTTTTATTTCTTTTCTACAATACTTACCGCAAATCCGCCACCCGGAGCAGAAGTCAGACTCAGTTCAGACTTGTTTGTTACCGTTTGTTTTGAAATCACATAGGCCTGCGGATTGGTTTTATAATGCGCGTCTTTTGCGTCAGCATAAATAGTCGCTTCGTATTTCTTTCCTTTGTCCAGAAAATCCAGTTTGATTTTGGTTGAACGTTTATCCAAACCATTTGAATTGCCTATGAACCAATTGTTTGAATTCTTATCCTTTCTTGCGACCGTTACATATTTTCCGGGCTCGGCTTCCAGGTATTGGCTATCCTGCCAGTCCACCGGAACGTCTTTGATAAACTGGAAAGCATCGGGAAAGCGATCATAATTTTCAATCAGATCAGCCGCCATCTGCAACGGGCTGTACATGGTCAGATACAATCCCAATTGGTTGGCAATGGTAAAATTTCCGTGCGAATGATTATCTGGATTCACCTTCTCGATGTGCATTTCAAAAATTCCGGGCGTATAATCCATCGGCCCGCCAATTAATCTCGTAAAGGGTAAAATCGTAGTATGATTGGGTTTGGAACCACCAAATGCCTGAAATTCTGTTCCGCGAGCTGATTCATTTCCGATCAGATTCGGCCAGGTTCTCGCAACACCTGTCGGCCGAACCGCTTCGTGTGCGTTCACCATGATTTTGTATTCAGCTGCTTTTTCAATTGCGTATTGGTAATGGTTCACAATATTCTGGCTGTAATGGTGTTCTCCGCGTGGAACGATATTGCCGACATATCCGCTTTTCACGGCATCATAACCATATTGATTCATAAAAGCATATGCTTTGTCCATATGGCGCTCATAATTCCGTACTGAACTGGAAGTTTCATGGTGCATAATGAGTTTTACACCTTTTGAATGCGCATATTCATTCAGCATTTTTACATCAAAATCAGGATAGGGAGTTACGAAATCAAACACATAATCTTTGTGATTCCCGAACCAGTCTTCCCAGCCTTCATTCCAACCTTCCACCAAAACCGCATCCAATCCATGTTTGGCAGCAAAATCGATATATTCTTTAACGTGTTCGTTATTGGCTCCGTGTTTACCGTTAGATTTTGCTTTGGAATAATCCGTTACGCCTAATTGTACGGTTGGAAAATCATCGGTATATGCCCATGAACTTTTTCCGGTAATCATTTCCCACCAAACCCCTACATATTTGACAGGATGAATCCAGGAAGTATCTTTGATTTTTGATGGTTCATTTAAATTATACGTCATTTTGGAAGCGAGAATATCGGTGGCATTTTTACTGGCAATGATGGTTCTCCAAGGTGTACTGAAAGGAGCCTGAACATATCCTTTATCGCCCAGCGCATCGGGTGTCAAATGAGATTCCAAAATATAATTTTTGGCATCCAGCGCCAGACTCATCGCCGGAAAATCAATCAAAGCCGCTTCGTGCAAATTGATGTAAATTCCATCTTTGGATTTCATCATCAAAGCCGTCTGAACGCCCGGCACAGGCATCGGTGTTTGGGAGGCGTTGCTTTGCATCGAACTGAAATACAAGCCGGGAATTTCCGAAAGTTTGGACTCGGTATAATCGTATTCTTGGGTGTCATAATCACCTGCAATCCACCAAGTTGTATGATCGCCCGTCAAAGCAAATTGGGTTCTTTCTTCTTTGATTACGAAAT
The DNA here is from genome assembly GCA_040392505.1 of Moheibacter lacus. GTDB lineage: Bacteria > Bacteroidota > Bacteroidia > Flavobacteriales > Weeksellaceae > Moheibacter > Moheibacter lacus_A. The sequence goes on along the minus strand of JBEBVY010000008.1, from coordinate 48,479 downwards.
AAGTAAAGTTTTTTTGTTCGGGAAATTCATACCGGAAACCCAATCCATCGTCAAACAATCGGAACCGAATGATCATTTGTCGGTCGGTGTTTTTCTGGTTCAATTGGACCGCCATCTCGTTATAATGGTTCCGGATTTTGGAGACTTCACCCCAAACCGGTGTCCAGGTTTCATCGAATGAAGAATTCTTTACATCCTTTACTTCAAATCCCGATTGGAAATCAGCCAATTGCAATGCTTTTTCCTTTTCAATCTCCTTTTGGGATTCAAATTCCATATCTTTTAAATTTGATTTGAATTCAAACCCCAATTTGCTGGTTTTGATGATTTCTTTTCCATCTAATTTTAGTTGGTAAGTAGGTGTTCCATCATTTGTCAATACAAATTCCATCGTAAAGTTTCCACTTGGCGATTTGAATTGTTGTGCCAACGTCAATCCCGAAAGGGAAATGAACAGACAAAGAATGAGATTAAGTTTATTCATTTTGTATGTATTTTATTTTTATCGGTTCTGTCAGGTTTTGAAAACTTGACAGGACTATTAGCTCACGCCTTCACTAAATCCTCCGGTTCTACTGTTACCGGATTTCCGTTTACTACAATTTCCAAACTTTCGTTTCCATCTACTGAAAATTCCGGTTCTCCATGCGAAACTTTTACAGTCAAAATATGATTTCGAAAATTAATTTTAAACGAATAGCTTTTCCATTGTTCCGGGATTCGCGGCTCAAAATGTAATTTTCCATCACGAACTCTCATTCCGCCGAAACCTTCCACAATGCTCATCCAGGTTCCCGCCATGGATGTGATGTGCAATCCTTCTTCGACTTCTTTGTTGTAATCATCCAAATCAAGTCGGGATGTACGCAGGTAAAATTGATAAGCCTGCTCCATTCGACCCAGTTTTGCCGCCTGAATACTGTGTACACAAGGCGAAAGGGAGGATTCGTGAACGGTCAGAGGTTCATAAAAATCAAAATGTTTTTCCAATTCTTCCCGGGAGAAATGATTTTCGAAGAAATAGAATGTCTGCAAAGTATCGGCTTGTTTGATGTAGGGCGAACGTAAAATCCTGTCCCAGGACCATTTTTGGTTCAACGGTCTTTCAGCTGGATCCAGTTCGGAAACAGGCATTAAGTCTTTATCCAAAAATCCGTCCTGCTGTAAATAAACTCCATGTTCCTCAGAATAAGGGAAATACATTTCGTCAGCTACATTTTTCCATTCGGAAATTTCAGCTTTTGACAACCGGGATTTGTTTAAAATCCGAACGTAATCCGAATGGTATTCTTTTTCAATTTTCTCAATATGTTCTACGGTATAATCTATGCACCATTTCGCTAAATAATTGGTATAGAAATTATTATGGATGTTGTTTTCATATTCGTTCGGGCCGGTAACGCCTAAAATCACATACTGATTTTTTTCCTTTGAGAAATTGGTTCTTTGATGCCAGAATCTTGCTATGCCTATCAATACTTCCAATCCCTTTTCCGGAATATAATCATAATCACCTGTAAAACGCACATAATTATAAATCGCAAAAGCAATCGCGCCGTTTCGGTGGATTTCTTCAAATGTTATTTCCCATTCGTTATGGCATTCTTCGCCATTCATGGTGACCATCGGATAAAGCGCTGCGCCATTTTTAAAACCGAGTTTTTCTGCGTTTTCAATGGCTTTTTCCAGATGGTTATAGCGATAAACCAATAAATTTCTCGCGACTTCCTGATTCTTGGTTCCCATATAAAAAGGCAAACAATAAGCTTCTGTATCCCAATAAGTTGAGCCGCCATATTTCTCTCCGGTAAATCCTTTCGGGCCGATGTTCAGACGTGCGTCTTTGCCCAAATAAGTTTGGTTCAACTGAAAAATATTGAAGCGGATTCCTTGTTGGGCTTTCACGTCGCCTTCAATCGTGATATCGGCCATTTCCCAGATTTTTTTCCAAGCGGCTTTTTGATCATCAAATAAAACATCAAAACCTTTTTGGGAAGCGGTTTCACTAAGATTTTTAGCGGCAGAAATCAATTCGTTTTCATCCTGATTGGTGGAAACGGTATATCCGCCAAATTTCACAATCGAGGCCGTTTGGTTTTGTTCGATATTGACTTGGTATTCCAATTGAACTTTTGTAATTGAAACCTCATCATTTGGTATGATTTCCTGTGCTTTATCCCCCATGAACACCGTATTTTTCATATAGGTTACCACGTTGAACCCGGTTTTATAGGTTCGGGCTTGTACAAATGCAAAATCATTTTCCGTACCCGAATCCAGGGGTTCCCAAAAAATTTCATCCCAATTGGCATCAAGATTTTTTACTCCGGAATCCACATAAGGTTTGAATTTGATTTTTGCGGATTGGTTTAAAGGTTTGATTTCAAATTTAATCGCACCCAGTTCGTCCCAATCCAAAGAAAGAAAACGCAAAACCTTTACTTCCACTTCTATTCCGTTTTTCAGCTTTGCATTGAAATTTCTGCCCAGCCAACCTTCTTTCATGTTCAATTCCCGACGGAAGTTCTTTACTTCAATCGTATTCAAATCCAGATTTTCACCGTTGATTTCTACATCGATGCCAATCCAGTTAGGCGCATTTAACACTTTGGCGAAATATTCGGGATAACCGTTCTTCCACCAGCCCACTTTGGTTTTGTCGGGATAATAAACCCCGGCAATGTAACTTCCCTGAAAGGTTTCGCCCGAATAGGTTTCTTCAAAATTGGCACGTTGCCCCATGGCTCCGTTTCCAATGCTGAAAAGACTTTCAGACGACATCACTCTTTCTTTGTCAAATCCTTCTTCTATGATGGACCATTCGTCCGGTAGGATATAATTTTGATTCATTTTTTATTGTAATAAGTATAATGTAATAGGTAGCCAGTACTTTTAATTATTTTCTAAATTTTGTAAAAATTCATTTTCGATCTCTGTGAAATCTGTAAAAACAAAATCCGCTTCACTCAAAACCTCTTTATTTCCGATTCCAATGCTCAGCATTCCGGCGATGTTAGCGGCTTGAATTCCGGCAACGGCATCTTCAAAAACCACAGATTCTTCGGGTTTTGAATTCACTTTTTCCGCTCCCAGAAGAAAAACTTCGGGATCGGGCTTGGCTTTTGAAACGTCATTTCCATCCATAATTGCATCGAAATAATCAGTTAATCCCAGTTTTTCCAAAATAAATTTGGCGTTTTTACTCGCAGAACCAAGCACTATTTTTCCTCCATTTTTTTTTATAAAATTCAATTTTTCCAATACCCCGGGAAGAATCTCTGATTCGTCCATTTTCTCAATGTAGGAAAGGTATTCGGTGTTTTTTTTGTGAAGAAGCCGATCAAATTCTGCATCTGAAATTTGTTTATTCCCCAATTCCAGAATGATTTCCAAGGAGCGAATTCGGCTGACGCCTTTCAATAATTCGTTGTGTTCATGCGTGAATTCAATTTCCAATTCTTCAGCTAAATTTTTCCACGCCAGGAAATGGTATTTTGCCGTATCGACAATTACGCCGTCGAGGTCAAATATGTAAGTGTTTATTTTAATCATTTGATTCGGGCTGATAAGAAATTGCATTTTTATCGGTAATCAACAGATTGCTGAATCCGGCAATCAATAGAGAACTCCCGGCTACAATCATCGCGTAAATTGCCTTTTCGCCCATTAATCCCGACAGGAAATTAATTCCGCCAAGAGCCGCTACGATTTGAGGCAGTACAATAAACATATTGAACAATCCCATCATCATTCCCATCTTTTTCGGGTCAACTGAACTGGACAACATTGCATAAGGCATAGACAAAATGCTTCCCCAGGAAATTCCGATCAGAATAAAACTTACATTCAGCATAGCCTGACTCGGAATAAAATACATTATTAAAAATCCGATTCCACCCAAAATTAAGGATCCCATATGAATCAGTTTTCGGTTGATTCTTCTTTTGGATGTGTAAAAAGTCAGAAGCAAAGCAAAACCCATGGAAGACAGTCCGTAAATCCCCATTGCGGAGCCTACATGGTTGGCGGCATCCTGATAATCGGCGTTGGCTTTGTTAAATAACGTTAATTCGTCTTGATTGTCTAAGTTAAATTCTTTCTGGTTCGGTGCAGGGGAATTGTACACGTGTTCTGTTAAAGCAGGTGTTGCCATACTCCACATCGTAAAGAAGGCAAACCAGCTAAAAAACTGAATGATTCCCAGTTTTTTCATAGTAGAGGGCATATTTTCCAATGCATATCCAAAATCTTTGAAAAAATTAGCATTATTTTTTTCTATTTTGAACTCTTCTATGTCTTCCGGCGGATATTCTTTCGTCGTAAAAATGGTAATCAGAATACTAGTTAAAAACACGAATGCTCCAATTGCAAAAGCGACTTTTACAGACATCGGAATCACACCAACGGGTGCCTCATTGCTTACGCCCAATTGGTTGACCAACCAAGGTAAATTACTCGCTATCCAGGTTCCAATCCCGATAATTAGTGTTTGCACAACAAACCCATACGAACGCTGTTGGTTGTTTAATTTGTCGGCTACCAATGCACGGAACGGCTCCATACTAATGTTGATGGATGCGTCTAAAATCCAGAGAAAACCTGCCGCAATCCATAATGCGGAGGAGTGGGGAGCAAAAAACAAAGCAACGGAACTAAGAATCGCTCCGATTAAAAAGTAAGGTTTTCGCCGTCCCAATTTTGGATGCCAGGTATTATCGCTTAAATACCCAATGACGGGTTGAACCAATAACCCTGTTAATGGTGCTGCAATCCATAACAAAGGAATAGCCTCTTTTTCAGCGCCGAGCGTCTGAAAAATCCTTGACATAAAACCTCCCTGAAGAGCAAATCCGAATTGGATACCCAGAAAACCAAAACTCATGTTCCAGATCTCCCAGAATCCTAATTTACGCTTTTTCATTATCGTAATTTATTGTTTAACAATACGATAAGCGCAAAGCTTATCAAAACTTATAAAAGGTGAGAAGTAAAAATATAAGCTTTGATTTGACAAATATAAACGATAATTTGATTTAGAAGAAGTTTAGTTCAAAGTTTTAACCTTTCGGAATCAGAAGTTTAATTTAGCGGTCTTAGACTCTATCCCTCTCAATTCTACCACTCTACTACTTTGTCGAGTCTCTTTTGATCAATTCGGTTTCGATGATGAGGGTTTGATATTCTTCTTCGGGTGTGATTCCTTCCAATTTATCGAGCAGAAGTTTGGCAGCCGCTTCACCCATCTGTCTTCCATGCTGGCTCACTGCCGTCAGGCTTGGATAAGAATATTTAGGCAAATCCCCGTCTGAAAAAGCGATAATGGAAACCTCGTCCGGGATTTTGGTGTTTTTCTTTTTAAAATAATTGGCAGCCGTGATGGTGTAAAATTCGTTTACACCAATCAGCCCGTCAATATCGGAAAATTTATGGGTTAATTTCTCCAATTCTTGAAAAATGAAACTTTCGATTTCGTCCGACGAGAATTGATCTTTAACCTTGATAATTAAGTAATTATCAATGAATATTTGATTTTCTGACAGAGCATCTTTATAACCTTTCAGGCGAAGTTTTCCTACCGAAACAAAGTCTTCCGTAGTGATAAAAACAATTCGTTTGCAACCGGTGTCCAGAAGTTGTTGGGTTGCTTTTTTGGCTCCGTGGAAATCATCAATCACCACTTTATCGCAGTATACTTCAGTCACTTCCCGATCAAACATCACAATGGGAACTCCTTGCGAAATGGTTTCGTTAAAATGATGATAATCAGCCCTTTTCATGGTTTCCTTGGCCACAGATAATATGAATCCGTCGATGCTACCGTTGACCAAAGTTTCCATGTTCAATACTTCTTTTTCAAAAGAATCATTGGAAACGGCAATGATGACATTATAATTCCGTTGATTGGCCACGTATTCAATTCCCTGAATCACTTTTGTAAAGAAATGGTTAACGATTTGAGGGATGATGATGGCGATGGATTTGGTGGATTTGTTGCGGAGATTCAGGGCGATGCTGTTGGGTTTATAATTGTACATTTTGGCAAAAGCCTGGATTTTATGGCGGGTTTCCAGCCCGATTTCTTCATTGTCCCGAAGGGATTTGGAAACAGTTGAAACGGAGACGCCCAATTCTTTGGCGATTTGTTTTAAGGTCACATTTTTCTTCAATCCTGGCGGTTTTTTAAATTTTAATCCTCAATTAGTTAGAAATTCATAAAAAAACCAAAAACTTATCAACACGAAAACGTTTTCGTAAGTTTTGAAATGTATGGATTTGACCAACCTAAGTTCTATTTACATATTTTTAACATCGAGAAGTAAAAATATAACATTTTTTTCAAAACGTTAATTAATAACTGAGGTATGAAATGAGCCGTCAATTTGGAAATGAATGAAATCCAGATTTTTGGTGAATTCCATCTGACAAATTAAAAACAATAAAATTTAAACAGATGAAATTATTGAACAAAATTTATGTTGTTTGTCTTTTGGTTGTCCCGATATGGGTGGCTGCGCAAACAACAGTGATCGGCGTGGTAACCGAGAGTGAGACGGGTTTTACCCTTCCTGATGTTGCGGTAACCAACCAAAATACATTAGAAGAAGTTTTTACAGATTTGGATGGTGCGTTCAGTATCCAGGCAAATGAAGGTGATGTTATCCTATTTTCTCTGGAGGGGTATGATAACATGACAGTAAATTACGGAAATGAATCTTCACTGGGCATTGTCATGCGAACTTCTTCTTCTTATCAATTGGATGAGGTTGTCGTGATCGGTTATGGTACAACTACTTATAAAGATGCTACGGGATCTGTGGTCGCTGTCACGGAAAAAGATTTTAACGATGGAATCACAACGGCTCCTGAACAATTATTGACCGGAAAAGTCGCCGGTTTGGCCATTACCACCGGTGGCGGACAACCCGGAACCGGTTCTTTGATCCGCATCAGAGGCGGTTCTTCGATCAATGCTATAAACGATCCTTTGTTTGTGGTGGACGGCGTTCCCATGGACAACGGCGCAAGCATTGCGGGTTCTTCCAATCCATTGAATTATATGAATTCCTCAGACATCGAGTCCATCAGTGTTTTGAAAGACGCTTCTGCTACCGCCATTTACGGGGCAAGAGCGTCCAATGGTGTGATCATTATCACTACAAAAAGAGGAAATAAAAACAAAAAACTGGGCGTAAACTTTAACAGTTCTGTTTCACTTTACGACCGGATCAATCAGGTAGATGTTTTGTCGGCTGATCAATTCCGTCAAATCATCAATGAACGCGCCAACGAAGATGTAGCGGCTTTGATGGGAAATACAAATACCAACTGGCAGGACGAAATCTTTAAAAAAGCTTTGGGTTATGATACAAATGTCGGTTTGACCGGAAACATCACACCCAATTTACCATTCCGATTGTCATTGGGTTATACCAATCAGGACGGTATCTTAAAAACCAGCAATTTTGAGAGAACAACGGCATCCGTTAGTTTAACGCCTTCATTGTTGGATAAACATTTGACAATTGATGTAAATGCCAAGGGTTCTGTGGAAGAAAATCAATTTGCAGATACGGGAGCTATCGGCTCAGCCATCATGATGGATCCGACCCAGCCGGTTTATTCGGGAAATTCAGATTTCGGAGGATACTGGGAATGGTTGAACAATGAGGGTGATCCCAATGCAAATGCAACCCGAAATCCATTGGCACTCTTGATGTTGAAAGACAACCATTCATATGTAAACCGATTGGTGGGGAATGTGAAATTTGATTATAAAATCCATGGATTTGAAGATTTGAAAGCGGTATTGAATTTAGGATTGGATTATTCGCAATCCAGCGGTTCTGAAACCGTTCCGGTTTTTGCCCGTATGAATTATAATTCAAATAACCCTGAAGATGGCGGGCTAAACAGAGATTATGACCAAATTCGCAGAAATCAATTGTTTGACTTTTATTTGAATTACAACAAAGAAGTAGCTTCTATCAAAAGTTTATTTGATGTAACCGCCGGATACTCTTACCAAAGTTTTGATTATGACAACCATGAATTAAGTACCAGCGAAAACGGAGAAGTACTCAACGGAGAATATAAAGACATCTATACACGTGTATTAGTTGGTTTCTTCGGGAGATTCAATTATACATTCAACGACAAATATTTGTTGACCGGTACGGTACGGTATGACGGTACCTCTCGTTTTGCTGATGATGTAAGATGGGGATTATTTCCTTCATTAGCAGTAGCTTGGAATATTTCGGAAGAAGGATTCTTAAAAGATTCTAAAACGGTTTCCAATTTGAAACTGCGTGCAGGATGGGGTGTTACCGGACAGGAAAACATCAACAACCAGCCTTATCCATATCTGCCCATTTATCTGAGTTCGACCAATGCATTGGCTTATTATCCAATCGGTGGCGCTTTTGTTCCGACTTTGCGTCCGAACATTTATGACCCAAAACTCAAATGGGAAGAGCAAACCACTTGGAACATAGGTATGGATTTCGGATTCTTTAACAACAGAATGTGGGGTTCCGTAGAATATTATCTAAAAGAAACCGAGGATATGATCCAAACGGTTGCGGCACCACTACCTAACTTGAACAACCGGATTACAACCAACATCGGTACGATGGAAAACAGAGGAGTGGAAATCGCTTTGGGAGGAGATATCATCAAATCAAATGACCTGACATGGACCGTAAATGCCAATGCTACTTTTAACGAAAATGAAATCACAAAAATTTCCGGAGCAGGTAACAACGAATTTTACTCAACCGGAGATGCTATTTCCGGAGGGGTTGGGAATTTGGTTTTGGTCAATATGGTAGGTTCTCCATCTTATTCGTATTATGTTTACGAACAGGTTTACGATGCCAATGGAAATCCGATCGAAGGTGCTTATGTGGACCAAAACGGAGACGGTCAGATCAACGACCAGGATTTAAGAGTATTTCATTCCGGAAGACCGGATTGGATGTTGGGCTTGAGTTCCAATTTGACTTATAAAAACTGGGATTTCGGTTTCTCCATGAGAGCCAACATCGGAAACTATTTGTATAACAACGTAGCTTCCAACGTAGGAACTTTTGCTTCTACGCGGGGTACAAACGGATTTTTGGTAAACATTCAGACAGATGCTTTGGATTCCCAATTTGAGAACAACGAATATTTCTCTGATTACTATGTTCAAAACGCATCTTTCCTGAAAATGGATTATATGACGCTGGGATACACCTTCAAAGAAATTTTTGGAAAAACCAATATGCGTTTTTACGGAACGGTTCAAAATGTATTTACCGTTACAGACTACGAAGGACTGGATCCGGAAATCGGAAGCGGAATCGATAACAATGTTTATCCTCGTCCGCGCATCTATACGCTGGGTGTAAATGTGAACTTTTAATTACAAAATCAATTGAAAATGAAAAATATAAAATCATACTTATTCGTCATCTTTTCAGGATTGTTTCTTACTTATTCCTGCGTGGATGATTTGGATGTAGAAATAGAAGATCCCGATGAAATCATTGGTGCAAACGCATACCAAAGTCTGGATGATTATACTTCCGGTATTGCAAAAGTTTACGCCGGATTGGCATTGTCAGGACAACAAGGTCCTGCAGGACAAGGTGACATAGGCGGAATCGACGAAGGTTTCGGACAGTATTTACGTGCTTATTGGCAATTGCAACAATTACCGACAGACGAAACCAAAATCGCATGGAACGACGGTACTTTGCAAACTTTTAATTTCCAGACTTGGTCCAGTTCAAGTGAGTTCATCAATGCCGGATACAGCCGTTTTCTTTACGAAGTGGAATTGGCCAATCAATTCTTAAGAGATTCAGGTGATGACCAGCTCAATGCCATCGGATTGTCAGACGCAGAAAAAACGGTAGTTCATCAGTACCGTGCAGAAGCTCGTTGGTTAAGAGCTTTGGGTTATTACCACGCTTTGGATTTATTTGGAAATGTGCCGTTTAAAACCGAAAACGATCCGGTTGGAGGCTATTATCCACCACAATATTCCGGAACCGAATTATTCAACTATATCGAATCCGAATTATTGGCAATTGAACAAGAAATGGTCGCGCCACGTACTGCCGGTCATTATGGACGCGCAGACCGTGCGGCAGCTTGGGCATTGTTGGCCAAAATGTATTTAAATGCTGAAGTTTATACCGGAACAGCCCGATATGCAGATTGTATCACTTATTGTGAAAAAATCATGAACGGCGGATATTCATTGGCTTCAAATTATGAGAATTTATTCCGCGCGGACAACAATCAGGGAGACGCGATGAACGAAATCATTTTTGCGGTTCCATATGATGCCACTTATATGCAAACTTTTGGGGGAATGACTTTCGTGATCAATGCTTCCATAGGCGGAGACGCCAGCCCTTCCGAACTGGGCGTTCCAGGTGGTGGATGGGGAGGAACCCGTACCACGAAAAATTTGGTGCATTTATTTGCGCCCGATGGAAATGTGGAGGCCGTAACGGATACACGCGGTAAAAAATACAGCGCCGGAAATGGTACTTTCTTTACAGACGGACAACAATTGGAAATGGCCGATGTGACCCTATACAAAAACGGTTACGGGGTTTTCAAATTCAAAAACCTGAATGCTGACGGTTCTGCCGGCACCACAGGTGAAAATGATGCAAGCCAGGTAAGTGTGGACTTTCCTATGTTCCGATTGGGTGATGTATATTTGATGTGGACAGAAGCCAAAATGAGAACAGGAGGTGCCGATGCAACTTATGTAAACATGTTGAGAACGAGAGCCAATGCCGCAACGGTTACGGCCGGACAAATCAACGATCAGTTCATTTTGGATGAAAGAGGAAGAGAATTATACTGGGAAGCAACACGCAGAACCGATTTGGTTCGTTTCGGGAAATTCACGGGCGGCAGTTATGTTTGGCCATGGAAAGGACAATCTCCTGAAGGAACTGCAACGGATGAAAAATACAACTTGTATCCGCTTCCGGTTTCAGACTTGTCAGCCAATCCCAATTTGACCCAAAATCAGGGCTATTAATTTTAAAACAATTCAAAATGAAAATTTTTAAATATTTATTGAGTTTGTTCGTCCTGACCGGAATTATTTTTTCCTGTTCAGACGATGATTATACGATGCTTGATGGCAATGCACAAGCACCGACATTGGCCGTTTCCGGAGAAACAACACAAGTTTTATTAAGTGAAAATGCCGATCAGGAAGCCCTTAGTTTTAACTGGAATGAAGTCGTGTTCAATGTAGATGTGGCTCCCGTTTCTTATATTTTGGAAGTAGCAGCCGGCGGAACCGATTTTGCGGCACCGACTGTTTTACAAAATTCGACCAGCACTTCCTATACGATGACTGTAGGGCAATTAAATGCCCGTGCTATCGTAGCCGGGATTTTACCGGAAACACAAGGAACGATGGATTTCCGTGTGATTGCAAGAATCGGCGAAACATCCAATTCTGATTTGGTTTCCCAAACCATCAGCATTACCGTTACGCCTTATACAGATGAAATTGATATTTCAACTACTTGGGGAGTTGTAGGTTCCGCTACGCCAAACGGTTGGGACGGACCCGATATTCCTTTTTGGCAGACAGGAGATGACAATGTATTTGTCGCTTATGCCAATTTGGTAGATGGCGAAATCAAATTTCGAGAAAACAACGACTGGACAAACAATTATGGTGGTTCAGGAGGAAATTTAGTTGCCGGAGGAGATAATATTCCGGTTACGGCAGGGAAATATAAAATCACCATTAACTTAAATAATCTGACTTATAACATCGAAACATGGTCGCTTGGAATCGTAGGTTCCGCCACACCAAACGGTTGGGACGGTCCGGATGTCGTTTTAAATTTTGATCCTTCTTCAGACCAATTCAGAGCAATCGTCAATCTTGCCGATGGCGAAATGAAATTCAGATTAAACAATGATTGGGGCATGAACTGGGGCGATGATGGTGCTGACGGAACTTTAGAACCGGGCGGAGCCAATATCGTCGTAGCGGCAGGAAAATATGTCGTAACCGTCAATATGAACGATATGACTTATGAGTTGGAATCCATTCCAAATATCTGGGGATTGGTAGGATCCGCTACTCCAAATGGTTGGGATGGTCCTGATGTTCAGTTGAACATTGATTATTCGAGCGAATATACCTCCGGTCAAGGCGTTTGGTTCATAAACGGCGTACATTTATTGGCCGGTGAAATCAAATTCCGTGCTGACAATGATTGGGGATTGAATTATGGTGATGATGGTGCTGACGGAACCCTGGAAGCAGGTGGAGCCAACATTGTGGTAACTGCAGAAGGTAATTACGATGTCGTTTTGGATTTATCTACCAACACTTATTCGATAACGCCAAATTAGAAAATTACATTATCAGGGCCGCTTCTTGCGGCCTTTTTTTTAGACAAAACATATGAATAAACTTCTTTATTTCTTCTTATTTTTAGGAAGTTCGCTCATTTTTGGCCAAATTTCCACCGTTCCTAATCCCCCGGAAGCCGACGGTCAAGTCATCATCTATTTTGACAAAGCCGGAACCGGTCTGGGCGGATACAACGGAACCATCTATGCGCACATAGGGCTTACCGTAAATGGAAATGCCTGGCAAAACGTCATCGGTAACTGGGGAGATAATTCTACCCAACCTGCTTTGACTTTTGTTTCGGGCACGACCTATTCATTGACCTTGTCGCCTACACTTTACAGCTATTTCGGTGTGGGAACATCCAATACCATCAATGCGATCAATGTCGTTTTCCGAAGTGCGGACGGAACGCAGCAAACCTCACCCGATTACACCATTCCGGTCGGGGGATTCCAGTTGGTTTCTTCCAATCCGGCGGACGGAGCAACCGTAACGGTAAACCAAGGTCAAAACCTCAACATTTCGGCTTCCACGACAATCAATGCGAATTGGACTTTGAAAGCCAATGGAGCGACGGTCAATACTTCAAATAATAATTCGAATTATGCTTTTAGTTATCCTATCAACCAAACAGTTGAATTTGAATTAACCGCAACGCATTCCGGCGGACAAAGCATCACCATCGAATTTACCGCCATCATAACGCCGGTTGTTATCTCCCAACCGATTCCCGATTGGGCGGTTCAGGGCATCAATTATAACCAAACGACCACAAGAGCAACTTTGGCTTTGTATGCGCCCGGAAAAAGCTTTGTGCATGTCATCGGAAGCTTTAACGACTGGACGATTTCAAATGATTATCTGATGAAACGCGACACGACAAATCCCGATTTATATTGGTTGGAATTAAATAATTTGACCCCCGCTGAAATTTATACTTTTCAATACCGCACCAACGACGGCATCAAAACCGCCGATCCTTATTCGAACTTGGTTTTAAGCCCATGGGATGATCCCTATATCACACCCCAAATGTATCCCAATCTGCCGGAATACCCGGACGGACAGGAATTTGAGGTTTCGGTTTTGCAAACCGATCAATCCGATTACAATTGGCAGGTGAACGATTTTGAACGTCCTGCTAAGGAAAATTTAATGGTGTATGAATTGTTGATCCGCGATTTCAATTCGGAAAAAACATGGAATTCTTTGATTGAAGATTTTCATTATTTTAAAAATTTAAACATCAATGCCATCGAAATCATGCCCGTCATGGAGTTCGAAGGAAATATTTCATGGGGTTATAATACGGCTTACCATCTGGCTTTGGATAAGGCTTACGGAAACAAAGAGAGTATGAAACAATTCATCGATTTGTGTCACCAAAATGGAATCGCCGTGATCCTGGATGTTGCACTGAACCATGTGTACGGACGTTCGCCATTGGTCAGAATGTGGATGGACGATCCGGATGGTGACGGTTTCGGAAATCCGACGGCTCAAAATCCTTATTGTAATACCGAAGCCAAACACGCTTACAGCGTCGGATACGATTTGAACCATCAGTCATTTGCAACGCAATACTATGTAAGACGCACGATAGAATATTGGATGCAGGAATTCAAAATCGACGGATTCCGATGGGATTTGACCAAAGGTTTTACTCAAAACTGTACGCCGTCTGATGAAAATTGCACCAATGGTTACCAAGCGGATCGCGTTGCCATTTTGAAACAATATGCCGATTATCAATGGGCAGTGGACGATGATTTCTATGTCATTTTTGAGCATTTGGGATATGGCGGTTCACACGATGAACAAATCGAATGGGCCAATTACAAATTCCCCGAAGGAAAAGGAATCATGCTTTGGAACAAGGCGACTGAGCCCTATAACCAAAACACGATGGGTTGGGTAGAAAACAGTTCATTTAACTGGGTAGATCATGAAATTCAGGATTATCCGGGTAGAAGAAATATCGCTTATGCCGAAAGCCACGACGAGGAACGCATGATGTACAAAAACGCCCAATGGGGAAATGAAAACGGAAGTTATGATGTGAAAGACACCGAAACCGCTTTGGAACGCCAGCAGGCACTTGGAGCCGTTTTGTTTATGATTCCCGGCCCGAAAATGATTTGGCAGTTCGGGGAATTGGGATATGACTTCAGCATCAATCGTTGTCCGGACGGTACCATCAGTGATGCCTGTCGCACAGACCCAAAACCGATTCCCTTCGAAATCGGTTATACGACCGACGAAAACCGTCTGGCTGTTTATCAAACCTGGTCGCGCTTGTTGAACATCAGGCTGAATAATGAGGTTTTCAATACCGACACTTATGACATTCAGTCGGGTGATTTGCTGCCGCGAATTTATGTTTGGAATGATGCGATGGATCCTTCGGAATTAAAAAATGTAATCGTTTTGGCCAATTTTGATGTGGTACAAAAAGACATCATTCCGTATTTTCCATACACCGGAACCTGGTACGAATTGCTGAGCGAAGCACCCATCAGCGTGACTTCCACCGGAGCCGATTTTACCATCACGCTTCAACCGGGCGAATTCCGGATTTACGGAAATCAATTGGCAGTAATGGACAATCAGGATTTTAATTCTCCACAAGAAAAAATCCAATTGTATCCCAATCCAACCCGAGACAAATTCTCTTTCTCAAAAGATGTTGAAAACATCGAAATCTTTGATTTTGCGGGAAGAAGAGTAAAAACCCTCAACGGAGAATTGAAAAAAGGACAAACCATGGACGTGAGCTTGCTTCCGGCTGGAATTTATGTCGTGAAAGCAACTTCCAACTTTAAAATATTCACCATAAAATTGATCAGAAATTAAATGATTTATTGAAGTGAATCCTTAATACTTGTACTCTGAAATCCTCTTGCTGCAAAGTGGGAGGATTTTTTTATCTTAGAAACATGAAATTCGGATTTGATAAAAAATATGCTTTGTATTTCGCAGGATTGCTCTTGGTAGAAATCCTAATTGCTTTGTTTGTAAAAAACCCAACGATTCGCGGAGCCATTGGCGATGTGCTGGTGGTGATTTTGATTTATTGTTTCATTCAGGCCATTTTTGTGGTGGACAAAAAGAAAACCATCATCGGGGTAGGGATTTTCGCGATTTTAGTAGAAATTTCCCAGGCATTTCACTTGGTTGAAAAGCTAAATCTTCAGAACAATAAGTTCTTCTCAACCGTTTTGGGAACCACATTTGACCTGAACGATATTTGGGCGTATGTCGCCGGATGCACGGTGGTCTGGATGCTGGAATTTTATGACGATGATTCCCGCCCGAAAAAGAAAAAGTTTTTGGGGTTTTAGGTAATAATCCTCTCATTTTTTTGCTTTCATAAAAATCCGCCGAATTACACAACAGGAAAAACCCCTTATTTTTTACAGGATTTTTCCTGTTTATGGCAAAACATGATAATTATCACATATTTTATTTAAGAGAAATTTAGTACTTCCTTTTAATTTGTCAATCTTAAATCAACACATGCCCCAGTATGAAAAACAAGTACAGCTACTTTTGTTCAATTGTTTCCATTTCCTTTTTTTTATTTTCTAACCTTTTAACCGCTCAGGATATCGAGTGGCAACAAGTCTTAGGCGGTGTTCACAGCGAATATCTATATGATGTAAAAGCTACACCGGACTACGGATTTTTGTTAATTGGAAGTCATTCTCGGAAGATTCCGGCAATAAGTCCGGAAAAGGACAGGGCGACTTGGATTATTTCCTTTGGAAAATGGATGAATCCGGTAAGATGGAATGGCAGAAAACATTCGGAGGATCGGGAAGCGATTATCTGTACAGTGCTTCGCTGACCAAGGAAGGCGGATATATTTTGGGCGGTTCTTCAGATTCTCCCAAATCAGGTGATAAACAGGAAGACGGCTTCGGGAATATGGATTTCTGGATTCTTAAACTTGACCCGACGGGAGAAGAAGAATGGCAGTTATCATTAGGAGGAATTGGAAATGACCAACTGCAAAGCATCCAACAGACACCGGACGGAGGTTTTATCATCGGTGGAAGTTCGGACTCAAGCCTCCCCCTAACCCCCTCCAAAGGAGGGGGAACTTCAGGTTCCGGTGAAATAGGTATTAAATCACAGGATTCATTTGGGAGCTTTGATTACTGGATCATCAAATTGGCCGCCTCAGGAGAAGTGGAATGGGAAAAGACTTTCGGCGGAATGTTTTCCGATCAGCTTAAGACGGTACTTATTACTGAAGATGGGTATTTGATCGGCGGTACATCCAACTCCCTGATCTCCGGAAACAAATCAGCCAAAGAATTAGGGATGAATGATTACTGGATAATCAAGCTGGATGCAGACGGAAACCAAGAATGGCAAAGAGCCTACGGAGGCGAAGGTGATGAATCCCTTGCTCAAATATTGGAAACTGAAAACGGATATTTACTTGCAGGGAGTTCCAACTCCAAAACCTCTGAGAATAAAAAGTCCGGTAGTGTAAACGGAACTGATTTTTGGGTTTTGGAAATTGACAAAAACGGTGAATCCATCTGGGACAACACCTATGACACAGGACAATGGGATATGCTGGTAAATGTAACCCAATCAGAGGATAATACATTTCTTATAGGCGGCTATGCTTCCAGCGAGACCATGGGAAAAAGAACGGACAACAAAGGAATCAATGATTTTGTGGCGATAAAGATCAACCAGAGAGGTGAAATGCTTTGGAGTAAGACCATCGGTGGGAACGGCACCGACCAGCTCAAAGGGCTTACCCAAACAAGGGACGGCGGCTATATCCTTGCCGGAAACTCCGACTCGAAGAAGTCGGATGACAAGGACAAAGCAAGCATTGGCGGAAATGATTACTGGGTGGTAAAGCTGGGCAATGAAAAGAAACAACCCGAAGATCGCCAGCTCGTGGAGATCTACCCCAACCCTACCTATCAGTACACCAACATCATCATCTCGGAGGAATTCAAAGAAGCGGAAGTCCGGGTATTCAACCTGAACGGGCAGAATCTTCAGCAAAAGAAGCTTCCTTACCGTTCCACCCCTGTGGACCTTCAAAGTTATCCTCCCGGGGTCTATATCTTCAAGATCTCCGTGGACAACAAAACAGAAGATGTCAAGGTCATTAAGAAGGGGAGTAAATAAGTAAGCTAAAAGATAAAAACTGAAAACTAAAAGTTAAAAAACATGAATTTATATATAACCAGCCGATTTAATATGAATAACGTAAAAAGGCTTTTCGTCGCAGCTCTTCTTTGTTACGTAGTGGGGAATGTCCGGGCGCAGGAACCGCAAGGAGACCCTTTCCAGTATAACCCTTCTGAGAAAATGTTTTTACCTACGCCGGAGCAGGCAAGTTTATTAAAATTTACCAATATCCCTGCGGGAAATCATACGGGGGTTTTCGGGTATTCCATTCCGATCTACACCATAGAAGGAAAAGCATTTTCTCTTCCCATCAGCATTGACTACCATGGAATGGGTATAAAAGTCAATGAACTGTCAGGTAGCGTCGGAATCGGCTGGGCTTTGAATTTAGGGGGTATCAGTTTATCTGAAGAAGTGAGGGGAGAAAGAGATCAATCCATTACAAAGCTTAATTATTTTGACGTAGATAGCTTTCTGCCTGAAGAAACACCACCCAACCAAGATTATTTAAACGGTCTTTCAATGCTTGGCCTAGGCCCCGGAGGACCACAATATACGCCCGATAAAGAACTCCATCCAGATTATTACTGCTATTCCCTCCTAAACAACAGCGGAAGATTTATGCTGGACAATGACAGTAAGCCTCACACGATCCCAAAGGATAATGTAAAAATAACAGGAAACAACTCATTTGTGATAACAGACAGCAAGGGGTTAATCTATCATTTTTCCATTTTCCAACAGGAAAACGCTAATTATGGCAACGGGATGAATGGTAACGGGGGAATTGTAGAAAACCGCAAAAGTTATGGTCATAAATTGGATTATATTGAAATACCACATACCGGGGAAACAATCACATTTGAATATTATGAGGTTTCTTATGGATATTTCAGTTCCCATACTGTAACCAATAAGATTTACTTTAACCAATCCGGAGTACCTATCACAATTCCCGGCGGGTCCAACACTTACGGAACCGTTACAGAATATCTTCCCAAATCCATTACCTATAACTACACAAAAGTAGAGTTTAACTATAAAAGAGATGGAATTAATCCTTCAAAATTTCTGGACAGGGAGGATGTCGACAACATTTATGATAATAACATCATAGGTGATGCAGGAGGGATTCTGGAATATATAGAAGTAACCGACCTCTCAAATGATTTGACGATCAAACAATATAAACTGCTGACGGATTATTTTGTTTCCGATAACGAATCACTTCCTGATTTAGAACTCAATTATGATAAAACACCGTGGAAGAAGAGATTAAAGCTGGAAGGAATACAGGATTTGATAAATGATACAGATTACGAATTTGAATATTACGGTGAGTCAGAGGGAAAAGCCCTACCTCCACGATTTTCTTTTAAAACAGATTATTGGGGTATGTATAACGGTAAAAATAATAATACGGAATTAAATTATTTTACGATTCTACATGCCGGAGAGGTTTTTCATTTTTCCGGGGCCGATAAAAAGCCGGACATAAATTTTGCAAAGACAGGCTCGCTAAAAAAAGTAAAACTTCCTACCGGAGGGAGCCAGTCGTTTGAATATGAATTGGATAAATTTAAAAATACCGTTTTTGACGATGATGATACCGTTTTTAACCCTGTCTATAATTACCAGGAAAGAGAACATATAATAGACCAAACTATCGTTTACAACGATCCCGACTACGACGAAATTATTTTAAACATCACCCCGCCCGCTCCGGATTTCAGAGAGGGTATTTCCCATAAACTTCTTTATTATACCGGATATGAGCCGCCCTCTTATACTCCTCCGGATGGTATTCCTACCGAAACGTGCTATTATGCACAACTGTTTGAAAATAATTCCGCCATTACAAATAGAATATATGTAAGCGGTGAATATGACCTGCCTCAGCTGGATCCTACGAAAAGCTATTCCTTCAGGATATTTAAGCATCCGGGAACCAATGAAAATATAGGTACGTTTAATATCCAGTTTACTCTGAAATGGATAGATGAAAATGTCACCTATCCCCAAAACAGAGAAGCGGGAACGCTGAGAGTTAAGACCATAACATTAAATGACGCAAACGGAAATGCTCAAATAAAGAGATCATATAATTATGATGATTTTGACACCCCTGCTCTTTCCAGCGGCAAATTTACAGGAAGACAATTGACTCCATACTATGTCTCGGACGAACCGGAAAAGGGCTCAGTTTATAACATAACAAACAACGATATATATAATCTTACCAGCGCTTTCGGTAAGTCGGTGGTTTATGAAAATGTTACGGAAACTTATGAAAGCACTGACCCTTCGGAGTCTTCCAAAAATCACAAAAAAGAATACATTTTCAGCCTGCCCTACACTGCAGGATTTCCGGTTTACTCTAAGCCGTTAAGTCCATTTCCTCATAATGATTATACAGGCGGGCTTTTACTTGAAGAAAGGGTGAAAAATAATCAAAACCAACTGGTGGCAGTCACCAGGAACCAGTACAATTATGAGAATCCTGATTATTTTTTCAATCAGTTTTCAGCAAATTATTACAGTCCTTACAATTTTGCTTTATCGCCGGCATTGCTTATTTCTATGGGAAGGCGTGAGACATACGAGCTCCACCCATTTGATATCAATTTCTATCACTTAACCAGCGCCTGGATCAAGCTGAAGAAAACGACGGTAGACGAATACGAGAACGGCACCCGGGTTCGCACCAATTTCACGGAATATACCTACAATGAAAATACAGGAGCCCAGAACGAATTCAAATCCATCCTTCCCGTTTCGGTTACGACCCGAACTTCTATGGCCAAAGATGACGAAACCTATATGGAAAAATTAAAGATCGTTTATAAATATCCGCAGGATCTGGTCGGTGTGGAACAAACACCTTTCATGCAAAACCTGAAAGACGCCAACCGTATATCCGACCCGGTGATTACTGAAAAATATATCGTTAAATCCGGAACGGAAACCAAGCTATCAGAACTTCACATGAAATACGGAGCAAATCTGCTTCCTTCTGAAGTCCACTACCGTAGCGAACCCGGGAATATAGACATCAACAGCACGGCCGACCGTAAAGTCCGTTATTCCCGTTATGATACAAGCGGAAATATAGAAGAATTCATCATGGAGGACGACACACCCGTTTCTATCATCTGGGGCTATAACAAACAGTTCCCGATCGCAAAAGTGGAAGGGATCGGTTTTCAGGCAATTGAAGATGATATTGATACTTTCGATTTAGTAAATCTATCAAATGCGGATGATGACCATTGCCTTGGAACCAATAACCAGTGTAGTGAAGCGGATTTAAGAAAAGCATTAAATGATTTCCGTAATACGGGAACTTTTAACGGAGTGGCTGCGGAAAATGTCATGGTTACCACCTATACTTACGATCCGTTGTTGGGGATTACCAGCATAACACAGCCCAACGGACAGGTGGAATACTACAAATACGACACCGCAGGCCGTCTGGAATACATCCATGACAAAGACCTGAACGTGATCAAAAATATGCGGTACAACTATAAAGACTAAAAACTAAAAGTTAAAAACTAAAAGATAAAAGTTGAAAGAGAGTCCGTTACATATCAAATCATTTGAATTTGCGCTAAAAATTGTTGCTTTGTCAAAACGCTTGAGGGAAAGTAAAGAATACATCCTTTCCAAACAGCTTCTGCGCAGTGGGACTGCCATAGGTGCCCTTATAAGAGAAGCAGAATTTGCCCAAAGCACCCCGGACTACATCAACAAATTTTCCATTGCACTAAAAGAAGCCAACGAAACCCTCTATTGGCTCGACCTTCTATTTCAGTCCGGGTATATAGAATTTCTCGACCATCAAACATTGACCGATTTAAACAAAGAACTCATCAGCATGCTCGTGTCTTCCATCAAAACCTTAAAATCAAAACTATGAAAACTAAAAACTATAAATTAAAAGATAAAAAATTCAAGACAGGCGCTCCCATTCTTTTATCTTTTAGTTCTAATCTTTTATCTTTTAACTGTTATCTTCTAACTTTTTTTAGTTTTTATCTTTTAACTTTTAGTTTAAAGGCCCAGACTCCATCCACTACCGAAAATTATATCCTGAGCGTGGAACTGTTAGAACCGATGACCTCCGTTCCTACTGACCTTAACGGCATTCCCGAAACCCATAAAAAGGTCAGCATCGTCTATTTTGATGACCTGGGACGAGAAAAGCAGAGCATCCTCTATAAAGGAACACCGGACGGAAAGGACATTGTTACAAAATATGAGTATGACGGATTCGGAAGACAGCTGAAAGAATACCTTTCTGCTCCCACCACGCAGACAAGCGGGGCTTTTATCACAGATCCCACGGCGGCTTATACCGCCCATTACGGAGCAGCTCCTTATATGACGGATGTTTATTTCTCCGAAAAAGAACTGGAAAGCTCACCGCTCAGCCGCGTGATGAAACAGGCAGCCCCCGGAGATGACTGGGAGCTCGGTTCCGGGCATGAAATCAAGTTCCAGTTTTATTCCAACAGTGCCATAGAGGTCGACCTCTACTGGGTAGACACAAGCGGAAACCTCAGAAAAGGAGGATATCCCATACTCGGGGACAAATATCCCGCAAAATCCCTTTACCGTACCATCACCACAGATGAGAACGGGCATACCACTTATGAATATAAGGACAAGCAGGGACGCGTAGTGCTTACACGCTCCCTTGTAGAGACCGATAACATAGCCGGCCGCACGGATCCCGATCCCGTAGTTACGGAAAACGTAGATACTTATTATGTATATGACGATTACGGAAACCTTCGCTATGTCGTACCGCCAAAAGCGGCTGCCGTTATTCCTGTCGGGACGGTTTCTTCCACCGTCATTTCCGGGCTTTGCTACACCTACAAATACGATACCCGCAACCGTATGACCGAGCGGCAGATCCCCGGCAAAGACTGGGAATATATGGTCTATGACAAACAGAACCGATTGGTGGCCACTCAGGACGGCGAGATGCGTAAGACCACCTTTACCTTTCCTTCCGGCATGACCGGAAAGGCCTGGGCCTTTACCAAATATGATAAATTCGGGAGAGTGGTCTATACCGGGCTTTACAAATCCAACGACAGCAGAGCAACTTTGCAGAACCTGCTGGATACGTACAACGGCAATAACGAAATACTCAACAGCTCCTTTTCCCAGAACGGCATCACGGTTTACCATACCAGAGCCAACGCCTTCCCGAAAAACCATACCGCTTCCGATTCCGATCTGCTTACGGTAAACTATTACGATAAATACATTCCTGCCATGCTCACGGCCGACGGCGTGACCGTACCTTCTTCCGTCGAAGGTCAAGACGTCCGCAACGGAGACAACAGTGAGAACGAAAGCCTGAAAGGCCTTCCCGTGGCAAGCCATCTGAGGGTATTGCCCGACCAGGGATGGGAACGTACCTATACCTTTTATGACGAAAAATCCCGCCCCGTCTATACCCATAAGGTCAACCACCTCGATGGTATGACCACCGTAAAAAGCAAGCTGAAGTTCCGCGGGATGCCCGAGTACTCCAAAACCTACCATAAACGGGATGCCGCTACCCTGGAAGTGGAGACAAAGGACAACTTTACCTATGACAACATGGAACGTCCCCTGCGTCACACCCAGAACCTGAACAATTCTTCTACTCAAAACCTCATCGCGCTGAACCAGTACGACAAGCTGGGGCAGCTTCTCAATAAAAAAGTAGGCGGAACCGATGTTACCGGAACCAACCGCTGGCAGCAGGTGGATTATAAATACAACATACGAGGATGGCTTACCGACATCAACAGCGTGGGCGTTACCCTGATGGGAAAGGATGCCGTTCCTCCCACTCCCACCGACGACCTTTTTTCCTTTAAGATCAATTACAACTTCCTTGTCAATAACGGAGGCGATTACGCAGAACCGCTGTACAACGGCAACATCGCACAAACCCTTTGGAAAACCGCTACGGACAACAAGCTCCGGGGCTATGTTTATGAATACGACCGTCTGAACCGCATGACCGATGCTATCTACTACAAGCAGGACGTTAACCCCTACATAGGCAACTATAACGAGCATGTCGCTTATGACCTGAACGGCAATATCACTTCGCTCAGCCGCTACGGCGGCTATGAGAACCAGTCTCTGCCCGACGAGATGGACATCCTTTCCTATACCTATGCCACCCGTTCCAACCAGCTAATAAAAGTAGTGGACGACGGACAGGACAATACCGGATTCATAGACAGTGCTACCAATACCACAAACGACTACACCTATGATTCCAACGGCAATATGATAACCGATAAGAACAAAAACATAACTTCCATAAAGTACAACCACTTAAATCTGCCTACGCTCATAAGCTTTGGAAACGGAACCAGTATTACTTATCTTTACAATGCGGCAGGCCAAAAACTAAACAAGCTTGTCAACTCAGTACCCATAGACAATATGATAAAGAGCGTGGATTACTTAGATGGCTTTCAATACACGGGCGGTGAATTAAACTTCTTCCCGCACCCGGAGGGCTATGTAAATGTTACCTTAGGCACTACCGGGAACCGTATCTTTAACTATGTGTATTACTATACCGACCATCTTGGAAATATAAGACTCACTTACACAAAGGATATGGTATCCAACCAGCTGAAGATCATGGACGAGAACCATTATTACCCTTTCGGGCTGAAGCACCAGAAGTACACCAGCCCGGGAAGCCTTGACCTCAAAGCGGAAAGTGAAGATATCGCAAGGCCGGGATATGCGACTTCCACGCCTTTCATGTATAAGTACAACGGTAAAGAGTTCCAAGACGAGCTGGGGCTTGGGTTGTACGATTACGGATGGCGTAATTACGACCCTGCAATTGCAAGGTGGGTTGTACCTGACCCTTTATTAAATGACCTTAAGACTACAATAGACTTTGATCAGCTTGATGAGGATGCTGATGAGATTGATATGTCTATTGCATTTTCAAATAAAATGGAAGTTGGTGGTGGTGTTTACAATCCAGATAATTTAAATCCATTCTCTTATGGTTATAATAATCCTGTTTCTTTTGATGATCCTGATGGGAGATGTCCGATGTGTATTGTTGGAATATTTCTTCTTGTAGGAGGTGGAGTAGCATCTGCTCCGACAAATGACAGGGCTGGTGATGTGGAAAAAGTACAAAAAGCTATAAATTTACAAAGAGATATTTTGTTAGCGACTGCTACAGGAGGAGCAGGAACTGCAAGAGGTACAGTAACTACAGTCGTTGGAGCAACTGCTAAAAATGCTGGTAATGCTAACAAAACTCAAGCAGCTCAAAAAGGAGCTCAGAAAACACAACAAGCAAAAAATATAATTGATTCAAAAAAAATTGATGGACCAAATTCTAAATATGAGAATTCAACCAATCCTTCAAAAAACAATAGCAAGCCGACAACTCCTAATAGAACTACAGATGTTAGTAAACAGGAATTTGAGAAGAATGTACAAAAATCAGGTTTTGAAAAAACCAGTACATCTAAAGATGGAAAATCAACTACATATTCAAATGGTAAAAAAAGTTATGTAACAAGGGATAGTTCTAAAAGTAGTGGTCCAACTGCTGATATGAAAAAAAACTCTGCTGGAACTGGAGATTCAGCACTCAAAATCCGGCTGGGCGAAAATCAATTTGAACCAAAATTTTAAAATGGCAGACTTTGTAACAAATAAAAATGAATTTCTGAAATATAAATCAAAATTTACTAAGCTTTTTACCGACGGGAATTTTGAAATAAATCCTTTTAATGAACACTTCAAATATTTTGTTGGCTTTGATTTTGATTTCATATTTAAAGAATCTTTCTTTGAGAGATTGAAAGAATTCCTTATAAGAATAAAAAATAGAAAAGTAGTGTTTTATACAATTGATCCCTCACCAGAAGATTATTTTTACAAACACTTCAAAAAATATAGTGTATTTGAAATAGATACAAAATCTATCTATCAAGATTTAAATGAAATAATGTACAAAGCTCCAGATAATGAAAATTTTGCCGATTCTATAGGGATCAACTCAAATGACATCTCTTGGTTTTCTGCTTCAAATGATTGGGGGATAATTGGCTCAAGAGATAGTGAAATAGCAATTGTAGGTTTTACATCTGAATCAATTATGGGATTATTTATGGATTCATTTGGAGAGGAATCTTATATGTTTACAACCATAGAAGAACAAGTAGAAATTATGAGAGAATTAATAGATTTTTCAAGTTACGCAGAGATTCATTATAATAACCTTATAAAAAATTATCAGAACAGAGTGTAAAAAAAGGGGTTCAAAGGGTCCCCCTTGCAAGTGGGCAAATTAGACCGGTTACGGGGTAATTTGCTAGGAGCTGTATCAAATATGTTGATACGATAATTTAAAAAGAAAAAAAATGATTTTAAGCGAATTAGAAAATATAGGAAATGAAAAACGGGACGGCAAAAGGTTGTTTCGTTGCTTTTCGGTTCTTTAAATCGTCTGAAAATGGATTTTTCTTCATCAGGTGTTCCAAATGTGTTGATGGATAATTTTTATCCCGATGTTTTTGGGACGGCGGGTGTAAAAGTGCAGAAAAAAGTGACGGACGGTGTAAACATACAAACTACGGATTACCTGGACGGGTTCCAGTACAAAAATATAGAATTACAATTCTTTCCGCACGCGGAAGGTGATGTTCCAGAAGTGTTGATACGGTAATTTAAAAAGATAATAAAATTGATTTTCAGCGTGTTAGGAAATATGAAAAAAGAAAAACGGGACAGCCAAAAGGTTGTTTCGTTGTTCCCGACGTTTCGGGATGGTTCTTTAAATCGCTCGAAAATGGATTTTTGGTTATCAGGTGTTTCAGATGTGTTGATGGATAATTTTTATCCCGATGTTTTCGGGACGGCACGGCAAAAGGTAAACAAGCTTGTCAACTCAGTACCCATAGACAATATGATAAAGAGCGTGGATTATCTGGATGGCTTTCAATACACGGGCGGTGAATTAAACTTCTTCCTGCACCCGGAAGGCTACGTGAATGTTACCTTAGGAACTACCGGAAACCGCATCTTCAACTATGTGTATTACTATACCGACCACCTGGGGAACATCCGTTTAACCTACACGAAAGACATGGTAAGCAATCAGCTGAAGATTATGGATGAAAACCATTATTATCCTTTTGGGTTAAAACATCAGAAATATACCAGCCCGGGAAGTCTTGACCTGAAAGCGGAAAGTGAAGACATTGCAAGACCGGGATATGTGACAAGTACGCCTTTCATGTACCGTTACAACGGTAAAGAGTACCAGGATGAGCTTGGCTTGAATATGTACGACATGGATATGAGACAGTATGACCCTGCTATCGCAAGATGGGTGGTCTTAGATCCTGTCATTCACCACAGTATGTCGCCTTATAACGCTTTTGATAATAATCCTGTCTTCTGGGCGGATCCAAGCGGGGCGGACAGTATCTTTGACCAGCAGGGAACGAGCTATTCCAGTATTACCACAGCTACGGGTGTGAGTATTAGTGCAGGAGGGGCGGAAAAAAAGAATGATGGCAAAATTCAAATTAATGGTCAAAATAAAAACTCAATAACGATTAATATAGGAGGTGATACTGATTATACTGCGGATGCTCCGTTTGATATAGAAGAAAGTATAATTTTAGATATAGAATCATTGATATCTGATTTTAATCCAAATAATTTTGCAATTGGGTATTCGATAGGGTTATCAGGAAGCGCCGCTGCTGCATTAGGTGGTGGAGGCTCCGTAAGCCTTTCTGTAGTTCAATTTTCCAATAGTGAATATGGTGGCTATAACTATGTCTATGCACAGGGAGAACTTACAGGTTATGATGGGGCAACTATAGGTGCGAGTTTAAACATACAGGGAAGCATATTTATTATGTCTAATTCGAATGCTGGTTATACAACCAGTGGCAATCCAAATTCATATGCAGGAAGAGCATCAGCCACAGGTATAGGAGCCGATGTGAAAGCCGAAATAGGTGGTGGAGCCAATATATTTGCCTTTCGTTCGAATGGTTGGCACGGTGTAGGTATTGGCGGAAATGTAGGAGTCGGCGGACAGGTTAATTATTTATCTACCTTTCATTCAGAATCAAATTCTGTCATGCTGAACAACCAAAAGCTCACAAGGGAGAGAAGCTTTGGAGACAGGGCGATAAACAATTCTGGAGGGAGCAGAATGATAGGGCAGGCAGTTTATCAGTATTTAACAAAATAATATGAAAAACTTTAAAATATTATTTATAATAACCGGATTATCTTTAATTGTATTCAATTTGATATTATTTCCTTTTTCAGACTATTTTAATGATGATGGTTTACGAATAGTTGGTGAAAAGGATTTTGCCGGAATAGAGGATTTGAAACTAACAGGAATTGTATACTCCACTCAGGAAGTACAAAACAAGTTACAAGGCTATCATGGAAGAGGAATCGTAAGAATAAATATCATTGAGTCAAACATATATGAATATGATCCCAGAGATAAGCAAGCAAATTACTTTTGTTTAATAAAAGATGGAAAAGCTGAAATCTATGGGTGGAGTTGGTTAGGATTAAAAAATGGGGACACTTTGCAGTTAGATGTAAAAAAAAGAATGATAACCTTTACAAGCGAAAATGATAAAACTATTGAAATAAAAGATATCTCTATAGGCCCGGGAAGTTTTTTTAAATTCATAAAGAAGAAAGGGTATCAGGAATTATAGGATGATATGAAAAACCTTATTTAGCGAAATTCAAGTATTTGATACTAACTACATAGTGATTTTATACAAAATTAAAAATAAGAAATATGAAGAAGAAATTTATAATAATGATTATTTCATTTGTCAACTTAAGTTTATTTGCCCAAGAAAAGTATTTAAAAGATGTAAATGAGACTCAGGAACTGTCTCAACAAATTGTCGAGTTATTTGCAAAAAACAAAATATCACAGTCCTTTAGCCAACTTGCCCCCTATTGGCCATTACCTGAAAGTGAAATTGAGCAGATAGAGGACAAAACGATTAAATATTTAAATATAGTCGAGCAAAGATTTGGAAAATCAATAGGAACTCTAAAGGTGAAAAATGAAACTATATCTGATATTGCAATCCGAGAAACCTATTTAATCAGATATGAAATCACAGCGATTCGAGTAATGTTTACTTATTACAAGGGTAACAATGGCTGGATTGTAAATACATTTAAGTGGGATGATGCATTTACTGAAGAATTTAACTAACCTCCGGCTTCATAGACAGCACCACCAATACCACCAACGACTACACCTATGACACCAACGGCAATATGACCTCCGACCTGAACAAAGGCATCACTTCCATCACCTACAACCACCTGAACCTCCCCACACAGGTTTACTGGGCTGCCGATAAAAAAATTGATTATCTTTACAATGCAGCAGGTCAAAAACTAAAGAAAACGGTGAGGGATGGAGGCACGATAAAAACAGTGGATTACTTAGATGGTTTTCAATATGCGGGAGGGATATTACAGTTTTTCCCTCACGGCGAAGGCTACGTAAAAGCCACTCAGATAAACGAATCTCCGACTAATCCTGATTATGCTTTTAATTTTGTTTTTAACTATACAGACCATCTTGGAAATGTTCGCCTCTCCTTCTCTAAAGACCCTGTAACCTATCAGTTAAAAATAATGGAAGAGAATCATTACTACCCCTTCGGGTTGAAGCACAGTGTCTATTCAGGGAGCCTAAGAGACTATAAAGAAGACCCTGCCGGGCCAGGAGGAACCATCCTTACCAATGTGACTCAAACTGCCTATCAGTATAAGTATAATGGCAAAGAACTACAAGACGAGCTCGGTTTAAACATGTACGATATGGATATGCGGCAGTATGACCCAGCTATTGGAAGATGGGTGGTACTGGATCCTGTGATTCATCACTCCATGTCTCCTTATAATGCATTTGATAATAACCCCGTCTTTTGGGCTGACCCAAGTGGCGCAGATGCTATGTCTTTAATAGATGAAATGTGGAAAAGAACAGAAGATGGGACTAATTCGCATTGGAAACAGTCTAGTGATGAGAATGACAGTAAAGATACTGAGTATAAAAATGAAAAAGGGGAAACTATAGCGGTAACAGATGATGGTTCCAATGATGTTATTACAGTGCCTAATGAAATGCTTGATGGTTTTGTTGAAAATGTTGCTTGGACAAGACAAGAACAACTAGATTCTGAAGGATGGAATGGATATTGGAAAACAGAGATATTAGGTTTTGAGACAATAGAAGAGCTAGATAATTTTTTTGGTATAGCTACTAGTGATTGGAGTAGAAATAAACTTATTAAATATTGGCAAGACCCAACTATTTTAAACTGGATGGGATATGTTTCTGCCGAAGTAATTGAATCTTGGTTAGATCCTGTCAATCACTTGCCATCACCTGATATAAAATTTAAGCAAGCAAAAGGTAGTATTAAAGTTGATGCAAGCCCAAGTTTGATTAATGCCAATAAAAACCCTTGGATATTATTTAATAGAGAAATGGGAGTTGGAAAATTTACAAAAGAAAAATTTGGGTCTTCTGACGCTGCAATTAAAGCAAGATTGAAAGAATATTCTAATTGGAAAACAAAAAATGGATATTGAAAATGATAATTTTAGTGTTGCACAACACCAAAATTCTATTCTCATTGAGATAAAAGTTAACAAGGCTCATACAATTGCTAGAATAATTTTAATCATATTGATATTGATTTCTGCAATAACACCCATAATTGTTCTTTTCTATGCTATAAATATGAATAGGGAAATAGGTGTTGGTTATATCTTTTCACTACTTTTATTTGTTATCTCTCTTATATTCTTCTTGAGGATGTTTTTATGGAATGCTTACGGAAAAGAGGTGTTCTTGATAGAAAATAATAAAGTTCTTTTTTATAATGATTATAAATATTTTAAAGATAACTTAAAACAGTTTGATTTCAATAAAATTATAGTAGGTTGTATTCCTCAGGGAGGTGAAGATTTTAATAAAATCAAAGAAGTATCAAAACTACATGATTATTGTAGATTTTCTATTTTAGTAAATGATAAGGAGCTTATAAAATCGAATATTTCCATTAAAACAAAAATTATATCAAAAATTGAGGGCTTAAAAGCTTCAAACGTTTCTAGCGATTAACCCCAGGTCATGTATCAACGGTAATGTGTCAGATGTGTTGATTTGATAAATTAAAAGAAAAATAAAATTGATTTTCAGCGGATTAGAAAATATGAAAAAAGAAAAACTGGACAACCAAAAGGTTGTTTCGTTGCTTTTCGGTTCTTTAAATCGCCTGAAAACGGATTTTTCTTCATCAGATGTTTCAGATGTGTGGATGGAAAAATTTAACAGAAAGAAACTATCTTTAGTTTTATGAGACGTTCATTAAAATAAAAATACCAGGAGCAGGAGTGGCAGGACGAGCATGCGCTGAACTGGTACAGTATGGATTTCCGTAATTACGATCCTGCCATAGGAAGGTTTATGAATCCCGATCCATTGAGAGAATTAACTCCGGGCTGGACGCCTTACCGATTTGCTTTTAATAATCCTGCTTTCTTCAATGATCCTACGGGGCTGTGGGAAGGAGATGAGGGAGATCAGGGTGATCCCTTCTTTCAATGGGATAGTCATAACGGAGAGCATTCAGATTTCTGGAATATCATGAACGGTAACTGGGATGTTAACCTTGATGCGTTAGCCACAGGAGACTGGAGCCAGGAGGATATGTATGATGATTTTGGGGCAGAGGGTTATGATTTTGATTTTGATAATTCGTCTAATGCTGAGAATGATAATAGTGATAACACTCAATACCCGAATATTGAGTATATAAATTCTAATTATACTAATATTTTAGGAGATCCTCCATATGAATATAATGGAAAAACTTATAACAATAAAACATCTTTATATGCCGCTATTTTAGTAGAACAATTTGCAGAACAATTTGGTATAAAGGATATTATTGCGTTAGCCGCGGCTTTAGATGGAACTTTTCCATCTCTTGACAAACCTTTTACAACCCCTGGTTCATCTTCTAAAACTTCATATGCCTCCAAATATGGTTCAGAATTATTACCACAGAAAATGCCCAGTAGACTTCCTACACACATAAGTGGAGGGAAAATGCGCTATACTAAGGTATTAGGAAGATTTTTAGGGAGAGTAGCGGGGCCGATAGGTTGGGCAGTTCTCGCTTATGATGTAGGGATGTCTTTATACAATACACAAGTGATGTACTTAAAAATAATAACTCAATAATAAAAATAAGAATCAAATGGATAATCATATTGAACCTAAAATAAAAATA
Organism: Moheibacter lacus; assembly: GCA_040392505.1. Classification (GTDB taxonomy): domain Bacteria; phylum Bacteroidota; class Bacteroidia; order Flavobacteriales; family Weeksellaceae; genus Moheibacter; species Moheibacter lacus_A. The sequence continues at coordinate 16,535 of JBEBVY010000008.1, read as the reverse complement.
TTCATTAGTAAATATTGGGGTTATAAATTAGAAAAGCTGAAATTGCAAACAACACTTGATGATATAGGAATGTTTGGTGATGATAAGTATAATTTTATAGTTGACTTTGCAAAAGAATTTAATTTAAACATAGAAGGTTTTCCTTTTAATAAATATATAGATGATGAGGGAGGAAATTTTATTAGGAGGATTTTATTTAAGAAAAGACTAAGGAAAATATATCCAATAACGATTTTAATGTTAATTAGTTGGGTAGAAGGAAGAAGTTGGGGACAAGAATAACTGCTGAAAATTAAACAAGAGACGTTCTTTCAAATACAACCACCGCCAGTGGCAGGACGAGCATGCACTGAACTGGTACAGCACGGACTTCCGGTGCTGTATCAAATGTGTTGATACGATAAATTAAAAGAAAAATAAAATTGATTTTCAGCGGATTAGAAAATATTAAAAAAGAAAAACGGGACAGCCAAAAGGTTGTTTCGTTGCTCCCGAGGTTTCGGGAAATGACATAGAAAATGAAATATATTATATTTGAATGGTCACGGATTGCAAATCCGCGCTATCGGCGATGCCACCGACAACGAGATCGATATGGACAGGTAACGTTCCAGAAGTGTTGATATGATAATTTAAAAAGAAAATAAAATTGATTTTCAGGGAATTAGAAAATACAGAAAAAGAAAAATGGGACAACCAAACGGTTGTTTCGTTGCTCCCGACGCTTCGGGACGGGTCTTTAAATGAGCAGCTATAATTATTTCTAAGGTTCTGACCCGTTTCCTCCCCCACTCAGTTTCCGGTTCAATTCTGCTTGGAATTCTTCCAGAACCGGTTTAACGGTATTTTCAGGTAAGTCGGAAATGCGGATGTACATCAACCCGTCAATCGCATCATTGAATTTTGGATCGACATTGAATCCGATCAGTTTCGCATTTTGTTTGATGTATTTTTTGATCAAAACCGGCAGACGCAAAACGTTGGGTTCGATTTCATCGATCAATTTATCGAACTTATTCAGATCCGCTTCGGCTTCATCAAAAAAGAATTCTTTGTCTTCGTCTTTGAGTTTTACTTTGAATTCCTTTTTCGGCCGTACATATTGTGCCACATAAGGGTCGTAATAATGTGATTTCATAAATTCGATCATCAGGGATTTTGAAAAATCCGAGAACTGATTGGAAATTGAAACGCTCCCTATGATGTATTTCTCTTCCGGATTTCGAAGTGTTACGTGAACAATTCCTCTCCACAACAGGAACAAAGGCATCGGTTTTTGTTGATAATCGGGCACTACAAAGGCACGCCCCATTTCGATGCATTTTTTGAAAAAAGGATGCAGTTCGGGTTCAATGTGAAATAGTTCATGCAAATAAAATCCGTTTACCCCAAATTGCTCATAAACCTCCTTCCCGAGCGCCATCCGGTATGCTCCCACTATTTTACAGGTTTCATTGTCCCATAAAAACAAATGATGATAATGAACATCATACCGATCCAAATCTATTTCCTGATTGGTTCCTTCGCCAATTTGACGGAAAGTCAGTTCACGTAAGCGCCCTATTTCCCGTAAAACATTGGGGATTTCATGTGCTTTGCTGAAATAACATTCATAATTATTGTTTTTAAATAACAATGCGTCTTCTGATTTACGCAGAACTTCAATCTCAGCATTGATCAACTCTTTCGGCGTTTCTTCTACAATCGCTTTTGGTTTTTTGCTGGTCGCATTCATGGCTATGGTGGACGGAATCTTAAGCGTCTCCATCAGCAAAGATTTTTTTTGGGTATAATAAGTGGATAGCGAATAGGTCTTTTTTCTGAGAAATTCAGAAAATGCTTTTATATCTTCAAATTCCTGTTGTTGTTTGGGTACAATAGGTTTTCCAATCCTGATTTGAATGGGTTTTGTTCTGGGACGAACCATTTCAGAAGGCAGCATAGCCGTCTGTAAATTGGGGCTCAGGGCAGCCATTCTATAAAAAAAAGGACTGTTTTTTGCGCGGAAATACATGGGAATTACCGGGACATCTAATTTTTTTATCAGTTTTATGGCCGAATCCTGCCATTCTCTGTCCGTTACATTTCCCTCTTCGTCTTTTGTAGAAACTTCCCCTGCCGGAAAAATCCCCAGACAACCACCATCGCGCACATGACGCAAAGCTTCCCGCATTCCGGAACTGCTGCTGTACACTTCTTTACGGGTTTCAAATGGATTGACCGCAATGACCATCGGCTCAAGTGGTTTGATTTTATGCAAAAGAAAATTGCCCATCACTTTAAAATCGGGGCGTATCTTCCCGATGATGTGCATCAATAAAATGCCGTCCAACCCGCCGAGCGGGTGGTTGGAAACGATTACAAAAGGGCCTTCTTTGGGGATTCGGTTTAAATCCACATCGTGTAATTCGTAGGTAATTTCTAAATCATCCAAGAGGAATTCTAAAAAATCGGGCGCATTTTTTTTCCACCCTCTTTTGTATAGATCATTTAATTTTGAGAGACCTCCTATCTTTTTATACAGCCAAGCGACAGGATAACCGAAAGGCCCTATTTTTTTAAGGCCTGACGCATGGTAAATATCTTTTGTGCTGACGAGAATCATGCTTCTTTTACGATTATCTGTAAAGTATTTTTAATGATTTGGCGAAGCAACTCTTGCCCTTTATAAAAGGAATAGGATGATTTTTCATCGAAATGTCTTATGGTGTATAAAGATACATTTTTTTCAATTTCTATCTGATAGCTGTTTTCCAGATTTTTCAGGAATTCATCCAACTGACCATATTTGTCCTCCAGACAAAACGACAAAGTAATGGCGGAATTCTGCATCATATTGACTTTGATCTTCATGGCGTGCAGCAAATTGAAAATTTCGCTGATTTTATCTTCCGTTATGAAGGAAAAATCGCAGGTTGTGAGCGTGATGAGATTTTGTTCTTTTTTTACAATGAAACAGGGAATTTGCGGTTCCAATTGAAATTTTTTCTGAATTTCCGTTCCCACTCCTTCCGGATGCAAAAATGATTTTACGAAAAACGGAATTCCTTTCTGACGAAGCGGTTGCATGGTTTTGGGATGGATAACGGAAGCTCCGTAATAAGCCAATTCTATCGCTTCTTCAAATGAAATTTTATTCAATAATTGAGTGTCTTCAAAATACCGTGGATCTGCATTTAAAACGCCCGGAACATCTTTCCAAATCGTCATGCTTTCCGCATCCAAACAATAGGCAATGATGGCTGCCGTGTAGTCAGAACCTTCTCTTCCCAGCGTAGTGGTGAAATAATTGGGATCTGAACCTAGAAATCCTTGGGTGATGTAAAATTTTCCTTTTTCAAGTTCGGAGAATTTATTTTCGGTTAATTCGAAATCCACCTTTCCTTCCCTGTAGGTTTCATCGGTTTTGATAAAATCTCGGACATCCAGCCAAATGTTTTCTATTCCTATGGCATTCAGATAATTACTGATGATTTTGGTAGAAATCATTTCACCGCAACAAACCACCTGATCATACACAAAATCATAATTGGGCGATTTATTCCGACGCAAAAAAGCTTTTAAATCATCAAAAAACAATTGAATTTCCGATTTTGTCGCTTCGGGATTTTCAAATAATTCGAAAGCAATTTCTAAATGTTGGTTTTGGATTTGGTCAATTTTTTCCTGGTAATTGTTTCTTCCGAAATACATTTTCACGACCTCTTCCAGTGCATTGGTAGTTTTACCCATGGCCGAAACCACCATAAATCTGTCTTGATAACCGATTGTTTGTAAAACCGATGCTACATTTTTTACACTTTCGGCATCTTTTACGGAGGCGCCACCAAATTTGTAAACCTTCATTTTTTCTTTCTTTTGAAACCGAACAAATATACTAATGTTAAATCCTTTTTTAAAATGGCTTGTTTTAGAATTTTACGATATTTGTCAAACGCAAAAAATTAAAAAAATCATGAATTTAGAAGCCGGACAAACTTTAGGTGAATTTATCATCGAGAATCAAAAAGATTTCAAATATTCATCAGGAGAATTAAGTCGATTGATCAGTTCGATAAAATTGGCAACGAAAGTAGTCAACCATAAAGTCAATCAAGCCGGATTGGTGGATATTTTAGGAAAGTTCGGCGCTGAAAACGTCCAGGGTGAGGAGCAGATGAAATTGGATGTTTTTGCCAATGAAGCTTTTATCAAGACACTTTCCCAGCGGGAAGTCGTTTGTGGAATCGCTTCGGAAGAAAATGATGATTTCATCCGGATTACCAACACTGTCAATTCACATTTGAGCAAATATGTGGTGCTGATTGATCCGCTGGACGGCTCATCCAACATCGATGTCAATGTTTCGGTCGGAACTATTTTTTCGATTTACAGAAGGGTAACGCCGGAAGGAACGCCTGTTCAAATCGAAGATTTTCTTCAAAAAGGCAACCAACAAGTCGCTGCCGGATATGTCATCTACGGAAGTTCCACCATGCTGATTTATACCACCGGAAACGGTGTGAATGGCTTTACACTGAACCCATCCATCGGTACTTTATATCTTTCTCATCCCAATATGAGGATTCCGGAAGACGGAAAAATATACAGTGTCAATGAAGGAAATTATGCCATGTTTCCTCAAGGCGTGAAAGAATACATCAAATATTGTCAGAAAGTAGAAGAAGACAGACCTTATACATCGCGGTACATCGGTTCGCTATGTGCCGATTTTCATCGGAATATGCTGAAAGGCGGAATTTATATTTATCCTTCAGGTTCCAAAAGTCCCAACGGGAAATTGCGTTTGTTGTACGAATGCAATCCTATGGCGTTCATAGCCGAACAAGCCGGCGGAAAAGCAACCGATGGATTTAACCGTATTCTGGACATACAGCCGACAGAATTGCACCAAAGAGTTCCTTTCTTTTGTGGTTCAAAAAATATGGTGGAAAAAGCAGAAGAATTCATGGCGAATTCATAAAATGAAAAAAGCCCGTTTGAGGGACGGGCTTTTATCTTAATTAACACATGAGGACAATTTATTTTACTAAATTCCGAACATTTATAAAACAAATTCCGTGCCAAAAAATATTTTACTGTTTAGTTAATTCATAATTTTTTGCTAAATCTCCCTCTATTTTATTTCCTTCTTGATCCAAAGCAATCAATTTATTTTCAGATACAAAATACAATGTCGGTGCCGTATCAATCCCTTCCAAACTCATTGTATTTCCATCTTCCAACCAGGTAAAGTCACCTAATTCTTCAAAAACCTTATCTCCTTTTTCTAAATATTTGGTTTTTTTGACATAAGTTTCATCTTTATTCAAGACGATTTCAGTTTCAATTCCCGGACAATCTGCACAAGGCAAAACACCTTTATAAGTACCTAAATAGTCCAGTGAATTTTTGGCATTGTGGGCATCAACCACATCTGCTGCCGGCTTTTCTATAACTACCTCTTCTTTTTTCGAGTCACAGCCTATTGCCAAAATGGCACTAAAAACGGAAAACAATACTATTTTTTTCATGATTTGATTTTTAACAAAAATAAACAATATATGATTTCCGTTATATCAAAAATGATATATCAATGAAATCGATTTCATTAATTTTGATGGGCTTATTATTAAGTTTTTCAATTAGTTCTTGTTTCGGAAGCGATGATGACGACAGCCATCATGATGATGACGACTCGAACGGCAGCACGACCGGAATCGTGGTAGATGGCAACTGGAAAGTGACCCTTTTTCAGGAAGACAATTCAAATCAGACAACGCATTTCAATGGTTATTCCTTTGATTTTGAAACAAATGGAACCATTACGGCTACCAATGGCTCTACAACTCAAAACGGCAATTGGAACAACGGAGGAGACGACAGCGGAAACAAATTGAACATTATTTTCCCTTCCGCTCCGGACGACAGTCCTTTTGAAGAAATTTCGGAGGATTGGGACATCCTTTCAAAAACCGTTACCAAAATTGAATTAAGACATGTCAGTGGTGGCGATGGCAGTATTGACTTACTGACATTTGAAAAAATTTAAGAAAATCTATTTTACGGAAAAAGCCGCATTGGAAAAAATTTTCAATTCGGCTTTTTATTTATCCGTATAATATTTTCAACCCTTTGATGGTATGCAGAGCATCCTGCACATTGATTTTCTCTGTCAATGGCGCATAAACACTACTCATTCCACCGGTCGCAACTACAAAACATTCGGCCTTTACTTCTTCATTTATCCGGTCAATCATCCCTTCCACAAAACTTAAAAAACCATACACCATCCCGCTTTGCATACAACTAACCGTATCAAAGCCCAATACTTTTTCCGGTGGTTTCATTTCGATTTCGGGAAGTTGGGCGGTTTCATCGATCAGCGATTTCAAGGCCGTATTGATGCCCGGCGCAATCACGACTCCCAATGTATGTCCATCCTCATCCAAAGCCGTAAAAGTAAGTGCCGTCCCGAAATCGATGACGATTTTTTTTCCTTCATACAAATGATGAGCAGCCACCGCATTGGCAAACAAATCGGTGCCCATCTGTTTGGATTTGTGTTTGACTTCAGACGGCGTATCCCTGTCCACAACTTTGGGTGAAATACCGTGAATTCTACGCAAAGAATTTACCACAGCAGCTGTCATGGGCGGAACAACCGAACCTATGACAATTTCCGTGATGTCGTCTTTCTTCAAACCAAACGGACCATACATGCTATTGAACTTTGCAAAACATTCGTCTTCAGTCCGATAAGGTTTTGTGTTGATCGTCCAGGAAATGATTTCTTCTTCCGATTTGAAAACGCCAAAACGAATGTTTGAATTTCCGATGTTTACAGCCAGCAACATTTAGTTCGTATAAGTATTATTGGAATAATTTAAATCGGCCAACCTTAAAGTCGGATCGATGATCACTCTTTTAACCGGTTTTGAAATTTTAACCGAATAATCAGGATTTGTCCAGTTCCAAGGTTTCAAAACTGTTCGTTTTGTCTCTTTGTATAAATCAAATTCTTCTGTCGGTTTTTCGCCTCTCAATTCCAAATTGGGGATATAAAACAATTCTTTGCTTCCGTCTGCATATTCGACCAAAAGATCAATCGGCATAGGGAAATTACTAAGGTTTTTTAATTCTATCGCATTTGAAGAAACATTTGAAATCGCATAATCAATTGTTCTTGTGGTATTGACAAAAAGATTTTCATACCATTTCAAGTTCAGCCCGGACACTTTTTCTGCTGTTCGGCGGAAATCATTTGGCGTGGGGTGTTTGAATTTCCAGTCTTTATAAAATTCCGAAAAGGTCTTTTTCAAATTCTCTTTACCTATGATGTATTCCAACTGGATCAGATAAACCTGCCCTTTCACATAAGCCTCCACACTATAAGCATAACTGGTGTCAAAATAATCCGCCAACAGGCTCATAGGCTCTTCCAATCCGGATTTCGCCAAACCAAAATATGCTTCATATGCCGGATAATTGGGATTGGGTTCCATCGGTTTTTGGAAAATTTCCAGATAAGCCAATTGTTCTGCATAGGAAGTAAAACCTTCATCCATCCATTCATCTACGGTTTCATTGATTCCAAATAAATGTTGAAACCATGAATGAGCAGCTTCATGATATATAACCCCAACCAAACTGTCAAAGCTTCGTTTTCCTGTTATCAAAGTTGCCGTTCCGTATTCCATTCCACCATCTCCACCCTGAACGATGGTATAAGTTTCCCATGGATATTTACCAAAATTCCGGCTCATGAATTCAAAAAACTGAAGCGTCGGCGTTTCGGCTTCTTTCCAGTTTTTGGCAATGGATTCGTCATTCATCCGCACAAAAAACACTTCCGGTCCATCTTTTACTTTTTGTTTGGATACTACGAATTCTTTATCGGCCGCCCATGCAAAATCATGGATGTTTTCTGCATAAAACTGCCAAATTACTTTTTCTGCCTGTTTTAATCCTTCCGATTTTGCAGTTCCTTTTGGGGTATAACCTTTCACGTTATCCGGATTCATTAATTTTCCGGAAGCACCGATTACATAATCTTTCTGAATTTTTATTTTCACATCAAAATCACCAAAAGGCGCCACAAATTCTCTTCCTATATATTCATCCAAATGCCAACCATACGCATCATAATGCGCCATTTTCGGATACCATTGGGTCATGGAAAAATCAACTCCTTCCTTTGAATTCTTTCCGCCTCTCCTGATCAGTTCCGGTATCTGCGCATTCCAAGCCATATCAAAAGTCGTCTTTTGACCCGGCGCCAAAGGATTTGCCAACTTCACTTCCAAAATGGTTCCGCTAACCGTATAAGTGAGATTTTTTCCGTTTTGTTTGAGGGAGGTTATTTTTTGAAACCCGATATTTTCATCGGACAATACAGCAATTCTGCTTTTAATCATTCCGTTTGCCTCTTTGATGATCATACGGCCGTCAGGATCTTTGATGTTTTTCAAACGATGATCCATCGCACTTCCCGGTTGAAAAGCATTATAATACAAATGAAAAAATACTTTTTCCAAGGTATCGGGTGAATTATTGGTGTATTCCAATTTCATTTTACCATCATATTGAAATTGGGTATCATCCACATCTATCTGCATTTCATAATCCGCTCTTTGTTGCCAATACCCTGAATTTTGCCCGAAAGCATGGAGGAAAAGCATTTGAAAAATTAAAAACAAAAGGATTTTCTTCATTATAAATTTCGTTTGGCGTAAACATACAAAATTTTGGAAAATCTGTTTGGAATTTTGTAAAATGCTTCATCTAAATTCGAGTAAATATTTAACAATCAATCTGTTAAATTAAAACTAAAAAATTCTGATTGAACATAAATTCCCATGGTTTGGTATCAATTTAGCTTCTGATGAATAGGTTTAACTTTAAAATCAACAGATATGAAACCGGATAAAAAAAATCAGAACATACCAACGCAACGAGAGAAGAAAATCCTGAAACGTCCTGAAAACAAGGACAATCTGGACAGCAGGGAAAGAGAAGAACAAATCTCCCAAGGCGATAAAATCACCCACAATAAAAAGGAAAGAAAAACGGAGGGAAGAAAGGATTAAACTTTCCTTTCCGGATTTGCTTTGACAAAAGCATCCCAACCTGTAAAAGCTTTGGTTTGGGTTTCATTTCCCATGTTGAAAAAATGACAAACCGCCGCCGCCAAACCGTCTGTCGAGTCTAGTCGTTTGGGCAATTCTTTTAAATTCAAAAGATTTTTTAACATCCCTGCCACTTGTTCTTTGGAAGCATTTCCGTTTCCGGTTATGGATTGTTTGATTTTTTTGGGCGAATATTCGGTAATCGGAATTTCGCGATAGAGTCCGGCAGCCATCGCCACGCCTTGCGCGCGCCCCAATTTGAGCATGGATTGTACATTTTTTCCAAAAAAAGGAGCCTCAATTGCTAATTCGTCGGGATGATAGGTGTCGATCAAAGAAAGTGTTTTTTCAAAAATTTTCTTCAATTTCAATTCGTGAGAATCGTATTTATGAAGCAATAGTTCGTCGAGTAAAAGAAATTGCATTTTCTTTTGTTCAACTTTTATCAATCCAAAACCCATCACCGTAGTTCCCGGGTCAATTCCTAAAATAATTCGCTCCATTTCCCAAAGTTATCGTTTGCATTTGACTTATAAAATAATCATTATCTTAGTTTTTCTCAAACTTATCAAACATGAAAAACTTTGCTTATTTATTTTCTATTTTTTGTTTTCTGACTTTTATAAATCCTTTGACCGCTCAGGATCATCAACCGGGTCCCATGGTAACCATCAAAGGTTATAAAAATGCACTCAATAAAAAAGTGGCCAAAAAGCCCATCAAAGCCGAATTAATTCTGGACTTGCCTCACATAAAATTGTATAAAGCATTTGTTTCAAGCACTATGAGTGTCAATAACGGAGGTGGATTTCGTTCAAATGTGGATGTCAGTGATACGTTTTGGTATTGTTTACGACCGGGTGAGGATGTGGCTTATGTGGTTTCCTGGACGTTTAATACACAGGTCAATAAAAACAATGTTTTCCGGAAAAATGCAGCCAAATATTTCAAAGATTATCCCGCTTTGAGCAATAAAATTGAAAACCGAGACTACAAACACAAGGACATTCTTCAGGTGATTGAAGAATACAATGATTGGAAGTCAGGAAAATAATTCTTCAGAATTTTCAGCTCAAACTCTCCAGATATCCATTCCAGCCTTGGTTTTGATATTCCTGTGCTGATTCTGCAGGATTCGCTGACAGATAAATTCCTCGACCTACTATGATAAAATCGGTATGGTAATTTTTACAAACCCTTTCCGGTGTATTGTATTGTTGACCTTTGGCATCTCCTGCCGAACTGATGTTGACGCCCGGTGTAAACAAAAGCAAATCGTCAGAAATTTTTCTTTGCGCTACAGCTCCCATGACATTGGGTGCATTTTCGGCCACATTGAGCGCTTTGGTGATGTAAAAATCATCTGTCAAAGTTCCTTTTGATGACATTTCAACAATCGCCACAACTCCCAGATTTTCAAACACTTTCAAACTTTCCTCACCTGCAATGACATGTGAAGTAATCATATCGGCCCAACTTCCTATTTTGTAAATTCCTTCTTTAAATTGTAGTTCTTGGGTATTTCCAATATCCCCGAATTTCCGGTCTTCAAATAACAAAAATTCATTTTCACGAGCGATTTGTTTCAATTGATCAATCAGGTCAAAACTAAAATCCTGAATGATGTCCATGTGAAGTTTCAAGGCCACGACATGAGGCCCTACTTCCTCTGCCAGTTTCAACAATTCGGCTGATGTGATTACGTCAGCAGAAGCAATCAGATTGGATTGTTTTTTTAAGGCAATTTCTATCAGTCTTTTTCCAACCGGATGTTGGATTTTCTTTTTTTCCAACGGAACTCTTTTGATTTCCGGTGGTGCCGGCGGATTATTTAAAAAGTTTTTGATGCGTGCCAATTCAGCATCATTTAAACGATGGTATTTATGTAAAATCTCAATCGCTTCATTGATGGTAAAAAGCGTATGAACCGTATATCCTTTTTGTTTCAATTTTTGGATTCCGCCCTGTTCCCGATCAAGCACCACGACTATGTCCGTAACTTTCAAACCTTCCCGTTCTACTTCCTCGATGGTCTCCAACAAACTTTGCCCACTGGTGATCACGTCTTCCACCAATAAACAATTTTGTCCGTCTGAATATACACCTTCCACCATTCGTTTGGTTCCATAACCTTTGTTTTCCTTTCGTTTGATGATAAGTGGAATTCCACTAGCCAAACTCATTGTTGTTCCCATGGGAAGCGCAGCGTAAGGAACGCCACAAATCAGTTCAAAAGGAGAATGCTCGACCAAATCCAAAAGATTGTTGGCCAATGTTTTTAATAATTGCGGACTGGAGGAAAGCGGACGTAAATCCACATAAAAAGGCGATTCTATACCGCTTTTCAATGTGAAATTCCCAAATTTAATGATTCCTAATTCGTAAGCTTTGAGTAAAAAATCTTCGCGTTGCTGCATTTCTAAAAGGTTTGAGCAAAGTTAAAAGATTTCGTAAGTTTACCATTCGAAATCAACAATGACTTTCGTTATATTTATTCACAAATTCATTTAATTCAATGAAGAAATTTATTTTAATGACTGTTTTTCTGTGCTCCGTTTTCGTTTTGGGTCAGAAAATCAACGATTATCAATTCACTCATATCGTTAATAACGATCATACAGAAGTAATCAGCCAAGGCAACACCGGAACCTGCTGGAGTTTTTCCACCATCTCATTTCTGGAATCGGAAGTGAAAAGAATTACCGGAAAAACCATTGACCTGTCTGAAATGTATATTGTCAAAAATACTTATCCGGCCAAAGCCTATAATTATGTTTACCGCCAGGGAAAAGCACAGTTCAGTGAAGGTGGATTGGGTCATGATGTGTTGAATGCCGTGAGAACAGACGGAATTGTTCCGCAGGAATTTTATACCGGATTTGTAGGGGATGCCGACAAATATGACCATTCGGTAATGGTGGAAAAACTTACCGGTTTTGTGGAAAATTTAGTCAATCATAAAAAAGCCTATTTAAACGATAACTGGCAAGCGGAATTTGACGGAATTCTGGAAGAATACATGGGAAAAGAGCCGAAAACCTTTCAGTTTGAAGGAAAACAATTTACCCCGAAAGAATTTGCTAATTACCTGAAAATCAATCCGGATGATTATGTTGGAATTTCTTCATTTTCCAATGTTCCTTTTTACAAATCTTTTGTGCTGAGCATTCCCGATAATTTCTCCAATGGTTCTTTTTACAATTTACCTTTGGATGAATATATGCAATTGATGAACGAGGCATTGACAAAGGGTTTCACCCTCTCATTCAGTTCAGACGTAAGCGAACCTACTTTCAGCGCAAAACAGGGAATGGCGATTTTGCCCTCGGAAGGAAAAAAAGAAGATTATTTTAACGTGATTCTTCCTGAAAAATGGGCGACACAAGAGGATCGTCAGAAGAATTTTGAGAATTTCACAACCGTTGACGATCATCTGATGCACATAACGGGAATCTTGAAGGATCAGCTTGGAAACCAGTATTATGATGTAAAAAATTCTTGGGGAAAGGATCTGGCAAATGGCGGAGATGTTTATATGTCGGCTGCTTTTATGAGGATGAAATCCATCGCCTTTTGGGTTCATAAAGATGCGTTGAGCAAGGATCTGAAAAAGAAGTTGGGAATTCAATAAGATTTCATAACTTGTAATGAGCATTCTAATTCATTAGGATCAAAAACGGAACAGATATTGTCAAGAGGACTTTTCCCAACAACCAAATACCGATAAAATGGAAACTTTAGAAAAAGCAGTCAAAACGCTTCCCGTAAAAGGGTATCTCGATATGGAAATCCCAAAAGGAATCGATTTGATTGAAGAAATCAACAAAATGCGCAAAGAAAAAAATGCCGTCATTCTGGCGCATTATTACCAGACCGGTGATATTCAGGACATCGCAGATTTTCTGGGTGACAGCTTACAATTGGCGCGTGCTGCAGCCGATACCGATGCCGATATGATTGTTTTTTGCGGCGTTCATTTCATGGCCGAAGCAGCCAAAATCCTAAACCCGACCAAAAAAGTAGTTTTGCCCGATATGCTGGCGGGTTGTTCACTCGCGGATTCCTGTACGGGAGAAGGTTTGCGCGCTTTTCGTGAAGAGCATCCGGGTTCGATTGTCGTGAGTTACATCAATTGTGATGCGGGCGTGAAAGCGGAAAGCGACATCATCGTGACTTCTTCTAATGCGGAAACGATCATCAATTCATTGCCGGCAGAACAGAAAATAATTTTCGCACCCGATAAAAATTTAGGCCGTTATCTGAATCAGGTAACCGGACGAAAAATGATTCTTTGGGACGGTGCCTGTATGGTGCACGAAGCTTTTTCACTGGAAAGAATTGCGCAGCAGATGGCTGAAAATCCAAACGCCAAACTGATTGCACACCCCGAATCAGAAGAACCCGTTTTGCAAGTAGCAGACTTCATTGGTTCTACTTCACGGCTTTTGGATTATGTTCAAAATGATGGATCACAAGAATTTATCATCGCAACAGAAGAAGGCATCATCCATGAAATGAAAAAATTAGCTCCCCATAAAAAACTGATTCCGGCTTTGACACAGGATGAATCTTGTAATTGCAGCGAATGTTTTTACATGAAACGCAATACCATGGAGAAGCTCTATCTCTGCATGAAATATGAATTACCTGAAATCCATATCGAAGAAGAATTGCGCGTAAAAGCCTTGAAATCCATCAACCGAATGCTGGAATTGTCGGCGAAGGTGAAATAAATTACGATACTTTAACGAGCTTTGTCAAGTTTTAAACCTTGACAAGGCTATTTAAATACCGTGAAAAATCTATAAATTCAGATTCTTTTCACGGTGTTTTGGTTTTGTTATTTTCAAATCTTCAAATCATTTCATTTTCAAATTATTTCACCACCAACTTCCTCGTCACACTCCCAAATTCTCCTTCAAAAACCACCAAATAAACTCCTTTCCAAGCCGGATTTAAATTCAACGTAATTCGTCCATTTGCTTCATTCAAGTGGCTTTCAAAAAGTTTTTGTCCCAAAACAGAATGAATCGTAACATTGACTTGTCCCGAAATATTTTTCAAATTGAAATGGACTTTGTCTTTTGCCGGATTGGGATAAGGACCATTGATGCTGCGCGTTGCCCATTCGTCAGTAGACATTTGTAAAACATTGAAAGTCCAATATCCTTCCGGTGCCGGCATGGGACGTGCAATGGATTTTCCGGAATTGGCTTCTGCCCAGATATAATAATCAATTTCTTCCGAATCAGCCGGAACCGTCAGTTCAGCCAGCCAATTATCATCCGAAACATGGGTCATGGCAACTTCCTGAAAGGTCGTCTCGTCCGATTGTCTCCAAAAAACTTTGGCCTGTGCCACTCCTGAAATATGTTTGATTTGGGCTTCTACGGGAATATTGGAGTACGTCCCGACTTCTCTTAATTTCTCATGTACAATCCACAGCGGATCCGCAACGCCCACCGTATGTGTGATACAATGGATCGCTCCACTGGAATTGATAAGTGGTTCATCCGAATTATCCACATCGATCGGTACTATCCGATAACCCGGCATCGCTTCCTCCCAAATCGCCAATGCCTCCGCATCAACTTCTGGACGATAAGTCGGCACCAAAACCGATTTATTTAAAATGATGGCATTGGTATAAGTTCGATATGCGCCACCATTGTCGGGATATTGACCGCCGGAACTTGGAGGAGCCGGAATCCATTTGATTTCGTAGTCATTCCCAAAAGGTGTTTGAAATGTACTGGTGATATAATTGATGTTTTCTATGATTTGTGGGCCATCTGCAACGCCATCCGGATATTCACTCACCAAAATCGTTTCTTCATCGAGCAGTTTCATATGCATATCGATGTGGTGGATTCCGTCATAGGGCAATGTTTCCATCTTCCGATAAGAATTAATTCCCATATAATCCTGAACGATTTGGTCAATTTCCGCCTCCGTTTTGGGTGATACACCATAGGGATTGCCCGCATCATTTTCATCCAAAATTAATTCGGAAGCAAAAGCATTTCCCAATCCGTCCGACATGAAATTCCCTCCGGTATTGACCAAATCGGCAGGAGCCGTGTCGGTAACATAAAGCGGTAAATTCAAATAATCGGCTACGGCAACAGGCATCACATTGTCCAAAGGTCGCGGACGATTGTAAATCCAATCGATGTATGCCAATTCCCCGACATCATTCGTATAAACCGTATTGGCCGAATAATCCCGGATCCAAATACTGTTTGAACCGGCATTTAAAAACTCCACGTTGGTCAAATCTATGCCGTTAGAAGTCAGGTAATTTTCAACGGAAGACTGATTTTGGGTGACGATGATCACTTTACATTCGTCCACCGCCGCTTCGACAATCTGACGTTGTATATTTTGAAAATTGGAAGTCCAGCGCAACAACAAATATTCCACTTCTTCCCATTGAGCAGCCGTCCGGACCGGCAATGAAGGCGGTGGCGTCAAATGGGTACCTGTAAATTGATAACTTGAAATCAGGTTTTGTTCTTCCGGCGTCAATCCTTTTGGGAGAACTTCTTGTGCATGTAGATTAGCGGAAAAACCCAATAAACCGAATGCGATTAACAGATAAAATTGTTTCATTTGATATTTTTATTGTTTTTCAAGACAAATGGAACGCTCATCCCTATAAGTTTCGTTTTAGAATATTAGATTGGCGTTTCATTTGTGTCGAATTAATGTCCTAATTTAGAAATATTTGATTGGATTTGATGCGTTTTAAATCAATTTTCAATTTTTCAAACTAAATTCGCCACATGGCCGGAAAACTCTATTTGGTTCCAACTCCTATCGGAAATTTAAAAGATATGACGTTCAGAGCGATTGAAACACTGAACGAATCGGATTTGATTTTGGCGGAAGACACCCGAAACAGTGGAATTCTGCTCAAACACTACGAAATCACCACACCCATGCGCAGTTATCATGCGCACAATGAACATAAAGTGACCGATGAAATCATCCACCAACTCCAAGACGGAAAAACTTTTTCATTGATCACCGACGCCGGTTCTCCCGGCATTTCAGATCCCGGTTATTTGTTGGCAAAAGCTTGTGTGGAAAACGATATAGAAGTCATCGCCTTGCCTGGCGCAACTGCTTTTGTACCGGCCTTGACGGTTTCGGGATTGATTTCAAACGAATTTGTTTTTGTCGGATTTCTTCCGGTCAAAAAAGGCCGCCAAACGAAACTCAATGAATTAAAAGAAGAAAAAAGAACCCTGATTTTTTATGAATCTCCGCATAAAATCACACGGACTTTAAAAGATTTGGAAGAAGTTTTCGGAAGCGAAAGAAAAGCGAGTTTGTCCAGGGAAATCACCAAAAAGTTCGAAGAAACACTGCGCGGAACACTGGAAGAATTACATAAAATTTCGGAAACAAGAAATCTGAAAGGAG
>JBEBVY010000007.1:0-50649 GCA_040392505.1 Moheibacter lacus | reverse complement strand
TACCGATTCTGATTCATGGAGATGCTGCGGTAGCCGGACAAGGAATTGTGTATGAGGTCGTTCAAATGATGACTTTAGACGGATATAAAACCGGTGGAACCATTCATATCGTAGTAAATAACCAGGTCGGATTTACGACCAACTATTTGGATGGCAGATCATCCACATATTGTACAGATGTTGCAAAAGTGACATTGTCTCCCGTGATGCATGTAAATGCTGACGATGCTGAGGCGGTGGTTCATGCTTTGCATTTTGCGGCAGATTATAGAATGCGTTTCGGAGGAGATGTATTCATCGATTTGTTGGGTTACAGAAAATACGGACATAATGAAGGGGATGAACCTCGTTTCACACAACCTCAATTGTATAACCTCATTTCCAAACATCCCAACCCGAGAGAAATCTATAAAGAGCATTTGATTAAAGAAGGTGTCATCGGAGATGAAATATTAGCTGAAAAAGAAAAAGAATTCAAACAACTTCTCGATGAGAATTTTGATGCGGCTAAAGAAATTGAAAAAAACACATTGGATCCATTTATGCCGGACGAATGGGAAGGATTTGAAATCGCCAATGAAAACGAGATGCTCAAAACGGTTGACACAAAATATCCTCTGGATAAATTGCATCAGATAGCGGAATCCATCACCACTATCCCGGAAGGCAATAAATTCATCAAAAAAATTCAGCGTTTGTTGAACCAACGCAAACAGATGGTTGCGGACAATAAATTGGATTGGGGAATGGGCGAATTATTGGCCTATGGTTCTATTCTAAATGAAGGAAATGATGTAAGACTATCAGGTGAAGATGTGGAAAGAGGAACCTTTTCGCATCGTCATGCAGTTCTTAAAACAGAAGATACGGAAGAAGAAGTCATTCTTTTAAATCAACTGAAAGAAGATCAAGGAAATTTTACGGTTTATAATTCTTTGCTGTCCGAATATGCGGTGTTGGGATTTGATTACGGATATGCAATGGCAACACCCGGAACGCTAACCCTTTGGGAAGCACAGTTTGGGGATTTTGCCAACGGCGCCCAAATCGTCATCGACCAATATTTATCGGCCGCAGAAGACAAATGGAAAATCCAGAACGGTTTGGTTCTTTTGTTGCCTCACGGTTATGAAGGACAGGGAGCGGAACACTCCTCTGCCCGTATGGAACGCTTTTTACAACTTTGTGCACAGGGAAATATGTTTGTAGCGAACTGTACTACTCCGGCTAATTTTTTCCATCTATTGCGAAGACAAATCAACGCCACTTACAGAAAACCATTGGTTGTTTTTACACCGAAAAGTTTACTCAGACATCCACAAGTTGTTTCTACAATGGATGAATTGGCCAACGGAGAATTCCAACCTTTGATTGATGATATCACAGCAGATGCTGCAAAAGTGGAAAAACTTGTTTTCTGTCAAGGCAAATTCTATTATGATTTGTTGAAAAAGAAAGAAGAATTGAATGCGGAAAATGTAGCTTTGGTTCGATTGGAACAATTGTATCCTTTGGACAAAGAAAAAATCAATTCAATTTTGGAAAAATATTCCAACAAAAAACAAATCATCTGGGCACAGGAAGAGCCGGAAAATATGGGAGCCTGGACTTTCATTTTAAGAAAATTGAGAGATATTCCATTTGAAATAATCTCTCCGAGAGAAAGTGCATCTCCGGCTTCCGGATCGCACCGTACTTTTGATGTCCGGCATAATAACACGATTAATAAAGTTTTTGAATAAATTAGCAACCAAAATTAAATTCTTCAGTTCGACAGCGAAACGTATAGAGAACAAGAATTAAAATTAAATACTGAACAGATATGGTATTAGAAATGAAAGTCCCTTCTCCGGGAGAATCCATCACAGAAGTTGAAATAGCATCTTGGCTTGTTCAAGATGGTGATTATGTGGAAAAAGACCAAGCGATTGCTGAAGTTGACTCCGACAAAGCTACCCTTGAATTACCTGCCGAAGAAAGTGGGATTATCACACTAAAAGCGGAAGAAGGCGACACGGTTGCCGTAGGACAAGTGGTTTGTTTGATCGATACTTCTGCCGCTAAACCGGAAGGTGGAACCTCTGAAACAAAAACAGAAGAAAAAAAGCAAGAACCTAAAAAAGAAGAAACAAAACCGGTAGAAAAAACCGAAGAACAACCCAAAACCTACGCTTCAGGTACTCCTTCACCCGCTGCCAAAAAGATTTTGGATGAAAAAGGTGTGGATAGTTCTTCTGTGAAAGGAAGCGGAAAAGACGGACGCATTACCAAAGAAGATGCTGAAAATGCACAAATTGCAGCGATGGGTACGCCAACCGGTGGAAACAGAGGTTCGGAAAGATCTAAACTTTCCATGTTGCGCAGAAAAGTAGCCGAACGATTGGTGGCAGCCAAAAATGAAACAGCCATGTTGACGACGTTCAACGAAGCCAATATGACTCCGATCAACAAATTGCGCAGCGAATTCAAAGAAGAATTCAAAGACAAACATGGCGTGAGTCTGGGATTTATGTCTTTCTTCACCAAAGCCGTAGTAAGAGCACTGCAATTATATCCCGATGTGAATTCCATGATCGACGGCGATTATAAAATCACCTATGGTTTCTGTGATATTTCCGTTGCCGTTTCCGGACCGAAAGGTCTGATGGTTCCGGTGATGAGAAATGCCGAAACTTTAACCTTCCGAGGAATTGAAAATGAAATCAAACGTTTGGCTTTGCGTGCACGTGACGGACAAATCACGGTGGACGAAATGACCGGTGGAACGTTCACGATATCAAATGGTGGCGTTTTTGGCTCTATGTTAAGTACGCCTATCATCAATCCACCTCAATCCGGAATTTTAGGTATGCACAATATCATCGAACGTCCGATTGCCGTGGACGGAAAGGTGGAAATTCACCCGATGATGTACATTGCCCTTTCTTATGACCACCGAATTATCGACGGACGTGAATCCGTCGGTTTCCTTGTGGCAGTGAAAGAAGGTTTGGAAGATCCTGTAAACCTGTTGATGGACGGGAATCCGAAAAAAGCATTGGAATTATAAAATAATTTGTAATCATATAAAATGGATGTCGCAAGGCATCCATTTTTCATATTATGGAGGTACATCTTATTCTCAAAAGGAGTTTAGCTTATTGTATTGATAATATTTTACTACTCGTTATCATCATTCCGTTTTTTGTTGTTATATCCTATTTTACAGCATCAAACCCTATTTTATATATGATTTTGATGGCAATTATTGTATTTTCAATTTTGATGGGATACTTCTATTATTTTGAGAAAAATTATCAAACAACTCCCGGTAAAAGATGGATGGGTTTAAAAATCATCGAATTAGGTGATGTAAATTATTGGACTCGTAATTTTTGGAAATTTTCTCCTCTCAACTTTATCTCGTTTTTTATGAATCAAAATGCAAAATTTACCCATGATATAAAAGCAAATACAGAAGTAATCGAATCGAAATTATAGAAAACATATAAAAAAACCCCACAAACCGGGGGAAATTTGCAGGGGTTTCATAATTATGAAAGTATATAAAGAGAGAGATTTCTATATACAAATTTCAATATATTTAATGGAAAATTTATAAGGAATTCTCCTTGATTTTTGTAGGAATATTCCTGATTATAGTCGTTAAAAAATCCCACAACTCCGGGGGATGAAGCGTGAGACTTTTCAATGTACTTAATTTTAGAATGAGAGAGTTGATAAAAAATTAAGTTGGTTAGTAGTTTAGATTATAGGCTTTTGTTCTTAACAAATTTACCATCTATTTCAAAAATAAAACAAGGAAATAACCCCAATTTTTCACAGGAAAATTCCTGTTAAAATGTAGAAAGAGCTGAAAATCTCCAAAAAAATGAAACCAAGACCCAATATTGTTTTTACCTTGCAATCCAATTAAATAAATACAATCATGAACGACATTTTGAATTTAGAACCCCAATCGATTTGGAAAAACTTTTCCGCACTGAATGAAATCCCCCGCCCTTCAAAAAAAGAAGAAAGGGTCATTCAATTCATGATGGATTTTGGTAAAAATTTAGGTTTGGAGACAATTAAGGATAAAGTCGGAAATGTGATCATCAAAAAACCGGCATCCAAAGGAATGGAAAATCGTAAAACAGTCGTTTTGCAATCACATTTGGATATGGTTTGCCAAAAAAACAATGATGTGGACTTTGACTTTGATACACAGGGAATCCAGATGTATATTGATACAGACGGATTTGTGAAAGCCAAAGGGACTACTTTGGGTGCTGATAACGGGATTGGAGTGGCAACCATCATGTCGGTTTTAGAATCATCTGACATTAGCCACCCTCCTATTGAAGCGCTTTTTACCATTGACGAAGAAACGGGAATGACCGGCGCAATCGGTTTGGATCCAACGGTTTTATCGGGCGAAATTCTTCTCAATCTCGATACCGAGGAAGACAACGAACTGACCATCAGCTGCGCAGGCGGTTTGGATGTGACAGCCACAAAATCATATCAGCCCGAAAACCTAAATGGTGATTACACCTCTTTAAAAGTCAATTTAAAAGGACTAAAAGGTGGGCATTCCGGTGGAGATATTCAGTTAGGATTGGGTAATTCCAATAAATTATTGGCCAGATTTTTAAATGAAGGATTGAACTTCCAAGCGCAAATCGCTGAAATGAACAGCGGCGGACTCCGAAATGCAATCCCAAGGGAAGGTTATTTTATCGTTTCGGCTCCGAATTCTTCTTTTGATCAATTGAAAACTGCATTTGAAGGTTTGAAAAATGATATTATCAATGAATTCAAACCGATTGAGCCCAATATTCAAATTGAAATCGAAAAAGTCGAACTAAAAGAGTCGGTAGCTTCTTTGGAAGAAACAAAAAAATTAGCTTATGCTTTGATGTCTGCTTACAACGGCCTTTACCGTATGAGCCCCGAAATGGAAGGCGTAACCGAAACTTCCAACAACGTAGCAAATGTTGTGGTTGGAAATGGCGAAATGAAAATCCTTTGTCTTTCACGTTCTGCAATTGAATCTGGTAAAAAAGCCATGACCGAATCGTTGAAAGCAAGTTTTGAGCTGGCTGGATTTAAAGTGGAATTTTCCGGCGGATATCCCGGCTGGCGTCCCAATGTAAATTCTGAGATTCTGGATTTGATGAAGCCACTTTACAAAGAAATGTTTGGCGAAGAACCCAAAATCATCGCAACACACGGCGGTTTGGAATGCGGAATCATAGGCGGGCATTATCCGGAAATGGATATGATTTCATTCGGCCCGAATATTTTTGGTGCCCATTCCCCTGACGAACGCGTGGAAATCAAATCGGTACAGAAATTCTGGAAATACTTTTTAGAAGTAATGAAACGCACACCGACTAAATAAAAGAAGAAAGCCCCGAAACTTAAGGGAAGTTTCGGGGCTTGGTTTTCACAGAGCTTAGGTTTCTGTTTGTAGTAAAGAAAAAATATGAGAATGAGGAAAAAATTGGTTAGTTGAGCGTCTCTTTTATTTATAATACAAATCTACACTCACTGAAAATAAGAATTATAAGGAAAAACCCTGAAATTTTCCCCTGAATTTCCCTTGCATAAAAGGTAGTAAATAACTTAAGGGATTTACACCAATCTATTCTTTATTGCTTTAGAAACCGCTTCTGTTGCGGAATGTACGTGAAGCTTATCATAAATTTTTTTGATATGAAAACGAACCGTATCAATACTAATTCCCAATTCAGCAGAAATCATTTTATAACTAAATCCTTCAACAAGGCATTTTAAAATTTGAGTTTCTTTGTCGGTAAGATTGTAAGTTTCCTGATCTCGTGTTGTTGCAACGGGCAGCATAAAGAGGATTTTTTTGGCGATACTTCCCGTCATAGGAGCACCACCATTTAATACCATCCGTAAAGCAGAAGGCAATTCTTCTGTCACATGTTGTTTGAGAATATACCCCGAAGCGCCTGCACAAACGGCATTGAAAATCGTGTCATCGTCGTCAAATACCGTCAACATGATGACCGGAATGGAATCAAATTTAGTTCGTAATAATTTGACAGCTTCTACCCCGTTTATTTCCGGCATATCTACGTCCATCAAAATCACATCGGGTTTAAGGTAGTCGATATCTGATAAAATGGAGGCCGCTCCCGAAAATGAACCGCAGAGGTCGAGATCATCTTCTGTATCCAGCAAAATACGAACGGTATTTCGAATCAATTCATTGTCGTCATATGCTAAAACTTTAATTGCCATGGTGTAAAATTAAAGGTTCATTTTCTTTCCGTCAACTACACAATTATGTAGCAGGAAACTCCAAACGAATGGTTGTTCCCTTTTCAAATTCTGAATGAAGTGATAATTTCCCATTTAATAAATGGGAACGTTCCTTCATATTTTTCAGTCCATTTGACGAAGTCACTTTTGTCGTATCCATTCCTTTCCCGTCATCGTGAATTTGCATTTCTATATTGTTTCCATTTTTTTGTACCGAGATTTGCACTTTTTTGGCTTCAGAATGTTTGGCTATGTTGTTTACCACTTCGCGGAAGATCAGGAAAAACTCTTTCCGGTCGTTCATATTCAAATTATGATCCAACGCTTCTTTTTCCACATTCATTTGAATTTTGATGTCTTTGGGTTCTAATGTTTGCGCTAAATATTCACGCATCCTAACTACGAGGTTTTCAATTTTATCATTGTTGGGATTGATTGCCCAAACAATGTCGCTCATTTCTTGCTGGATGGATTTGGTTTGCTCGGTAATTTGACGGATAAAAGAACGCGTTTTATCATCTTCCTGTTTCATGTTTTTAGCCGAAACTTCCGATAAAATTTTGATTCCGGTCAACGTGGAACCGACTTTGTCGTGCAAATCCCGGGCAATGTGGTTACGGACGGAAAGCAAGGCCTCTTGTTGTTCCAATTTCTTTTTTAATTTATAACGGTTAAACAGACCCCAACCCAGTAAGAGAAAAACAACTAATCCACCGATCAAAATATTTCGAAACAATCGTTGGTCTGATAATTTCTGCTCATCCAATTCCTTTTGCTGGCGTGCAAGCAATAATTCTTGTTGGTTTGTTTTGGCTAAAAGTTCATTTTTTTCTAATTCCTCTCCTTGTTGCTTAATTTTCAAATCGTTTAATGCTTGTGTTTTAGCCAAAAGGTCCATTTCGTTTTGAATACGCTGGGCTTCTGCTAAATTTCTGGAAATGACGGCTTTTTGTTTTTCGATTTCCAGATTGCTTATTTTCTGTCCGGTTTGCAGCCTGAGTATTTCATTGTCTTTTTTCTCGGTTTCGTATTGGGTACGGATTTCTTCGATTTTTGCCAGATTACTTGTCGAACTGATGCTGTCCCTGTATGCTATATGATTTTTGTAATAGACCAACGCTTTGTCGGTCTTATTTTGTTCTTGATTGTAGGCACTCAGTTTTTCATACGCATTGCTGATGTTTTCCTTATTTTTTAGAGCAAGAGAAGTGCTCAACCCTTTTTGATAATACAACGAAGCAGTTGCAGTGTCGTTCACTTCTTTTGCCGAGTTTGCCGCCGAAATGTACAATCGGGATAGAATGGACTTGTTATCTGAATCTTCAAATATTTTGATTGCTTTTTCGTACCAAACCAGAGCTTGATCGTATTCTTGAATCTTATTGTAATATATAGCAAGTCCCGAATAAGCAGATGCCATCAGTTTCGGATTTTGATTCGATTCTGCGTAGTTTACAGCTTTGTTAAAGTGTATAAGGGCTTCGTCCAATTGGTTTTTCAGTATGTTCAATTGTCCTAAGTTCGTATGATTGATAACCAAACCGGATGTGTCTTTTATTTTCTCCCGTATTCCAACACTTTTTTTCTGAAATTGAATGGCATCATCTACCCTACCCATTAAATAATAGAGCGAGGCAATATTGCTGTTGGTTTCCCCCTGCCCTTTTAAATCTCCAAATTTTTCACGGAGCTCAAGCGATTTAAAAAACCATTTGATGGCATTATCTTTTTCACCGACTGAAAGATAATTCGAAGCCAAATTGCTGTAAATTTCTGCTGTTTTCGTTGATTTTTTCTTTTCTAAACCAAAAGAAAGTGCTTTGAGAAAATGAATTTCTGCTGCCTTCGCATTTCCGGTCTGCATTTCAAAAACGCCGGAACGATTGTAGGATTCTACAATCAATGCAGTGTCTTTTAACTCATTGGCAAGCGGAAGCAAACGTGAATTATAATCGTTCATCTCATTTATTTTTCCCGTTTGGAAGTTGATTTCCGCCATCAAATCATAAGCTATGGCTGCAGAACGTTTGTTTTTTAAATTTGTTGGTTCTGAAAGAAATTTTTGGAGTTCGGATTCAGCGTCGGTATATTTTAATGATTCTACCAGCGATTTTGCATGGAGGAGCTTTGGGTTTTGGTTATCTGACTGCGCTTGAACCATATAACTTACAAGAAATACTGTACAAATCAGCCATACATGAAGTTTAGAATATGATTTTTTAAAAATCCGGTTCATAAAGCTAATCTTAGTTTCAATTTAGTAAAATTATGATAAGGATTTGAATTTAGGACAATTGCAATAGTATTTAAATGAGAATTAAAAAGAAAATGATTAAACATTACATATTTATGTAGTTGACCGGGTTTATATTCCCCGATAAATTTGTTCATAATTAATTTAATATATCATGAAAACACTATTTACCTTCTTACTACTTAATTTTTTACTATTTGGTTTTGCTCAAATCGTCAACATTCCAGATCCCAATTTTAAAGCGGCACTTTTAGCGCACGATCCGGTGATTGATACCAATTCCGACGGAGAAATCCAAGTGTCCGAAGCTGAAGCATTGGCCTTTTATCTAAATGTAAATGACAAAGGAATTTCTGATATGACTGGTTTGGAAGCATTTGTAAACATCACAAGTTTAGGCTGTAACAGCAATAATCTTACATCGATTGACTTAACCTCTTTGGTTCATCTGCAAAGTTTTGGTGCTTGGGGAAATCAATTGGAAAGTTTGGATGTTTCGCAAAATCCGGTTTTAGAAGTCATCAGCATTAGTGACAGTAATCTAACTGAATTGGATGTGACAGCCAATCCGCTTTTGCGCGAATTGCAAATAGGGTACAACGAGATTTCTGAATTGGATTTGTCGCAAAATCCAGATTTAGCATTCATAACACCTATAGCAAATCCGTTAGTGGTGCTTGATTTTTCACAAAATCCCAATCTACAATTTGCCTCAATTTCCAGTTGTTACGAATTAAGGATGATCAATTTTCAGAATGGAAACAATGAAATTTTGGATTTTTATATGTATGACAATCCAAATTTAGAATGTGTTCAAATCGATCCGGAATTTATAGGAAATATCCCGGAAGAATGGGACTACGACGGCGATTTTGAATTCAGCGAAAATTGTGTTTTAGGCTTGGAAGAATCGGATCTTTCTCAAATTAAAATTTTCCCAAACCCGGTTCGAAATCAATTCAACATAAGTCATACCGAAAGAATCCAACTGGTTGAAATCTATTCGCTTTCGGGACAATTGGTTCAGCAAATAAAAGAACAATCCATTACGATTGTTCAGGTAAATCAATTGCCTAAAGGAACTTACATTGTTCGCGCTCAAACCCAAACTGGAAAAGTGTTTACAGAAAAAATAATCATCAAATAAAATCCTCATTATGAAAACACTATTTATATTCCTCATTTCCTTTGTTGGAATCCAAATTTCCCAAGCCCAATTTTTAGAAAAATTAGGTGATAAAGCCATAGATGCTGCGGAACGTACCGTCGAAAGACGCGTCGAAAAAGAAGCTTCTAAAAAAACCGACGAAGCCATGGACGAAGTTTTAGGTGGAAAAAAAGACAAAAAAGAGAAAAAAGGAAAAGGATCGAAAACGGAATCTTCATCGGATGCTGATTCCGGAAATACGAACAGTGGTAGTAAAAGCAGCGGCAAAGGATCTGCTCAATCGGCTAAAGATTTTATTCCGGGGAATAAAATCATTGCAACCGAAGATTTTAAACAAGATGCCATCGGTGATTTTCCTGTGAACTGGTACACCAACAGCAGCGGCGAAGTGGTGACTTTTTCAGGAGATAATACCCGCTGGTTGAAACTTTCTTCCAAAGGAACCTTTGCTCCTATGCACATTAAACGATTACCGGAAAATTTCACTTTCGAATTTGATTTATACTCCAATGATGATTTCTCCTATTATTCTTCCTTTTTAAATATAGTTTTTACGCAAGCTGCTAATAAAAACGAATATGCCCAATGGGCACCTTTTAAAACTGGAAAAGAGGGTGTTATGTTTGGTTTACATCCACAGGATGCAGGTTCGGCTAAAACCAAAGGACAAACGTATTTCACCGTTATTTCAGGAAATAAGAATATTGCTGAAAACCATATGGGGCAAACCGCTTATTCCAATTCCGCAAATCAAGCAAAAGTTCAAATTTGGAGACAAAAAAACAGACTTCGTGTGTATGTAAACGGAGAAAAAATTTGGGATTTACCACAAGCATTTCAGGATGTGACCTATAACAGTATCGTGTTTTTCATCAACGGCGACAGCAAAAATGATAATTACTACATTGCTAATCTGAGATTAGCCGAAGCCGGTGGCGATACCCGTCATAAATTGATTGAAACCGGAGAGTTTTCCTCAAGCGATATATTGTTTGACAGCGGAAAATCCAATTTGAAAGCAGGCAGTCAAACGGTTTTGGATGAATTAGGTGCTGCATTAAAAGAAAATTCTTCTATCAATGTGCTGATTATCGGTCATACGGATAGTGATGGCGATGAATCGGCCAATCAAAAATTAAGTGAAGACAGAGCAAAAAGTGTAAAAGATTATTTGGTGTCGAAATACGGAATCAAAAGTTCCCAACTTATTACTTCCGGAAAAGGAGAAGCTGAACCCGTTGCTTCCAATAATTCGGCAGACGGAAAAAAACAAAACCGTCGGGTTGAATTTAAGAAACTATAATTTGGGCTAATTTTTCTGTCAGATTCTTTCGTGAATACTGATCAATTGTAAAAGATGGAAGCTGCAAATCTGCTGTCTTCCATTTTTTATATTCTTCCAGAATGAACGTTTTCACTTCCTCTTTTTGAGCATGTGTGAAATATATTCCGGCTTTGGTTTCCGATAAAATTCGGGATACATCTCCTCCATCCGGTCCGATTGCCAGAGTCGGATTTCCGGTCGCCATGTATTCAAATAATTTTCCGGGAATAATTCCTTTGGATTTCTCATCGGGGAAATTCGTAAGTAAAAGTAAATCAGCGTTTTTGACTCCCTGAATCGAGTCTTTATGCGAAACATATCCTTTTTTCACCAAATGATTTTGTAAGCCATTTTCAATGATTGAATTTTCCACATCTTGACTTAAATTTCCATAAAATTCCAATTCGAAATCTGATTTGAACGTTTCATTTTCCTGAACTAATTCCTTCAAAGCTTCCCAGACTACGAGCGGATTTCTTGCGATTTCCAATCCGCCGGAATAGGTGATTTTAAATTTCTTTGAAATAAATTTCCCCATTCTGAAGTCTGATTCTTCAAATCCGTTGGTGATCACTACTACCCTTTTTGCTTCTAATTTCCGATAGTTTTCAGCATCGGTAAAACTCGTAGCGATGACAATATCGGCAGAACTCAGGACTTCTTTTTCAAGTTGTTTGTGTTTTTTTTGAGCTTTGTCTGTCAGTTTTAATTCATCGTGGTAACTGATTTGTGTCCAGGGATCTCGAAAATCCGCCATCCATTTCAAATTAGGATTTTTTTGTTTCAATTTCAATCCAATCAAATGCAAACTATGCGGAGGTCCGGTTGTGATAACGGTTTGAATTGAATTTTCTTGAAGATAATCTCTTAGAAATTTAACCGAAGGTTTCACCCAAAATTTCCGAGCATCAGGAATGAAATAATTCCCACGAATAAAAACCGAAATTTTAGTCAAAAAAGATTGTTTTTCAGACTTTTCGAAATTTCCCGCTTTGTAATCCTTTGTTTTTGGATTTAATTTTTCAGCGATTTGATATGGTTCCCATATTTTGGTTTTGACAACTTTCAAATCAGATGGAATCTCTCTTTGCAGAGATTTATCCTCAATCGGAAAAGAAGGATTTTCAGGTGTATAGACAATGGGTTCTATGCCAAATTCAGGCAAATATTTCACAAATTTCAACCATCGCTGTACGCCCGGCCCACCTGCCGGAGGCCAATAGTAAGTGATGATTAAAACTTTTTTATTTGATTCCAAGATCCAATTGACTTATTAGTTCTTTCAATTCATTTGCATTTAAATCCGTTTTTTCGGATTTATCATAAATTGACAATAAATAGACGGTTTCAGCTGAGTGATAAATATAAGTAATGATTCTGGCTCCTCCTCTTTTTCCTTTTCCTTTTCCTTTTGATGCAATTGCTAATCTTATTTTATAACAATTATTTCCAATATATGTTCCAGATTCAGGTTGATTCGAGAGTAATAATATCAATTCCTCATATTCGTTTTTCAGGGAAGAGAACTTTTTTACTAATCTTTTTAATTCTTTCTCAAATCGAGAAGTAATGAGGATGTTATAACTCATTTAATAACTCATGCGCTGTTTTTAGTTGAATTTTACCCTCTTTATGCATGCGAACCTCTTCAGCTGAAATATTTAAATCATCTAAAATCTTTACATCTGAACCGGAAATAGCTTTTATTTTTTTTACAAACGAGAGGCTTTTTAATACTTTCATTGCAAAAGACACATCATTTTCAGCTATATCAATCAGTACTTTCATTTTGGATATTTAAACAAATTTAAGAATTATTTGTCAAACTTTCCTTTCGCCTTTCCCACCAAAAAAATCCACCTCCTAAAACCAGCAAAACAAAAATCACGTTAAATGCCAGCGTTACAGTATTTCCGGTTTTTATACTTTGCGGATCAAATTCCATCACAATTTCTTTGTCCCCTTGTTCCAATTGGACTGCGCGAAGGAAGTAATTGGCTTTCAATATTTCGCGTTCTTTTCCATCCACTTTGACTTTCCAGCCGTGCGGATAATAAATTTCAGAAAAAACCGCAATTTTTGGTGAAACAATGTTGGTTTTATAAACCAATTTATTGGGTTGATAGTTCGTCAATTCAATTGTAGAACCGGACTCAGGAATTAATCCTTTTCCAATCTGCTGATTCAGCTTGCTTTCCAGAACCACAGTATTTCTCAGATCTTCATCTTTCAGCGCCAGAATTTCATCGTCTGCATTTTGCACCCATTTCACGCCTGAAACCAACCAAGCATTTCCATAAGCTTCGTTGTTTTGTTGAACCATTGGACTTTGTAAACTTCCATGAACAAGATATTTGGTGTTCAGAAGATTCAAAATCTTTTGGGTATGAACTGTAGAAATTCCCAATTCTTTGGATTTTTCCGAACCTGAAAAAAACAAATCAATGACATCCTGATAATTGTGCAATTTCGCACCGTGGTATCCGCCGATTGAATTCACAAAATAAGAAGTCGTGGCATCATTGAAACTGCTGTTTATGTTGTCAAACACACGGTATTGGGTTTTGTCGACTTTTCGTAAACTGTCGAGAGATTTGTTGAATGGAACTTTTTGTACAATTCCGGCCAAATGATAATTTTCTCTTGCGCCGTCCATCAATTTTGATGAAAGTTGCGTAGGAAAAGGATTCTCCACAAACATTTTATCGACAAAATTTTCATCGTTCAAATAGCGTTTATCCACTTGCCAACCGTCAATCAGTGCTAAACCGGCAATTCCTAAAACTACAATTAAGCTGTTTTTTATTTTTTTCAATTGGTACAAGAAGAGCAATCCCAACGTTAAAAAGACAAACAACAATGTTCGCAACGTATCAGCCTTAAACATATCAATTCTGTCCTGAACGAGTGCTTTGTTCACATTGTTCAACAAAGTGTCCCAAGTTCCGAATGCCTGTGGATTGTATTCTTTTACCAATTCCAGATATTGTTGTTTGGATGCAACATCAAATTCATTTGAGAAACTAAATAAAATTCCTCCGAATAAATAAAAAATAATCAACAAACCAACTACGCCTCCGCCGGCATATAGCAGGATTTTCTTTTTGTATTCGTCTGTCAAGCTTTCATCTTTGAAGAAAACATATAAGGTCAGTGCCACCAGTAAAGGCATGGTAAATTCCGCCATAACGAGCATGGATGAAACCGCCCTGAATTTGTCATAGAACGGAAAATATTCGATCATGAAATCGGTCAGGCCGGCAAAGTTTTTACCCCAAGCCAGAATGATACTTAAAACGGTAGCTGTCAAAAGCCACCATTTGTATCTTGACCAATTATTTCGAACTAAAAACAATCCTAAAAAGAAAAGAAAAACTACAACTGCGCCCTGATAAGCCGGCCCCGAAGTTCCGGGTTGATCACCCCAGTAGGTAGAAACAGGAGAACTTGCCAGATAATCAAATGCTTGCGCATTGAATTGATCATTCAAATCGATTACATATTGTTGCTTTTGAAGTTCGGCGATATAATTTTTAAGGTTTTCTTCTTTGGGCTGACTTCCTCCACCCATAAAGTCAGGAATAAAAAGGTTGAAAGTTTCCAGTTTTCCATAACTCCAATGTGTGATATAGTCATGATCCAATCCTTCCTGTTTGTCCTGAAGTATGGTCAGATTTGATTTTCCTCTGATGGTTTCCTGACTGTATTCGTAAGTCGTTAAAAGACGTGT
Organism: Moheibacter lacus; assembly: GCA_040392505.1. GTDB lineage: Bacteria > Bacteroidota > Bacteroidia > Flavobacteriales > Weeksellaceae > Moheibacter > Moheibacter lacus_A. The sequence goes on along the minus strand of JBEBVY010000007.1, from coordinate 35,897 downwards.
CGCATTTAGTCCTAAACCGATTAAACAAGCTAAAGTAAGCAATCCGGTCGAAATAGCAAAAGGCTTGATTTCCTCTGATTTAAGGGCATGAATTAATTCGAAAATAAAATAAACAATCATCACCAGAAACAGATAAAAAGTCATCTGTGGGTGATTGGCAGAAAGTTCCAATCCCATAAAAAGTGCCGTAAGCAAAAAACCTAAAATATATTTCCGCTGATAGAGCAAGATTATTCCGGCGACAAGAGGAGCAAAATAAGCGATGGCGTGCACTTTCGCGTTGTGTCCCGCGCCGATGATGATATAAAAATATGCGCCCAAGGCAAAAAATATAGAACCTGCCAGCGCGTATTTCCAGTTTTTAAATAACACCATTCCGAGAATGAAAAATCCGGCAAATAATAAAAGAATATAATCTGCGGGACGGGGCAAAAATCTCAAGACACGGTCAACCCCTTTGATTAAATCGTTGTCATATTTTGCACCGGTCTGGTAAGTAGGCATACCGCCAAACATGGCATTGGACCAATAGATATTTTCGCCGGTTTGTTCTTGAAATTTGTGCATTTCTTCTGCACTTCCTTTGTAATTGACAATGTCAGGCTGAATGATGGAGTTGTCAGAAAGCACCGGCGCACAATAAATAATCGCCAGAATTGCAAAAACAACTATGGCGAGCGCACTGAATATTAGATTTTTATTCTTCATTTTTCTTTTTCGGTTCTTCAATTATTTCATAATCAACCGATTCGGCTTCAATTGTGAATTTTGGTTCCTCTAAAATTTCCGGACCCTTTTGTTTGGGACGCGGATTTTTATTTTGCCCTGATTGATTTTGACGTGGTGGTGAAATCAAACGCATCACAAATCGAATTACCAGATAAGCGATGAGCGAATAAAGTATGAATTTGAGCAAAGACATAATTAATTAACTGTTGTGATAGTGGTTGCTGTACCCGATTCTGTTTCTTTTTGAGTTCCCTGCTGATAAGTGGTATTTATGGTTTCTTTTTTGGTGATGCTCACCTTTTTAATCCATCCCGATTCCATGTCCAGATCAATAAAACCGTTTAGAGTTGCATTGTTTTTCATGTTCATGGTAATTCCCTGCTGAGTCTCATTTCCCGAAACATTTTGAATTCCGGCAACGGTAATGGTCGCTTTGCCGTCTTTAATTTCCTTGAAAGTGCGTGTAACTTTATTGGTTCCTTTCACAGGACCTTCACTTATGTTTTGTGAATCTGACCATTGTTCCCCAATTTTCAAATTTTTATCCGGAAAAATATTTAATGTTTCTTCGAATTGGGATTTGATGGCTTCATTATTTAATGCCCTATTTAATAATTCTTTGATCATATTTTGTTCTTCGGGAGTAAATTCAGATTTAAGCTTGGATAAAGAATTTGAAATGACTGAATTTAAGCCGTTTACAGAAATAACTTTCCCTTTATTATCTACTTCCATCTGAAAGTTTTGTCCGATGATGGATTTATAAATTGTCCAACTTTGTGCTACATCTTTGTCAGAAGGTTTTGCAGAGTTTGTATTGTAAGAAATTGTTTCGCCGGTAGGGGCTTTGAATTTTTCACTAAAACCTTTGAAAGTCGCTTTCAGTTTGAAAACATTGTTTACCACATCTTCCACGAAATAATCAAAACCAACCGTTCTTTCAGAAGACATACTCATGGATTGACCACCGGCAGTCATCGATTGATCTTGTTGGGTTTTTAGCAAAAAAGGATAAGTTTCACCTTTTTTCAGGTTGTATCGAAATGTATAGGAATCGTCTGTGTTTTTGACCAAAGCGGCTTGACTGTTATCAGAATTCGAAGTAGTATAAGCAGTAGAATCAACACTCATCACTACGGTATCTCCATTTTCATTCAAGGTTAATTTTTCTCCATTTTCATTAGTTCCTACGGTTTTCTCTTCTTTTTTACATGCACTCAAAGCAACAAAAACCGATAGGATTATCAATGATTTTCTCATTTGTTTAAAATTTTCGGCAAGATAGTTATAAAATCATATTTTAATGAAAACGAGTCAGAGTTTTGCCTGTATTTTTTTCAGGTTTTTTGGTTAATATTCTGTTGTAAACCGAATTTCTTAAAGAGAATTTAAAGAAATTATTACATTTGTTAATCTTGTTAACAAAATAGAAAACACAAACACATGAGTATATTTTCTAGAAAGCCGATTTCAAGCTTGATTGTAGAATCAAACGAAAGCGGTGAACACGCCCTCAAAAAAACCCTTGGAACCTGGGGTCTTATTTCATTGGGTATTGGTGCCATCATCGGAGCCGGTTTATTTTCAATAACAGGGATGGCGGCAGCAGATTATGCCGGACCCTCCATTGTTATTTCATTTATTATAGCTGCGTTGGGTTGTGCTCTTGCAGGTCTTTGTTATGCTGAATTCGCATCCATGATTCCGGTTGCGGGAAGCGCTTACACCTATTCATATGCTACAATGGGCGAATTTGTCGCTTGGATCATCGGCTGGGATTTGGTGTTGGAATATGCGGTTGGAGCAGCAACTGTCGCATCAAGTTGGTCCGGATACCTAGACAAATTTCTTAAAACGATGGGAATAACTTTCCCTCCTGAATTATTGATGACTCCCTTCGATTCCATGACTTTGGCGAACGGTGATGTGGTAACTGGAATGATGAATTTGCCGGCAGTCTTTATCGTATCAGTTATGTCTTTGGTATTGATAAGAGGAACGCAAGAATCCTCTTTTGTAAATACGATTATTGTGATCATGAAGGTTACAATTGTATTGATTTTCATCGCAGTAGGCTTTCAATACATCCGTCCGGAAAATCACATTCCTTTTATACCTGAAAACACAGGTAAATTTGGCGAATACGGCTTTTCTGGAATTATTAGGGCAGCGGCCGTAGTTTTCTTTGCTTATATAGGTTTTGACGCTGTGAGTACAGCGGCCCAAGAAACCAAAAATCCAAGAAAATCGATGCCTTTGGGGATTTTGGGATCGCTGTTGATTTGTACGGTTCTATATATTCTATTTGCTTATGTAATGACCGGTGTTGCCAATTACAAAGCTTATGGCGCAGACCCTACCAATAAGCTGGCACCTGTTGCCATTGCGATTAGTAATATGGGTGACTTGGGTCCCGATGGAGTGGTTCACGCTGCCTATCCCTGGTTAAATACTTCTATTGTTGTAGCGATTTTGCTCGGATACGCTTCCGTAATTCTTGTTCTTTTGTTGGGTCAAAGCCGTGTATTTTATTCCATGAGTAAGGACGGACTTGTACCGAAAGTATTTTCAACGATTCATCCTAGATTCCGCACACCGCATAAATCGAATTTATTTTTCCTTTTATTTGTCAGCATTTTTGCAGCATTCGTTCCGGGAAGGGTTGTGGGAGAAATGACTAGTATCGGAACCTTGTTCGCATTTATTCTGGTATGTATCGGAGTATTGGTATTGAGAAAAACAATGCCCGAGGCTCCGAGGGCTTTCCGCACACCATTGGTTCCTTTTGTGCCAATTGCCGGCATTTTGGTATGCTTCTTTATGATGGCATTTTTGCCACTTGATACCTGGATGCGATTGGTTCTTTGGATGATTGTGGGATTGGACGTCTATTTGTTTTATAGTATAAAAAACAGCCATATAACCAGTAAGCAAGCCGGAATTATGAGCAATGCCAATAAAATTGTTGGTATTTGTGGGATTGTATTCTCAGTAGTCCTTATAGGACTTGCCATATCCCATCATCAGGTTTCCGAAATAAATCCAGAAACCGGAAGGATTAATGATGCAGGACTTTTTTATTTCTCATTGGTTTTTGGAGTGATTCATATTTTAATTTATGGATTTAAAGCAATTAAAGGAAAAGCTCAATCGGCTTAAAATCAAATTATAAGATTTAAAAATGGGGCTGTCTACTATTGAGACAGCCCCATTTATTTTTGTGCACACGATCAGATTCGAACTGACACGAGCTTAGCTCACCACCCCCTCAAGATGGCGTGTCTACCAATTTCACCACGTGTGCTTTGGGTTTGCAAAATTAAAATTATTTTTAAGATTTAATTATTTACTTAGAATTTTATTAAACCAATCAATGTAAGCCGTTACCGCTTTCTGAAGAAATTCTATCGTTTGTTCATTTTTAATTTTTCCGTTCTCATCAAACACTTCCGATATTTTAGCAAGATAAACTTCGGGCTGCTGCATAACGGGAACATTCAAAGAAACCAAACATTGGCGCAAATGGTGGTTGGCACCAAACCCCGATAGATTTCCGGGAGAATTACTGAAGACCGCGCCCGGTTTACCATTCCAAACGCTTTTTGTTTTCGGACGCGAACCCACATCAATTGCATTTTTTAAAACCCCCGGAATAGATCGGTTGTATTCGGGTGTGATAAAAATAACACCATCGAGCGATTTTACTTCATTTCTGAATTTTACGTAAGCTTCCGGAACATTGTCGTTGTCATCAAAATCCTGGTTATAAACCGGCAGATCGTCAAGAGAAATGATTTTAAACTCAAAACCTTCAGGTGCCATATCTACAACTGCTTTTGCAATCTTTTTTGAAAATGATTCTTTTCTTAAACTGCCTGCCAATAAACCAATCGTTTTGCACATATCTTAAAAATTTAATGTTTTTAACCCCTAAATTTAAGGCTAATATTTTTCGTATCTTTTTATAAGAAGAAAGGAAGATGTAAAAATTCTAACTTCTAATTTCTAACTTCTAATTTCTAAACTTACCTTTGCAGTTAAATTTTGAAAAATGTTCAGAACACATACCTGCGGGGAATTAAACTTAAATAATTTAAACGAAAAAGTTACACTGAGCGGATGGGTTTCCGTCATTCGTGACAAAGGATTTATGATTTGGATCGATTTACGTGACCGATATGGAATTACGCAATTGATCATTGATGAAGAAAGATCAGAAAAAGCTTTATTGGATGCTGCGCGAACTTTAGGACGCGAATTTGTTGTTCAAATTACAGGAACAGTCATTGAACGTTCTTCCAAAAACCCGAATATTCCTACAGGTGAAATTGAAATTTTAGTAGAAAAATTAGAGATTTTAAACGAATCAAAACTTCCTCCTTTTACCATCGAAGACAAAACCGATGGCGGAGAAGAATTAAGAATGCAATACCGTTACTTGGATATCAGAAGAAATCCGGTTAAAAATAAATTGATATTCCGGCACAAAATTGCCCAAGAAGTCCGCAAATATTTATCGGATGAAGGCTTCATCGAAGTGGAAACACCCGTATTGATCAAATCCACTCCCGAAGGCGCACGTGATTTTGTGGTTCCTTCTCGAATGAATCCGGGAGAATTTTATGCCTTGCCTCAGTCACCTCAAACTTTCAAACAATTGATGATGGTGGGTGGACTGGATAAATATTTTCAAATCGTGAAATGCTTCCGTGATGAAGACTTACGTGCCGACCGACAACCGGAATTTACCCAAATCGATTGTGAAATGGCATTTGTGGAACAGGAAGATATCCTCGATATTTTTGAAGGTCTGACCCAATATTTGCTGAAAGAAATTCATGGGGTCGAAATTGAAAAATTCCCAAGAATGACATACGATGAAGCCATGCGAAAATACGGAAACGACAAACCGGATATCCGTTTTGGGATGGAGTTCCACGAACTGAATGATTTGGCTCAAAACAAGGGATTCGACATATTTGACAAAGAAGAATTGGTGGTGGGTATCTCCGCTCCTACTTTGAATTCTTATACCCGAAAAGACATCGACCGTTTACTGGAATGGGTTCAGCGCCCTCAAATCGGTGCGCGTGGATTTGTCTGGGTTCGTGTCAACGAGGACGGAACTTTTAAATCTTCTGCCGATAAATTCTATTCGCAGGAAGATTTGGCTGCATTTGCCGAAAGAATGAACGCGCAAAAAGGTGATTTGATGATCGTCATGGCCGGAAAAGCAAACGACACCAGAAAACAACTGAGCGCTTTGCGAATGGAGTTGGCAGAACGTTTGGAACTAAGAAAACCAAATGAATTCGCTCCGCTTTGGGTGATTGATTTCCCGCTTTTGGAATGGGATGAAGAAACCAAAAGATGGCACGCCATGCACCATCCTTTTACTTCGCCAAAACCAGAAGATATTTCCAAACTGAAATCCAATCCGGGTGAAGTTCGTGCCAATGCCTACGATATGGTTTTAAATGGAAACGAAATCGGTGGTGGTTCTATACGAATTCATGACAAAGAATTACAGGCTCAAATGTTTGAACTGCTGGGGTTCACACCTGAACAGGCACAGGAGCAATTCGGATTTTTGATGAATGCTTTTCAATACGGTGCGCCACCACACGGTGGTTTGGCATTTGGATTTGATCGTTTGGTTTCAATCCTGGATGGAAGTGAGACCATTCGCGATTATATCGCATTCCCGAAAAACAATTCAGGTCGTGATGTGATGATTGATGCACCTTCGGCTATTGATCAATCACAGTTGGATGAACTTGAAATTGCTGTTGTAAAGAAGTAATTTTTATCATTAATAATTGAAAAGCGGATCATTTCCGCTTTTCTTTTGGAAAAAAATTAAATATCGGATAGTAAATAAATTTTTAATATCCGATATTAATTAGTAAATTTGGGAAAATTAAGTGAACGATGAAATGGCAAGATTATCCTTATCATTTTGAAGGATTAGACAAGCAATTAGAACGTATTCAGAGAAAAAAAACTGAACTAGACAAATTACGCCCGCTTCCCTCCTATGCTTTGAAAAGCATTAAGGAGAGTTTAACTTTGGAATGGACTTACAATTCTAACAGCATTGAAGGCAATACGCTTACGCTTCAAGAAACTAAAATGGTCATAGAAGAGGGTTTTACTATCAAAGGAAAATCGCTTCGGGAACATTTTGAAGCGATAAACCATCAGGAGGCGATTGAGTATGTGGAAAGTTTGGTGTCAGATAAATATGTTTTGGCAGAAAAGGATATTTTGAAAGTTCATGAATTGGTTTTACAAAAAATTGAAAAAGAATTCGCCGGAAGAATCAGAACTTCAGGTGTAAGAATTTCCGGAGCAAATTTTGTTCCGCCAAATGCTCTAAAAGTAAGTGATTATCTTACTGAAATAATCGATTGGGCCAATAATTCAGAATTGGATATCATCATTAAATCGGCCATTTTTCACCATCGTTTTGTTTGGATTCACCCGTTTTTTGATGGAAACGGAAGAACGGCAAGATTGGTTTTCAATTTATTGTTGATACAGGCCGGTTTTCCTCCTGCCATTATTTTAAAAAATGACCGGAAAAAATATTATGATGCGCTGAACCAAGCCAATAAAGGCGATTATTCCAAATTCGTTTTATTGGTGATTCAAGCTTTGGAAAGAAGTGTAAATATTTATTTAAGTTCATTAAGTAATACATACGATGATTATAAACCGATTTCGGATATAGTAGAAGAAGAGCGGATTCCCTATGGGCAAGAATATATCAGTTTACTGGCTCGTCAAGGGAAAATTGATGCATTCAAAGAAGGCAGAAACTGGCTGACGACAGAAGATGCTATTTGGGATTATATTGAAAAACGTGACCGGAAAAGAAAACTGGATTAAATTTGCGACTTAAAATCTACCATGTTTGGAAAAAATAAATAAAATTTGGATTTAAAATTCTCCATAATCATTGCGGTTTACAGACGTGAAGACGAACTAACCGAATTATTGCAAAGCCTGACGCAACAAAGCGATTTGGACTTTGAAGTAATCATAGTGGATGATGGCTCGCCTGATTCTTTGGAACGGATTGCCAATCAGTTCCAATCCAAATTAAACATTCGGTATTTCTACAAAGAAAATTCAGGACCTGCGCAATCAAGAAATTTCGGAATGCGCAATGCCAATGGCAATTATTTCATCTTTTTGGATTCCGATACGATTGTTCCTGAGAATTATATAAAAATCGTTCGTAAAGAATTAACTCAAAATTATATGGATGCTTTTGGCGGTCCTGATGCGGCAGATGAAAGTTTCACCGATTTACAAAAAGCGATTTCCTATTCCATGACGTCATTTTTGACCACAGGCGGAATCCGTGGTGGGAAAAAGCACATCGGTAAATTCCAGCCAAGAAGTTTCAATATGGGAATTAGCAAAGAAGCTTTTGAAAAAACCGGTGGATTCAGCAATTTGAGAATCGGTGAAGATCCTGATTTGAGTATGACTTTATGGGAAAAAGGATTTGAAACCCGATTGATTCCGGAAGCCAAAGTTTTTCATAAACGCAGAACTTCACTTAAAAAATTCGCGAAGCAGGTGTATCAGTTTGGTGTGGCAAGACCGATTTTAAACCAACGACATCCGGGAAGTGAAAAGCTGACTTATTGGTTTCCTAGTTTGTTTAGTTTGGGTTATATTTTTGCCATATTATCTATGATTTCTCATATATTTTTCACACCCTTTCAATCGGATTGGTTCTTCTTTCCTTTTGTGTTATATGTAATTTATTTTATACTTATTTGGTTTCATTCCTTAAACAAAACCAATAGTTTTTTAGTCGCTCAAATAGCGCCTTATATAGTAATTATTCAATTTGCTGCTTATGGTTACGGCTTTTTAAAATCCTGGATTTTACTCAATATTTTTAGAAAAAAGCCTGAAAAAGCATTTCCGGGTCATTTTTCAAATTAGCCATTGTTTTGAGTCGGATTTGTTTCGTATCTTTGGGAGATATGTACAATCGGGTTTTACTTTCTGTTTTACATCGGGCGATGTGGTCTAATTGATTTTTCCAACTTACCTAAATCAATTGGTTAAATATTTCATTCACATTAAATTAAAAATAAAACATCATGTCACAAGAATTAAAAAGCGTTGAATACGGTTTAGAAAAAATATTTGAAGGAGCGCAGGACTTTTTGCCGCTTTTGGGAACAGATTACGTAGAGTTTTATGTAGGAAACGCCAAACAATCTGCACATTATTATAAAACGGCTTTCGGGTTTCAGTCTGAAGCTTATGCCGGACTGGAAACAGGGTTAAAGGACAGAGCTTCTTATGTTTTGAAGCAGGACAAAATCCGTTTGGTTTTGACCACGGCATTGAATTCTGATTCCCCGATTGGAGAACACGTAAAAAAACACGGAGACGGTGTGAAAATCATCGCTTTGTGGGTGGAAGATGCAAGAAAAGCTTACGAAGAAACAACCAAACGGGGAGCAAATTCGTTTATGGAACCTAAAGTTACTTCGGACGAAAACGGAGAAATCGTTCAAGCCGGAATTTATGGTTATGGTGAAACGGTTTTCATGTTTACCGAAAGAAAAAATTACAAAGGACTTTTCATGCCCGGTTATGTCAAATGGGAATCGGATTACAAACCGGAACCGGTTGGACTGAAATTTATTGATCACATGGTTGGGAATGTAGGCTGGAATCAGATGGATGTTTGGGTGAAATGGTTTGAGGACATCATGGGATTTGTAAATTTCTTATCCTTTGACGACAAACAGATCACAACTGAATATTCGGCTTTGATGTCAAAAGTAATGGCCAACGGAAACGGAAGAATCAAATTTCCGATCAATGAACCGGCAGAAGGAAAAAAACGCTCTCAAATCGAGGAATATTTGGATTTCTATGAGAGCCCGGGCGTTCAGCATTTGGCTTTGGCAACAGACGATATCATCAAAACCGTAGCTGAAATGAAATCAAGAGGTGTTGAGTTTTTATCAATCCCACCACAAGCTTATTATGATGCAATTCCGGAAAGATTGAAAGATCATATGAACAAATTCAAAGAAGACATCAACGAACTTCAGAAATTAGGAATTATGATCGATGCTGATGAAGAAGGTTATTTATTGCAGATCTTCACCAAACCGGTGGAAGACCGCCCTACCCTTTTCTATGAAGTAATCCAGCGAATGGGAGCACGCGGATTTGGTGCCGGGAACTTCAAGGCATTGTTTGAATCCATCGAAAGAGAACAAGAAAAACGCGGAACTTTATAAATTTTGATCGAAATTATTTAATGCCCAATTATTTGGGCATTTTTTGTTTAAAATAAAATGCCATAAATTAGGCGAATAAAATTAACTCATGAAAAAATCTTTATTGTTATGCCTGCTCCTGATGAGCATAGGAGTGCTGGCACAAACACCTAAAACCATTGCTCAGAAAATTACGCATTTGGAAACCCAAAAGGCTGATTTCCAAAAATTTAACGTATTGAACGTTAAAAATGAAAAGAACTCCAATATTGAACAAACAGTAAAAAATGCGACTTTGGCCACGTTGGACATGACTTCGATTCAGTCCGTTTATCAACAAAAAGCCGAAACGATAGAAATTTCTATTCCTTATAACGGGAGCAATGTAGATGTGGTTTTGTATAAAGTAAATCCGTTTACAGATGGTTTTACGGTAGATACCAATTTGAAACAAAATGTACAATATACCCCGGGCGTTTATTATCGGGGAATTGTGAAAGGAAATCTGAATTCAGTGGCTTCCTTTAATTTCTTTGAGGATAAATTCAGTGGAATTGTTTCGACTGACGAGTTTAGCAATCTAAATATCGGAAAACTTACGGCTAAAAATAATCAATCAGATTATATCGTTTATTCTGATTTGGATTTGGTTCAAACGCCTGATTGGACTTGTGAAACAGATGATTTTGCAAAAGATCCGTCAGTTGACCAACCGGAATCCATGCAATTTCTTGGTTCAAATATGACAGAGAATTGTGTGACCATGTATTATGAAATCGACTATCATATCTATTTTTTCAATGATTCCAGCATAGATGAAACTATGGATTGGATGTCCGCAACATTTAACAATATGCAGACTTTGTATAACAATGATGACATTACGGTTGCTTTGAATCATGTATTTATCTGGGAAACAATGGACCCTTATCAAGGTTCCGGTGGATCAAGTGATTACTTGGCGAAATTCAATGATATCCGTCCTTATTTTGCAGGAGATGTAGGTCAATTGGTCGGAGCGTTTGACAATTCAGGTGGTGGGGTTGCTGCTACGATTGACGGTCTTTGTTCCGAAGATAATTATAGTTATGCCGGTGTAAACCTTGCATATAGCGAAGTTCCTACTTATTCCTGGACCATCATGGTAATGACGCATGAAAATGGCCACGTTTTAGGATCTCGTCATACGCATGCCTGTGTATGGAATGGGAACAATACAGCAATTGACGGATGTGCCGGATTTGTAGAAGGAAGTTGTCCTCTACCCGGAAATCCTGCCGGCGGTGGTACATTGATGAGTTATTGTCACCTTCAAAGCGTCGGAATCAATTTCAATTTAGGATTTGGTATTCAACCAAAAACGGTTTTGATTAACAACATCAACAGCCAAACATGTTTAAGCACCGATTGTGTCAGCGTTTGTTTCAATACAGTTGAGGATATTAGCATCACAAACATCACCATGACAGAAGCTGTTCTTTCCTGGACTGATGCAGACGAAGATGCAGATACTTGGGAATATGCCGTTAGACCTATCGGAAGTACTGAAACTCTTGTATGGACAGAAACAAGTTCTACTACGGTGAATTTGGATGATTTGACTCCCAACACTTTCTACAATGCCTACATCCGTAAAGTATGCGGTGATATGGTAACAGTTGAATTCTTTGAAATTTTTGTGACAGATGGAGATTTTTGTAACGGAGCTATTTTAACTGATTCCGGTGGAACTTCCGGCGGTTATTCAAATAACGAAGATTATGTCCGTACCATCGTTCCAACTTCTCCAAATGAAAAAGTAAAAATTACATTTACGGAATTTAATGTAGAAACCAATAATGATTTCCTTTATATCCATGACGGAATGGATACTGATGCCCCTGAATTATATGAAGGTGGACTTACCGGAAATTTGGGAATTACAGAAGGACCATTTGAATCAACCGATGTATCCGGTGCTATAACGCTCCATTTTGTTTCAAATGAAGTATTTACCAGAGCCGGTTGGGAAGCAGGAATCGAATGTTTGACCCTTGGCGTTGATGATTTAGATGCTTATTTGGATTTCAGTTATTATCCAAATCCTGTTACCAACCAGTTGAACATTGTTTCTAAAAATGAAATTCTGGATGCAAGTGTTTACAACATGGAAGGAAGAAAATTATCTACCAAACAAATCAAGAATTTGAGTACTCAACTTGATATGTCATCCTATCCTGCCGGAACCTATATCATAGAATTAAAATTCAAAGAAAAACCGGTACAATTCAAAGTACTGAAAAAATAATCGAAACCATGATTCATGAAAAATCCCGCTCAAAAGGCGGGATTTTTATTTACTTGAATATTTGTTTTTCGTGAGTTTATTTCACCAAAGTCAATTCGTCAATGATGTTGGTAGCACCTGCATATTTGTCGATGACAAATAATACATAGCGAATGTCTACTGAAATCGTACGTTGTAATTTCGGATCAAAAATAACATCACCGGCCATCGCTTCGATGTTTCCGTCAAATGCAATTCCGATTAATTCTCCTTTTCCATTCAATACCGGTGAACCGGAGTTTCCACCCGTGATATCATGATCTGTCAGGAAATTCACACGCAATTCTCCGCTTTTATCGGCATACTGACCATAGTCTTTATTGTTGTAAAGTTCAATTAATCTATCCGGCGCATCAAATTCGTCATCTCCTTCTTTATGTTTGGCGATGGTTCCTTTTAAAGTGGTATAAAAATTATCTTTCGCGTCGTTTACTTTTCCTTCTCCAAGCGGTAAATCAACTACTTTACCATAGGTCAAACGCAAAGTACTGTTGGCATCAGGATATTCGATCGGGCTTAAACCTGATTCTCTCAATCCTTGAACCAATAAACGGAAAGATTGATTGAAACTGTCTTTTTGCGCTTTTTGCTCAGGCGTTTCAGCACGGTAGCGGCTCATCAAATCAGTCGATAATTTGTACAATTCATCATTGGTAATCAAATCAGCGTTTGGTGAATCCAAATATTTTAACAATTGGTCTTTGTGTGAAAAAATACTCGTTCCAAATGCTTTGTTCACATAATTCTTGAAATTTCCATTCAATTTATCACCCAATTCTTTTACATACGGCGCCAAACCTCCTTTTGCAGCTTTTGCATAATATAATTCCAATTGGGAAGCCAACACATCTTCTTCCAACGGCATATAAGCTCCTTCAAAAACATTGTTGATCATTTCTTCGATGCCCGGACGCATTTCAGCTCTTTTCGCTTCGTTTTCTTTGGCATATTGTTCCAAATTTCTTCCTAAACTAGACGGCAAAGCAGCAAAAGTACTGGAACGCAAAATCGTCATCAAATAGTTGTTATGTCGAGCCTGCTCATTTGTTTGAGCATAATAATTATTGATTGTTTCAATAACATTTCCATATTTCGCTTTATTGGCTTTTTTGTTGGCCCATTTATTGAATTTTTTCTCCGTTTTTCTTTTAGAATCTACTGTTTTATGTTGATTCAACGCATCAATCATTCCCGCACGGTTTTTCCAATAATTGGCCAATCCTGCATATTTGGAAGCATAATCCAATTTTACTTTCTGGTCTTGGTCGCGGTATTTGTTAATGACATCCATCCCCAATTTGGATCCTTCAACCCAAGCCGGATAAGCAAAATTGATGTTTTGCTCCACACCGCCTGCAGGCATCCAACGATTCGTTCTTCCCGGATAACCCAAAATCATAGAGAAATCTCCTTCCTCATATCCGGCGATGCTTACCGGAAGATAATGCTTAGGTTTCATTGGGATATTTTCTTTTGAATAATCCGCTGGATTTCCGTTCTTGTCCGTATAAACTCTGAACATGGAGAAATCTCCCGTATGACGCGGCCATTCCCAGTTGTCCGTATCTCCTCCGAAACGCCCGATCATATCCGGCGGCGTTCCTACCAAACGGACATCCTGAAAGTCCTGATATACAAAATAATAATATTCGTTTCCTTCAAAAAATGAACGAACCGATACCACATATTTTCCGCCTTCGTTGTTTTCCTGTTCGATTTTGGCAATTTCCTGATTGATGGCCGCCATGCGCTCATCTTCCGTCATCTTCTCGTTCACTTTTCCCAAAATTCTTTTGGAAACATCATCCATCCGGACGAAAAACCGAACTTTTAAACTTTTGGGTTTTAATTCTTCTGCCTGACTTTTTGCCCAAAATCCATTGGTCAAATGATCATTTTCAGGCGTTGACAATTCTGCAATTGCGCCATAACCACAATGATGGTTGGTCAACACCAATCCGGTCGAGGAAATGATTTCCGCCGTACATCCACCACCAAACTGAACAATAGCGTCTTTTAAACTGCTATTGTTGATGCTGTAAATTTCTTCAGCCGTGAGCTTTAAGCCCATTTTCTGCATATCATCGATTTTTTTACCGATGAACATTAAAAACCACATTCCTTCGTCGGCCTTTGCTTTTTGTAAAGGCGCAACAAGAAATGTGATACTCGCAAATAATACGATTAATTTCTTCATTTTATTAAATTTTACGTGTAATTAGTTTTTTAAAAACTTGAATTGTTACAAACATACAGCGAATTTTTCATTGCCTAAACAGATTGTACCTACATTTGCCAAATGGCAGGGATTTATATCCATATTCCTTTTTGTAAACAAAAATGCAGTTATTGCAATTTCCATTTTTCAACGCAATTGGATGCAAAAAACCAAATGGTTGAAATGATTGTCAAAGAACTGCAAATGAGGAAAGACGAAATCTCTGAACCGGTCGAAACCATTTATTTCGGAGGCGGAACTCCTTCCCTGCTCGATTTAAGAGAAGTCAATCAAATTTTGGAGATCATTCATGATCAATATGCTGTCATTTCTCATCCCGAAATCACATTGGAAGCCAATCCTGATGATCTGACATTTGCCAAACTGAAAGAACTTAAATCCACCTACACCAATCGTTTGAGCATCGGAATCCAATCCTTTTTTGATGAGGATTTAAAGCTCATGAACCGTGCGCATAATACGGAAGAAGCCATTCGATCTATCAAAACAGCCCAAGATTTAGGATTTGAAAACATTACGATTGATTTGATTTATGGAGGGCAAACGACCACAGACGAAATCTGGCAACAAAACCTCGAAACCGCTTTAGAATTAGGTGTTCCGCATATTTCATCCTATGCTTTGACCGTAGAACCCAAAACGGTATTGGCCCATCAAATTCAGACCAAACAGTTGGAAGATGTGGACGAAGATAAACAGGAACGCCAATTTCAAATGCTTGTCCAAACTTTAACCTCTCATGACTTTGTTCACTACGAAATTTCCAATTTCGGAAAAGAAGAATTTTTATCCAGACACAATAGCAATTATTGGAAAGGAAAACCCTATTTGGGAGTGGGGCCGTCGGCGCATTCCTATGACGGAAAAAACCGAAGCTGGAATCCGCCCAATAATTCAGTTTATATCAAAAATTTAGCGGAAAATAAACTGGTAAATGAAATTGAAGTACTGAGTGAGAATGATCGATTCAATGAATTGATTATGATCAGGTTGAGGACTATTTACGGTTTAAATTTAGGTGAATTAAAATCTAATTTTCCGGAAGAATTTATCCAAGAATTTTTTAAAGAACTTCAGCCACATTTGGATAACCAACTCGTCCGTATCGAAAACGGAATTTTATACCTTACCGACAAAGGAAAATTTCTGGCTGACGGAATTGCTGCGAGTTTATTCAGAATTTAATATGACAAAAAAAACTGTCTGAAAATCTAAATCAGATCTCAAAATTTCAGACAGTATTTTTATCGTGATTTGAAAAATCATTTCAAATGGGAACGCAACATCCAAGCGGTTGTTTCATGGTTTTCCATCAAAGAAGTCAAAAAATCTGCGGTTCCGAAATCTACACTTTCGTCAATTTTTTCTATGCTTTCCCGCAGAAAAATAATAATGGCTTCATGGTCAGAAAGCAAATCTTTGATGAAACTGATGCTGTCATTTTTACCTTTTCTTTCTTCGCTCAAATGGGTAACTCCCAGATAATCTTTTAAAGTCGCAGGTGCATAATGACCGATTTTACGGATTCTTTCCGCTATCTCATCTATATTTTTTTCAAGCTCATGATACAATTGTTCAAAATAAACATGAACAGTATGAAAATCAGGACTTTCTACATTCCAATGAGCATTTCTTGTTTTTACATACAATACAAATTCATCTGCTAACAGAGAAGACAATGTTTCAGCGATATTTTCTGACACTTTGGGTGTCAATCCTATTTTTGCTTTCATACTTCAATAATTTATGATTAGACAATTTTTGAATATTTAACTCAAAGTTCAAACCAAAATTCCTGATTTCCCTATAAATTTTATTGATTTCCCACTGAATTCCATCCAAAACCTATTCAATATTTAAACAAAAACCAACCTTTTATTTTTATCTTGCATCTATTATAGAAAACCATTTTTTATGAAAAATCTCCTTTTGTTCATTATAATTTTAACCTTCTCATTTTCAATGGCACAAAAAAAATACGACTACGAATCCAAATGGAAAGCAATCGAAAAGCAGGAAGCCGAAGGCTTGTTGAAAAGCACGTTGCCTACAGTCAATGAAATTTATTCACAAGCCAAAAAAGACAAAAATTCGCAGCAAATCATTCGCGCATTGCTTTATCAATCCAAAATATCCATCGGAACTTCGGATGATGACGACACAGAAATTCAAATCGTTCATAATTTTGAAAAGGAAATCAATGAAGCCAAAGGAAATGAAAAAGCGGTTTTACAATCTATGCTAGCGGATTTGTATTTTCAATATTACCAACAGCACCAATGGGAGATCAATGAACGTACGGAAACTTCTGAAAATACCGGTGAAGACTTCCGATTTTGGACTGAAAATATTTTCAGGCAAAAATCATCGAAATTGTATTTACAATCCATTGAAAACCAAAAAGATTTACAAAACGAGCCGATTGAAAAATGGGATTATATCCTGAACAAAGTCAAAGAAACCCAAAGCCTCCGCCCTACTCTGTATGATTTGCTGGCGCACCGTGCGATCAACTTTTTCCAATCGGAAAATAATTATTATTACGGAGGGAATTATGATGAGAATACCGATCAGGAAAAGAAAGAAAAAATCATTCAGATACTCAAAACTCTAACTGCTTTCCATCTTCAGAAAGGCAATCAGGATGCTTATTTGTATAATGAATTGGAATTGCTGAAAGCCGAGACAAATGATACTAATTCAGATGAATATCTGGCAGAATTAAACCAATTATCTAAAAAATATCCGGCTGCAAATTATACTTCTTACATTCTGTTTGAAATTGCCAATTTTCATTTGAATAAATCCGCAAACGAAGAACCCAAGGCTTTTGCTCAAAAGAAAGAACAAACCGAAAAAGCTATATTGGTTTTAAGAGAAATCCAAACTCAATATCCGAAATCAGCCATTGCAAAAGATGCCCAATCATTGGAAAAACAAATTCTGGCACCGGATTTTAGCATTCAAATTGAAAAATACATTGCTCCGGAACAGAATACGCCTTTTGCCGTTACGCACAAAAATCTGGATAAACTCTATTTTAAAGTATTGAAATACAACGGAGATTCAAAAAAGATAAATGAATTCCGAAATGCAGCCGACAAAGACAAACAGCAAAAATTAAACGAAATCTTTCGGGCATATCCACAGGAAAAAGAATTTCAGTTGAATTTAAAATCTTTTGATGATTACCAGGAACATTCCACTTTGGTGAAAATGGATCCATTAAATTCAGGTCAATATTTAGTTTGGGCTTCCAACAACGCCGATTTCCAATTCGGTTCCGAAGGTTTTGTTCTGCAATACCAAATTGTAGATGTTTCGGCTTATTCCATCGTTTTCAGAAATGAAGAAATTCTGGTAACGGAACGAGAAAGCGGGATTCCGGCTGCCAATAAAAAAGTAAATGTTTACGAAAACAAAAACAATAAAGAAACCAAAATTAAAACATTAACAACCAATGAATTAGGTTTGGCGCAGTTAAATTATTCCGATAACAATTACCGTAACCTTACTTTTAAAGTGGACGGCGAAGATGTTTCTTATCGGAATTATTACTACAACTACAAGAATTCCACAGAAAAGAAAACACAGGCCAAAATCAAATTCTTTACCGACCGCGCTATTTATCGTCCGGGACAAACCGTTTATTTCAAAGGCATTCTTTATCAGAAAGACGGTGACAAGAAAAGAAAAGTTGTTCCAAATGAAGCAGTAGAGATTTATTTATACGATGTAAATGATGAAGAAATTGCCACGTTAGAATTAAAATCCAACGAATTCGGTTCGGTTTCGGGAGAATTCATCTTACCAACTTCGGGGCTGACCGGAGAATTTTATCTGGAAGACGATTTTTCGTATGATGGAGGAATGCATTATTTCAGCGTGGAAGAATACAAACGCCCACGGTTTGAAGTTGCATTTGACGATGTAAAAGACACTTTCAAACTCGAAGAAGAAATCACCGCCAAAGGAAACGCAACGGCTTATTCGGGTGCAAACATTGACAATGCCAAAGTGGTTTACCGGGTTTACAGACAAGCAATTTACCCGTATTGGCCTTGGTGGAAACGAGGATATTTTCCACAAAATGAACCTGCAGAAGAAATTGCGCACGGTGAAACCACGACTGATTCCGATGGGAAATTTGAGATAAAATTCAATGCAGCCTCCCCCAACCCCTCCAAAGGAGGGGAATTTTCGGGGGCTGAGGACACTCGAAGCCCCAGAACTTACACTTACCGTGTCGTTGCCGACATCACCGATATCAACGGCGAAACCCGTTCTTCCGAACAATCCATCACGGTGGGCGATTTGCGTTATATGTTAAACATTCCGGTTTTGGAACGAATTGAAATATCACAATTTGACTCCATTCCCGTTGTGACTGAAAACCTGAACGGGCAATTTGCGGCGGCCAAAGGAAAAATCACTTTGACCAAAATCAATCCGCCGGAAAGGATTTTGCGTGATTCCCCGCTTCCTAAAACGGATTATGAGTTGTATCCGAAAAATGAATTTGTCAATTATTTCCCGCATGAAGCTTATGGCGATGAAAATGAGAAAGAAAACTGGCAAAAAGAAAATCCGGTTTTGAATGAATCATTTGATACGGAAAAATCGAAATCCATCAAAATCAATCCGAGAAACTGGAAAGAAGGATATTACATTCTGAAAGGATTTATCCTGGACGGGAAAGACAGTATTCCGCATGAAAAGCTGGTTTATTTGTACCGAAACGAAAAGAAAAAGCCGGTGGACAATGAATTGTTTGCTGCGACTCTGAATAAAAACGAGTTTAAACCCGGTGAAACAGCGGTGCTGAATCTTGTTTCGGCAACAGAAAATTCCGAAGTCCTGGTCCAATTGGAAGCGGATGGAAAAATCATCAAAAGCGAGAAAATAAAGCTCAATGACAATGTGAAAACTTTCTCCTTCCCGATCGATGAAAAATACCGGGGAAATGTGTTTGTACATTATTATTTCGGGAAATTCAACACGGCAAAAACCGGAACGCTGACCGTGAATGTTCCTTATGTGGATACTTCGCTGAAAATCACAGCCGGAACGCTTCGAGACAAGCTACAGCCCGGACAAAACGAAACCTGGGAGCTGACCGTAAGCGGTGAAGGAAAAGATAAATTATTAGCAGAAATGCTCGCTACCATGTACGATGCTTCTTTGGATCAGTTTAAATCCAATTCCATCAATTTCCCGATGGGAACAAATTATAATTATTCCTCGCTGCGTTCCTGGAATACCTACCAAAGCTTTGGGATCAATTCGTTCCAGACACTGATTGAAAATCCGTTCAAATATTATTATCCGAATAACTATCTGGCGTTTGATGAGTTGAACTGGTTTGGGTTTGGGTGGAATCAATATGCGCAAAGACAATATATGACCATGAAATCAGCTGCGCCTGTTGCAAATACTGAGGTAGCTGATGCTTTATCTGGAGAAGTTGCCGGAATAGCTTTGGATGAAAGTTCTGTGGAATTAGAAGAGACTACGACAAAGGCTTATTCAAGCGCAACTATCGTAACAATTCGAGGTAACTCTACTTTAGAAGATAATCCTGAGGCTTTAATAGTGGTGGATGGAGAAATTATAAATCGTGAAAATTTTAAAGCTGAAAATGTTATTAATATAAATGTTTTAAAAGGAGATCAAGCTACTGCTTTATATGGTGCTCGTGGAATCAATGGTGTTATAATTATTACCACCAAACAGGCAGAAGAAAAATTAAACCAGGTTCAATCCCGAAGAAATTTACAAGAAACCGCCTTCTTCTACCCTAATTTGCGCACTGACGAAAAAGGAAATGTAAAAATTCAGTTTACCACACCGGAAAGTTTGACTTCCTGGAAATTTATGGCAACGGCGCATACACCGGATTTGAGAACCGGTTATTTTGAAACCACGCTCAGAACACAGAAAGACCTGATGGTCGTTCCCAATCCGCCGAGATTTTTACGCGAAGGCGATCAGATTACTTTCTCGTCCAAAATCACGAATTTGTCGGATAAAGAACTGAGTGGACAAGCCAAATTGATGTTGTTTGATGCCTTTACTATGCAACCTGTCGATGTGGAATTCGGCAACCAAAACGCCACTCAAAACATCCGTGTTTCCAAAGGAAACAGCACCAACGTTTCCTGGACTTTAAATATACCGACTACACATCAGGCGATTGTGTATCGGGTGGTCGCTTCGGCAGGTGATTTCTCTGACGGAGAGGAATCGGCCTTGCCCATTCTGTCGAACCGCATGATGGTGACGGAAACTTTACCGATTCATGTGCGCGAAGGACAAAACAAAACTTTTACATTAGACAAATTGAAAAATAATCAGTCCGAAAGTTTAGACCATTTCAAACTGACTTTTGAAATGACTACCAACCCGATCTGGTATGCGATTTTCTCTTTGCCTTATCTCCGTGAATATCCTTACGAATGTTCGGAGCAGGTTTTTTCGAGATTGTACGGAAATATGATTTCACAGCATATCATCCATTCCAATCCGAAAATCAAAACGGTTTTTGATGACTGGAACAAAAAAGGAGAATTGAAATCCAAATTGGAACAAAATGAAGAATTGAAATCGCTTCTTTTGGAAGAAACACCTTGGGTTCGTCAGGCAGAAAGCGAAGAAGAACAAATGAAACGCATCGCGGTTTTATTTGATTTGAACCAAATGCGCAACGAATTAACTTCAGCGTTTAACAAATTGAAAAACAAACAATCATCCGGTGGTGGATTTCCTTGGTTTGAAGGAGGTGACGACAGCCGTTATATCACGACACACATCGTTTCCGGTTTCGGGCATTTAAAAGCAATGGGCATCAATTCAGATGAAAAACTGAATGTAAATACCGATGAAATCATTGACGGAGCCATTCAGTTCATCGATACCGAAATGCAGAAAGAATTTGACAAATATTTAAAAAATGACAAACTAAAACCTTCCACTTATGATGGAATCCAGTATTTGTATGCCAGAAGTTATTTCCTGGATGAACATCCGTTGGATAAAAAAGGAAATCAGGCAAAAGATTATTTCCTGAAAGAATTGGACAAAGATAAATTTGATCAAAGCCTACAAACACAAGCAATGCTGGCTCTGATTTTCAACCGTTTCGGGCAGAAAGACAAAGCAGAAAAATTATTAAAATCCATCAAAGACAATGCAGTGGAAAGCGACGAAATGGGTATGTACTGGAAATCCAACGTGGCCGGATGGTACTGGTATCAGGCTCCGGTTGAAACCCAAGCTTTATTGATAGAAGCCTTTGATGAAGTTTTGAACGACGTAGAAGCAGTAGAAAGCATGAAAGTTTGGTTGTTGAAAAACCGTCAAACCAATCAATGGGAATCGACAAAAGCAACCACCGAAGCGGTTTTTGCACTGATGAGTACCGGAAAAGACTGGACAAATGCCGAAGAAGGAATTTCAGTTAAAATCGGTGGTGAGAATTTAGATTTAAAATCTTTAGAAAAGGCACCGCAAAGTGGAACAGGTTATGTGAAAACTAGTTGGAACAAAGAAGAAATAAAATCGGAAATGTCAACCGTAAATGTTCAGAAAACTTCTCCGGGTGTTGCCTGGGGCGCGATGTATTGGCAGTATTTTGAGGATCTGGATAAAATTACTTCGGCTGAAACCGGTGTGAAGTTCAAAAAGGAATTGTTCCTGAAAAAGAATTCGGATTCAGGTCCGGTTTTGACCAAAATAACGGAAAATACACCGATTCAGATTGGGGATTTGGTAACAGTTCGACTGGAAATCCAAACGGATAGAGAAATGGAATTCGTCCATATCAAAGATATGCGTGCCAGCGGATTTGAACCGACAAATGTTCTTTCAACTTACAAACGCCAGGGAAGATTGGGTTATTACGAAAGTACCCGTGACGCCGCGACGAATTTCTTCATCGATTATATGCCAAAAGGAACGTATGTATTTGAATACGATGTGAGAGCCAACAACGCAGGGAATTTCTCGAATGGAATTACTTCTTTGCAGAATATGTACGCACCGGAACTGAGTGCGCACAGTGAAGGAATCAGAGTGGAGATTAAGTGATGGAGAGGTTGAGTATTTGATTATTGAATAAGAAAGTCGGACGTAAATTTCCGGCTTTTTTATTTTCGGGATAAATCCATTTTAATTTTAAAATTGACCGGTTTCCCGTTATAAGTGGCCGGTTTTATATATTTTCCTTTATTATTCTGTTGTTTAAACATCTCGTTTAATCTTTTTAAAACTTTGACAGCAATTACGGGATTACTATCCTCCGTATAGCTGAAATCCATTACTGTTCCGTCCCGGCTAATTGTAAAATAAACAATTACCTTTTCGTTCTTATTAATTTCTTGTTGAAACTCCTCACTGTTTAGAGAATATAAATCACGTAATTCATAAATGAGTTTATCGCGGAAACAGGACTTCAGTTTTTCATTGGAATCTTTGCGATGGCAGCCATGATAAACCGGAAAAGTATCCACTTCCAGTTCTTGTGACAAAGCCATCGACCCTAATAATAAAGCAGTTAGAAATATAAAAGTTTTCATATTTTTTTAAATAAAAAAGCCGTCTCGTTTCAACCGAGACGGCTTTCATAGTTTTTTGAGATTATATTATAACCCGCCAAAATCACAAGCTGCTTCAAAGCTTGACTTTACTTCAGCCCAAGTTTCTCCTTCTTCTAAATCAACATTTTGAGAGGTACCTCCTGTCATTGTCATTGTATAGTAGCTATTTCCTTCCGTGTAACAGATTTTGGTTTCAATTCCCATAAATCCACAAGAAGCACAATCCTCACCTCCTTTATCATCATCACTTGAACAATTAACAAATGCCAAAGATGAAGCAGCTACTGTAAGAACAAAAATAAATTTTTTCATAGTTTAATTAATTTATAATAGTTTTTTAAAGGCGCAAAATTAGTCCTTTATTTTGGTTTTCAAAGTTTTACAGTAAAAATCTCATCATTAGACGAAATGGATAATCTATAAAATGACCGTAATTATAAGTGAATCAATAAATTATAATAAAATGTTAAATATTTATTTTTTTCGATTCTAAAGTATGGATAATCAATTCATTAATCGGTATATTTATTTTTTAATAATTTCGTCCTATGGCAAAATCAAATCAAACCCTTACTCCAAAAGGAAAAGAAGATATTTTAAAAATTCTGAAAACACGTTTTGAAGAAAACAGGAATCGTCATCAAGATTTGATTTGGGAAAAAATCCAATCAAAATTGGACAAACATCCTGACAAACTCTGGTCTGTTTCTGAAATGGAACGCACGGAAGGTGAGCCTGATGTAATCGGATTTGATAAAAAGACAGGTGAATTTTTATTTGTCGATTGTTCATCGGAAAGTCCAAAAGGCAGAAGAAGTATTTGTTATGACCGGGCGGCTTTGGATGCACGAAAAGAGCATAAACCCAAAAATTCAGCTATGGATTTAGCAAAAGAAATGGGCATAGAAATCCTGACCGAAACGGAATACCGGGAATTACAGGAATTGGGTGAATTTGATTTAAAAACTTCGAGCTGGGTATTGACACCGGATGACATACGGAAAAAAGGCGGTGCTATTTTTTGTGACCGGCGTTATGGGAAAGTCTTTACCTATCACAACGGAGCTGATTCCTATTATGCCGCACGCGGATTCAGAGGAATTTTGAAAGTATAAAAAATTCCGGTTTTTCCCAAAACCGGAATTTCAGGTTTGAAAAGATTTTTTCAACTCTCAACTTCTGTCACAGAAGCATCGGGCGCATTGGTCATTACAGATTGGATGCCATTTTTGGCACCTGCTTCACTTTCGTACATCTGACTGGTTCCAATTACTTGTCCGTTGGACGCCTTCAGGTTAAACATCCATTTGTCGGTTCCGCCTTGTTTCAGTTCAAACATGGATTCATCTTGGGAATTTTTCTTCACAGAATCAATCCCGCTCTGGCAACCCGATTTCTGGGCATAACCCTGACTCGCCAGAATATTTTGTCCGTTTTTGGCTTTCAACCGAAACCGATATTCACCGGCTTTGTCCTGATACATTTCAAACATGCTAAAATAATTTTTGGTTTCATTCCCAAGATATAAAAATTAACTTATTGTCAAAAATTATCTGAGTCTAAACTTTAATTTCTAACTTTAATTCGAAATAAATATAATGATGAAATCAATTTTTACATTCCTTGCTTTTATTATATTCAGTAGTTTTTTCGGATTTGGCCAGGTTGTTTTCAGCACAGACTGGAAATCGGAAGCCGATGTAAAAGTTTTCGTAACCGAATGGAAAAGTGATGCCGATCTGATTGTTTATAAAACCGAATGGAAAAGCGATGCTTCAGGTAACAACAACGGTATCTGGTTTTTTACCGAATGGAAATCGGACGCCAAAAAGAAGATTTATTTTACGGATTGGAAAAGCGATGCTGATGTCGTCGTTTATTTCACCGAATGGAAATCGGACGCCGGATGGAAAAATAAATCCAAACAGCATTATTTTTATTGACAAATTTCCAATCGTTTAAAACCAACGAATCCATTGTTCTAAATAAAAAAAAGAGGCCAAAAAGCCTCTTTTCTGTCTTTATTTTTTAAATTTTTATAAAAATTTCTCCGCCACCTGTTGCGAAATTCCGGTGGTCGAATATCCGCCGTCATTGTAAAGATTTTGCATGGTGACTTTTTTGGTCAAATCGGAAAACATGGCAACGATGTAGTTGGCACAATCATCAGCCGTCGCATTTCCAAGTGGCGACATTTCATCAGCAAATTTCATAAATCCGCTGAAACCCTTTACACCCTGACCGGCAGTAGTAGGAGTTGGAGATTGAGAAATCGTGTTGACACGTACATTTTTTTCTTTGCCCCAGAAATAACCAAAACTTCTGGTAATCGATTCCAAATAAGCTTTATTGTCAGCCATGTCGTTATAATCCGGAAATACTCGTTGAGCCGCGATATAAGTCAGCGCGAGGATGCTCCCCCACTCGTTCATAGCATCTTTATCCCAAGCCGTTTTCATCACTTTATGAAAAGAAACCGCTGAAATATCCCAACCTTTGGTCAGGAAATTATAATCCATATCGGTATAGTGTTTTCCTTTTCGGACATTGATGCTCATCCCGATGGAATGCAACACAAAGTCGATTTTTCCGAATTTTTCCATCGCTCTGTCAAACAGATTGGAAAGATCTTCCATGGAAGTAGCGTCTGCTCCCACGACTTCTGATCCTGTTTTTTCAGCCAATCCGTTTAATTCTCCCATTCTGAGCGCAACTGGCGCATTGGTCAAAATAAATTCAGCTCCTTCCTCATGGCATTTTTCTGCTGCTTTCCAGGCAATAGAATTGGCATCAAGCGCACCAAAAATAATTCCTTTCTTTCCTTTTAATAATCCGTGTGACATAATTAAATGTTTGTTTCTAGTTTAACGATTCAAGTTTAATGTTAATTTTTTAAATACAAAAGTTTTTAGTTTGTAAAAATTCACATCTTTTTGCAGGTATTCATCACGCTATCCTCCTGCTCAATCATTTTCCAATAATTTTTCCAGTTCAGGATGGTTGAACAAATGCGAATAAATCTCCATTTTTTCGGATTGAAAAAGACAAAATCCGCTCACAAAAAGTTGCGTGAAATGTTGGGATTCCAAATCGAATATTTCAAAGACATGGGTTAGTTCATTGGTTAATATGACGCCTTTTCGCATCTGCTCCTGGGCATTAATTCGGTAATTCACCATATCATTTTCATAAATATCCCGATGAAATTTATCCTGAATTCCTACAAATTTATCAATCCGATCGTAATTGGGTTTTCCCCGCATCCACCAAAGCGGTTCACGTCCTTTGAACAAAAGACCGTCTTCCGTTTCTTCTGCATATCCGATGATGCGGGTGTTTAAGCGAAGGCGGTATTTTGAATTAATTTTCACTTGATATACAATTTGAATTTTAAATATTTTCCATGGCTTTGTAAGCTTTGAATAAAATAATAATTTTCTTCTTTACTTAAAATATCATAAAAATATTCTTCTCCCGCCCTGCTGTAAGAATTTTTCATCTGATTATCGCTTTCTATAAATGTCAATTTAAATGAATTCTCACCTATCCATTCCATTTTCGTTCGGGAAAAAGTACCATCATCAAACGATTCAACCCATTCTCCATTTGAAATCGCAACATTTGTAATTTCATTAAGAAATTGATAAAAATAATTTTTGTGTTTTTTAAATTCATCCAACTCATTTTTGGTTAAGGTCGATTTTTCAGGTTGGTCATATAATGATCCCTCATTCTCATCTACAGGATTTGATTTATCCAAAATAATCATAAACTCTGGACATTGTTTCTGATAGCGAAAAAAAATACGATCTATAATTCCTTCAATTTCCGATTCAATTTGTTTATCAAGATATGGATATAAATATTTTTCAGAAGCTTCATTCACTCTAATTGAATCTGATTTTTCCTTATTTTCAATTAAATAATTACACATATTTTGAATGACAAATTCTTCTTCATCAAGTCCTGATTGTGCAGTCAGATGCATTATAGGTAAAAGAAATATTATCCACATCAATTTTTTCATTTCTTAAATAGTTTATATGTAAATATAACCAAATAGGTTAATTTTGGTCCGATGTACAAAAAAGTTCCTAAAAAACGATACGCTATTACTTTAGAATTGGTGGAGAAATTCATCGGAAAAGACGAAAAAATATTGGATTTGGGTGTAGAAAATCCTTTGTCCAATTTGATTCGGGAAAAAGGATATGAAGTTCAAAATACGGGTGGTGAAGATTTGGACGATGAATTCAGGCATTTAAAAGAAATGGATGTAGAAGTTGTGACTGCATTTGAGATTTTGGAACATTTACTAAATCCCTATTCGGTTTTAAAAAATCTGCCAGGAAAGAAAATTTTAATCACCGTTCCTTTGCAGCTTTGGTTTGCAGCACCTTACCGAAATATGAAAGATGTACGCGACTGGCATTTTCATGAATTTACGGATTGGCAATTTGACCGATTATTGGAAAAAGCCGGATGGGAAATCAAATTTCGAAAAAAATGGACCCATCCATCCGGAAAAATCGGAATCCGACCTTTGTTGAGAAGAATTACACCACGCTATTACGCGGTTTATGCCGAACGGAAATAAATTCACATACAGCATCATTTTGCCCGTGCACAATGAAGAAAAATTCATTGGAAATGCGTTGAATTCTATTGTAAATCAAAGTTATTTATCTAAAGAAGTCATCCTGGTCAATGATAATTCAACCGATCATTCAGAAAATATCATCCGGGAATTCACTCATAATTTTCCTTTTATAAAAATGGTGAATTCTGAAAATAATTCAACAGAACACCTTCCGGGAAGCAAAATTGTCCAAGCTTTTTACAAAGGATTTGAGCGATTGGAAAAAGATTGGGACGTGATTGTAAAACTGGATGCCGATGTGATTCTTCCTCCAAATTATTTCGAAAAAATCATTCAAACCTTTGAATCCGAGCCTAGAATCGGAATTGCCGGCGGAATTGCCATGATAGAGCAAAAAGGAAATTGGGTGTATGAAAAAATCGGTAATAAAAAACAAGTGCGCGGACCTTTTAAATCCTATTCCAAAGCTTGTTTTGAGAAAATCGGCGGACTGAAAAAATCCATCGGTTGGGATACGGTCGATGAATTTTTGGCAAAATATCATGGATTTGAAGTAAAAGTTTTGCCCGATTTAGAAGTGAAATTACAAAAGCCTACCGGAATAAATTATCAAAAAATCCATGGACAGCGCATAGGAGAAGCATTCTACAAAATGGATTACGGATGGTTGATTTCGCTCATTGCGGCAGGCAAACAAAGTTGGAATAAAAAAAGTATTTCTCTCTTTATTTCCATCACAAAAGGCTATTGGGATTCCGCGTTAAATTCTGATTCTAAAATAGTTACAAAGGAAGAAGGTCGATTTATCCGATCGCTGCGCTGGCAAGGGATTCTTAAGAGATTGAAAAATCGTAGCCAATAATTTGTTAAAGCAAAATTTTGCACATACTAAATCCATTACTTTGCCGTTAGGTATGCAGAGAAACATTCTCATATTAGTAGTTTTTTTTAGCTTTTTGGGTGTTGTTCTTGCTCAGCAAAAAACCATCAAAGTTCAAGTCATTATAGATGATGAGCAAGAAGAGCACCCGGGAAGCGTCTACATTACCAACTCACGTACTCTCCAAACAAAATTTACGGATACCTATGGAAACGCCGAAATGGCTGTCGCAGAAGGTGATGTTTTGGAGTTTAGTTCCGAATTTTACGAAACCCGAAACTTCACCGTCTCTCCTATCCTTTTTCAAAAAGGTGAATTGACGATTCATCTTAATCCAAAAATCATTGTTTTAGAACAAGCTGAGATTTCCGATTTTAGGCTGACTGGCGATTTAGCAAAAGATGCAAAAAACGCCAAGTTTGTGGATAAAGCAACCATCGTTTATCATAATTTGGGCATTCAGGAAAAAGATGTTCCCAAACCAAGCCCGTTTGGGCGATCCATCCATAAAGGACTTTCCGTAGACAAAGTGATTGGTGCGATAAATGGATACAATAAAACACAAAAAACAAATAAATTGTTTGAACGCAAACAAAATGAAATGAATTGGGTGCAATCCAATTGGAAAGAAAATTATTTTACCGATTCACTTAAAATTCCCCAAAACAAAATTCCCGAATTCATTTTCTTTGTGTATGAATCCTCCGATATTTATGAAAAAATCAAAAAAAATCAATTTGTGGAAGCAGAAAACATATTGACCGAATACAGCATCATTTATTTAGATCGATTGAATTCAAAATTGAACGTCGAATGAGGATACCACTATTTGTCTTCGTTTTCCTCATCATTTCCATGCAGACCGAAGCCCAGGAAAAACTCATCAATGGCGTAATTATCATTGATTTAGATGATGCTTCACCGGATGGAATCTACATCACCAATTCACGCACCCAGCAAACAACCGTCACAGACCTCACCGGAAGTTTTTCACTCAGAGCCGAAACTGGCGACAGCCTGTTGATCCAATCTTCTTTTTATCAGTCCCGCCGATTTTATCTGACGGAAAACCTGATGAAAAAAGAGATTATCAACATTCATCTCAATATTCAACCCATTGTGCTGGATGTAGCGGTTATTTCAAAAAAACTGACCGGTTATTTGGATATTGACGCCAAATATAAACCCGGTAAAGACCCGATTGCGGATTTGTATAAAGAATTGGGCGTTAATCCTGATGCCTCTAAACTCCGTGATTCATCTGATTTTACGATGTGGAAAGACGTATCACCTCTCCATTTAAATGTCGAAAAACTCTATGATGTCTTTTCGGGTGATTTGCGTCGAAGACAAAATCTATATGCGTTTGAGGGGCAAGAAACCAAAATTCAACATATCTGTAATTATTTCGGGGAGAATTATTTTACGGACGAATTGGAAATTCCAAAAGAAAAAATCAGAGAGTTTGTCTATTTCTCTTTCGAATCTTCCCAAATTCCCATGTTTTACGAAAAAGGAAATTTCCTGAATATCATGAACGAATTGAGCAAAATGGCTCCTGTATATCTTTCTCGTCTGAATTCCTGGAGCCCGAAAAATTAAAAAATTTATCGTAATATTAAATCCGATTTTATTCATTATGAAATTACGTTCAGCCCATCTGACACGCTATATTTTGCCGCTTCGCGAAGGAGGTTCGCTTCCCGCACTGGCAGAAGCCGATGATGATTTTAAATATGTCGTGAAATTCAAAGGATCGGGACATCGGGAAAAATCAGTGATTGCCGAGCTTTTGGGCGGCGAAATCGCTAGAAGATTGGGACTTAAAGTTCCCGAACTAATTTTTCTTTGTCTGGATGAGGCATTTGGCAGAACAGAAGGCGATGAGGAAATTCAGGATTTATTGCAGGCAAGTCAGGGACTGAATTTGGGATTGCACTTTCTTTCCGGTGCGATTAACTACGATCCGAATGTCATGAAAATCGCCTCCGATTTAGCTTCGCGAATTGTATGGCTCGATGCCTTCATTACCAACGTGGATCGTACTTTCAGAAATACCAATATGCTGATGTGGCATAAAGAACTTTGGCTCATCGACCATGGTTCCAGCTTTTATTTTCACCATAGTTGGGACAATTGGGAAAAACAAGCAGAAAGTCCTTTTGAATTTATAAAAGACCATGTTTTATTGAGACAAGCCGATGAAATCTTAAAAGCCGACCAAGAATTAAAGCCCTTGATCACCGATGAGTTTATTAATGAATTGGTTGAATTGATTCCCGACGAATGGCTGAATTGGGATTTTGATAAATCACCTGCCGAACTGCGTAAGGTCTATACTGACTTTTTGAAAATCAGAAGAGAAAATTCCGGAATATTTGTAAAAGAAGCTCAAAATGCAAGACAAAATCTTATATGAATACGCCCTGATCCGGATTTTTCCAAAAGTAGAACGGGAAGAATTCATCAATGCAGGCATTCTGATTTATTCAAAAGAAGCCAAAAAACTCCTGGTCAAAACTTATTTCAACGAAAAAAAATTCCGAGCTTTTGAAACCGAATTGGATGAAGAACAAGTACAATTAAACCTAAAATCCTTTGAACTCATTGCCAAAGCAGATTCCAAAGGCGGCCCAATCGCCAAAATGGATATGCCTTCGCGTTTTCGCTGGATGACTGCTGTGCGAAGTTCCTGCATTCAGACCTCGCGTCCCCATCCCGGATTTGCCGATGATTTAGAGGAAACTTTGGAAAGGTTGTTTGAGGAGTTGGTAAAATAGTATTTTCATGAAAAAAATTATTTTAATTATCTTATTGAATATCTGTTCTTTGGGATTTTCTCAAAATAATTCTTCATTTGAGGAAAAAGCATTTGAATTTTATCAAGATTCATTATTAATAAATGAAAACATTCAAAGTAAAATTTTCATCAGTAAGAATTTGATTGATTTATCTTTTGATGAAAATTATGTTGGATTTTATTTTGTACCGGGAGATTGTTCGAAATTTAAAAAATTTGATATTCAAAATAAAGTTGATTGGGTATTTTCAAATAATTATGAGCTTGATATTAATAAAATTAACCAAAATAAATTCAAAGTTAAAAATGGAAAAACTCGAAAGTATCCGATGTTAAGAATTTATACACCTTTTTATTTTTTGGAAGACAAAGAAACTATCTATGTAAATGTTTTACAAAAACTCTCAAAATTCAAAGAATCCTATTATAAGATTGCATTTGATTCAAGTCAAAATGTAAAATTTTGGTGTAAACAAGAAATAATCAAAACTATTGTCTATTAATATTTAGACATTAAAAATTCAAATATCTAATGTCTAATATCTAATGTCTAATATCTAATGTCTATTGTCTATTATCTAAATTAAAGATAACTCACAAACTTAAATTCAGCCACACTCATGGCATCGGCACCTGAAAATAAATCTTCTATGATTCGTATGCATTGGTTTCGGTTACAAATCGCCTGATGAATCCCATGTTTGGGAACATCTGGAATTTCCACCACCCACATAAATTTATTGTACTTACTGAACTGAACCACTATGTTCTGTTCGTTGACAATTCCAAAGGTGCTTCCGTCATCTTCGGGCAATTGTTCAAAAATCTCCAATGCCTGTTCCAAAACAGCTTCCAGAGGAAAATCCATTGGAATTTTAAAATCTTCCCTTATATTTTCAAAAAACAATTTCATTAGCTTCAGCTGTATAGTGTATATCGTATAGTTGTATAATGTATTTATTTTTCTATTTTCAACTCACCCAAAATTAGAAAATTCCACATACTTTCCACAAGATTGATAAAATTCCTTTCATAATTCTTAATTTAGCCGTCAAATTAGATTAAAATATAACAGATGAAATTTGATATAATCGTAATCGGAAGCGGTCCCGGCGGATATGTAGCAGCCATCCGAGCCGCACAATTGGGCAAAAAAGTAGCCATCATCGAAAGAGCCGAACTGGGCGGAATCTGTCTGAACTGGGGTTGTATTCCCACAAAAGCTTTATTGAAAAGTGCACAGGTTTTCAAATATCTGAACCATGCAGAAGATTTCGGGTTCAACAAACCCGGTGAAATTTCTTACGAATTTTCCAACATCGTAAAACGCAGCCGTGGCGTTGCCGATACGATGAGCAAAGGCGTTCAGTTTCTGATGAAAAAAAATAAAATCGAAATCATCCAAGGAGAAGCTAAAATCCGTCCCGGAAAAAAAGTAATGGTCAAAGGTGAAGACGGAACTTCAAACGAAATTTCGGCAGATCATATCATCATTGCGACCGGTGCTCGTTCCCGCGAACTGCCAAATTTACCTCAGGACGGCAAAAAAGTAATCGGATACCGCGGTGCGCTAAATTTGGAAAAACAGCCCAAAAGCATGATCGTCGTAGGAAGCGGTGCTATCGGAGTGGAATTTGCACATTTTTACCATACTTTAGGTGTTGAGGTGACGATTGTTGAATTTATGCCGAGAGTCGTTCCGGTAGAAGATGAAGATATTTCCAAACAACTGGAAAGATCTTTCAAGAAAAACGGCGTGAAAATCATGGTCAATTCAGAAGTAACTTCAGTTGATACTTCGGGAGATGGCGTAAAAGCTACCGTCAAAACCAAAAACGGTGAAGAAATATTGGAAGCTGACATCTTGCTTTCAGCAGTAGGTGTTACAGCAAACATCGAAAACATCGGATTGGAAGAAGTCGGCATTCAAACCGAAAAAGGAAAAATAAAAATAAACGATTTCTGTCAGACAAACGTTGCCGGATATTACGCCATCGGTGATGTTGTGCACGGACAGGATTTGGCGCATTTGGCATCTGCACAGGCGATTTTATGTGTAGAGAAAATCGCAGGAGAACACGTAGAACCGATTGATTTCAATAACGTTCCGGGTTGTACCTATTGTTCACCTGAAATCGCATCCGTAGGACTTACCGAAGCAAAAGCAAAAGAAGCCGGATACGATGTGAAAGTGGGGAAATTCCCGTTTTCTGCCAACGGAAAAGCAGTCGCAAACGGAGCTTCAGACGGATTTGTAAAAGTCGTTTTCGATGCGAAATACGGCGAATTCCTAGGTTGCCACATGATTGGTGACGGCGTGACGGAAATGATTGCCGAAGCGGTTGTAGCAAGAAAACTGGAAACAACGGCCCATGAATTGATGAAATCTGTTCATCCGCACCCGACCATGTCGGAAGCCATTATGGAAGCGGTAGAAGATGCTTATGGACATGCGATTCATATTTAAAAATGTATTAAGTACAGCGTATTAAGTATCAAGATTTATTAGAATCAAACATATAAACGGCAGGATTAATTCCTGTCGTTTTTTTATGCCTTGTCAAGGTTTAAAACCCTTGACAAGGCTGATTCCAACGATGCTCTCTTTTGTTTTGTCATGGTTTTTGCCGAGGCAAAAATACACACCAAAACGATTGTGCTTATCACTTTTCACCCAGAGCTGAAGCTCTGGGCTACCCAACTTTAACAATTCCTACGGAGTTTCTGATTATATCGTAAAACCTTGTCAAGATTATAAAAACTATGAACGTACGTTACTATGAATGCTCATTCAATAATAATTCTATTTAACTATGTGGTTAAAAAATCTCATTTCAAAAATTAAGCAGTAAATTTGCCCCTTCAAACCAGATGAAAATGAACTATTGCAATAACATACTCGAAACCATCGGCAATACACCTTTGGTAAAAATCAATAAAATCACTCAAGAAATACCTGCTTTGGTGCTGGCAAAAGTCGAAACCTTCAATCCCGGAAATTCGGTAAAAGACCGAATGGCTGTGAAAATGATTGAAGATGCAGAAGCCGACGGACGATTAAAACCCGGCGGAACCATCATCGAAGGAACTTCCGGAAATACCGGTATGGGACTGGCCTTGGGTGCGATCATCAAAGGATATAAATTGGTTTGTGTTATTTCCGACAAGCAGTCCAAAGAAAAAATGGACATCTTGCGTGCCGTGGGTGCAAAAGTAGTGGTTTGTCCTACGGACGTAGAACCGGACGATCCCCGCTCCTACTATTCGGTTTCCAAACGTTTGGCTGAAGAGACACCCAATTCTTGGTACGTAAACCAATACGATAATCCGTCCAATTCCATTGCCCATTACGAACAAACAGGTCCGGAAATCTGGGAACAAACCGATGGCAAGATCACGCATTTCGTGGTAGGTGTCGGAACCGGAGGAACGATTTCGGGCGTTGCCAAATATTTGAAAGAAAAAAATCCGAACATCAAAATATGGGGTGTAGATACCTATGGTTCCGTATTTAAAAAATACCACGAAACCGGAATCTTTGACGAAAACGAAATTTATCCCTACATCACCGAAGGAATCGGAGAAGATATTCTACCGAAAAATGTGGATTTCTCTTTAATCGATGGATTCACAAAAGTTACCGATAAAGATGCGGCGGTTTATACGCGCAGAATTGCCAAAGAAGAAGGAATCTTTGTAGGAAATTCAGCCGGTTCAGCCATCAAAGGCGTTTTGCAATTGAAAGATGAATTCAAACCGGACGATGTGGTGGTGGTTTTATTTCACGACCACGGAAGCCGATACGTCGGAAAAATGTTCAACGACGACTGGATGAAAGAACGCGGATTTCTCGAAGAAGAAATTAAAAAAGCAACCGATTTGATCAAGGATCATGTTCATCAGCCTTTGATCACAGTAAAAACAGAAGAATTGGTTTCGCATGCCATCGAACGAATGAAAAAATTTGAAATTTCACAAATTCCGGTGGTAGATATCGATGGATTTGTAGGTTCGTTGGATGAATCCAATTTATTCCGTTTATTTTTTGAAGATAAAGATTTGGCCAATAAATCGATCAGATCTGTAATGGGAAAACCATTTCCAATTGTAAAAGCAGAAACCAAAATCGAAGAAATTTCGAAGTTAATCGACAAAGAAAATTCGGCAGTTTTGGTAGAATTGGAAAATGGAAACCATCAAATTATCACCAAACACGACATTATTAAAGCGATACATTAAAATGAAAAACCCTGATTTGATCAGGGTTTTCTTTTATCGATTATTCTGATTTTCAAACACTTTGGTAAAAACCAAAACGATTTCATCATTTGCCGACAAAACGAGTTTCAAACCATCTTCCATCACGGCATAACGGGTAACGGACGCCAAAGCATTTAAATAAACCTGTTCGTCCACTCCTTCACAAAACATACGGGTCGATGCAAATTTATCGGTATGAAATG
>JBEBVY010000006.1:0-50788 GCA_040392505.1 Moheibacter lacus | reverse complement strand
CAAAATTCTTCCGCCCGCCTTATGGTGTTACGACGCCACATCTCGCAGGAGCCTTGAAGAAATCAGGAAAAACGACCATTGGATGGAGTCAAAGAACTTATGACACCCTATCAATTAGTCCTTTGAAAATCAAGGAAAAAATACTAAAAAACCTGAAATCCGGCGATATCATTTTGTTGCACGATACACATGAAAACATCGTCCCGATGTTGGAACAGTTATTGCCTGAAATTGAGCGCAAAAACCTTAGTTTTGCAACTGTAAATGAATTGATCAATGAAGAACCTTATTTTTAGTTTTGTTTGTTTTTTGGTTGTAAGCGGATTTGCTCATGCGCAATTAAGTTCTGCCGAAATCAAAACATTAAAGGCCAACATCAATTCGGCCACCGCCCATCTGACTACGCTGGAAACCACATTTACCCAAACCAAACATTTGGATTTTATGGAAAACGATGTGAAATCTTCCGGGAAATTATACTATAAATCCAAATCGAAAATCCGCTGGGAATACACTTCGCCTTTCCATTACTATGTTATTTTCAATAACGATAAGATGTTTGTAAATGACAACGGAAAGAAAAAGGAAACCGAACTTTCTTCAAGCAAATTATTGAAAGATTTAAGTAAAATCATGCTGGGAACCGTAAATGGATCAGCGGTTTTGGATGAAACGAAATTCAAAATCACTTATTCAAAATCGGGTGCGGACTTTGTAGCGAAAATGGTTCCGACCGATAAAACCTACAAAAAATACATCCAACAAATCGACCTGACGTTTGACGGGAAAACCTATCTGCTAAAAAAAATCAAAACCACAGAACCTTCGCTGGATTATACTTTGATTGAGTTCAGCAATCAGAAGAAAAATGCGGCGGTAAGCGAGGATAAGTTTGTGTTTAAATAATCATCCTATGAATCGCTTTTCGCTTTTTCTGAAATTTCTTGTCTTTGGTTTTATTTTGTTTCATGTTTCCTGCGCAACTTATACAAAATCATTTGAACCAAAAGAAAAATCGGTTGAAGCTTTTACACCTGCTTATTTGCAGGATTTTCAGGAAGCTTCATTTAAAATTTCGATTGAAGCTTTTGACAATCATTTTGGTGGAATCATGGTGGCGAAAAAGTTGGAAACCAATCATTATCGGTTTGCATTTCTCAACGAATTCGGTGGGAAAATGATGGATTTTGAAATTCAAAACCGAAATTTAAAACTCAATTATGCCATTGATCAGTTAGACCAAAAAATCATTTTGAATATGCTGAAAAAGGATTTTTCTATGTTGTTTTCGGAGGAGGTTTTCATCAAAAATGAGTTCGCTCAAAATGAATTACGGATTTTGGAGGCTGAAAAATTCATCGGAAATAAAAATCTGTATTATGAGTTGAATTCCAACGGAGAATTGACCAAAATCCTTTTGGGAAAAGCCAATCTACCGAACAGGCAGGGTAAAGAAAAAGTTAGGATTGATTTGGAAAACAGTTCAAAACGCCTTCCCGAAATTCAGATTTCTCATGGAAAAATGCCAATAAAAATTTACTTACATTTGCTGGAAAATAATCTGAAAGAATGAAACAAATTTTGTTTTTAAGCCTATTTTTAATTACGCTCGGCATGACAAACGCCCAAACCGAATTGTGGTTAGGACCGAAAGCCGGAGTTAATATTGCGAATGTAAGCGACATCGAAGGTGATTCAAAATTAGGTGCTTACGGCGGTGTAGCTTTTGCCATCAAATTTTCAGAACGCTATGCTTTGCAACCGGAATTGGGTTTTTCCATGCAGGGTTCTACCGATATTTATACCAGCAAAGAAGATTTGAATCTGACCTATTTCACGCTGGGCGTCATCAACAAATTATACCTGGTAGAAGGTTTTCATTTGCTTGCCGGTCCTGAATTTAATTTCAAAATAAACGATACTTTTTCGGATTGGGCCGACAGCGAAATTTATGACGAAGACGGAAATTATATTGGTGATACAGATGCCCAACCTTTTGATATGGCAATCGTAGGTGGTTTGGGTTATGATTTACCTTTTGGACTTACGCTGGAAGCCCGATACAAACAGGGATTGCAAGATGTGATGAATTTCATCAATTGGGACTCCGATACCGATTCAAGGTTGAACCAGGTTTTCCAATTTGGGATTGCTTATAAATTCCATTTGAATAAATAATTATCCAATTAACTTAGAAAATGAAGCTTTTAAACGATTTTTATTCGATTCTGAATTCTGAAACCCAAGAAAACGGTATTTCAGTTTTGGTAAAAATCCATAAAGCGCATGAAATATTTAAAGGACATTTCCCCAATCATCCTGTAACGCCGGGTGTTTGCACCATGCAAATCATCAAAGAACTGAGTGAAAATCACTTAGGAAAAGAATTGATGCTAAAAACGGCACGAAATGTGAAGTTTATGGCTATCATCAATCCCGAAGAAAACGAGGACATTCATTTTGATTTAAGTTTTGAAAATCAAGAATCAGATGAAATTTCAATAAAAGCTACGGTTTCGATAGAGGGAAACCCAGCATTGAAATTCGGAGGGAGTTTTAAAGAAATTTAGTTATGAAATCATCTTTGTTTTTTTTGACGGTTTTATTTTTTTCATTTCATCTTTTAGGTCAATCCTCCGAGCTGCGCAAATCCTATCGGGACGCAACTCAATCTGAAGAAAAGGCAGAAGCATTTTATAAGTATGTGGAAAATGTCTCGGATTCTGACAAAGCGGTTATGATTGCTTATAAAGGAGCCGGAAAAACTTTGCTGGCCCGCTTTGCACCTTTGACAAAACGAAAAGAGAAAGTCCAATCAGGAGTAGGATTAGTTGAAAAAGCGATTCAGAAAGACCCGGACAATGTGGAAATCAGACTGATACGGCTGAGCATTCAGGAAAATTTACCAAAAATGTTCAAATACAACGGTGAAATAGAATCGGACAAAAAATTCATTCAATCAAAACTACCTACAATCAAAGATGAGGATTTGGTAAAGATGATCAAGGGTTATTTTGCCGAATTTTCAAAATAAAATAAATGCACCCGCCTCTCCTTTTCTCTCTCAATTTTTGTGTCATCATTCCAACTTACAACAACGAAAAGACGCTCAAAAAGGTGTTGGATAAAACCCTTGAATTGACCCAAAATCTTATTGTCATAAACGATGGATCAACTGATTCCACTTTTAATATTCTTTCTGATTACCAACAAATTACCGTTTTAAATCAACCCAAAAACCGGGGAAAAGGAATGGCTTTGCGTTGGGGTTTTAAAGAAGCTGTGAAGCAAGGTTTTGACTATGCCGTTACGATTGATTCGGATGGTCAGCATTTTCCGGAAGACATTCCCGTATTTTTAAATGAAATCGAAAAAAAAGGCGAAGCCCTATTAATCGGTGACCGGAATATGGAACAAGAAGGCATTCCCGGGAAAAGCAGTTTTGGAAATCGGATTTCGAGTTTTTGGTATTGGTTTGAAACGGGAATCAGATTAAAGGATACCCAATCCGGATTTCGCTTGTATCCGATACGGCGAATGAAAGACATGAAGTTTTTTACGCGGAAGTTTGAATTCGAAATTGAAGTTATTGTCAAAGCGGCCTGGGCAGGAATTCCGGTTAAAAATGTTCCGATTCAGGTTTTGTATGATGAATCAGAACGGGTTTCGCATTTCCGGCCATTCAAGGATTTTACAAGAATCAGTCTTTTGAATACTTGGCTGGTTTTGATAAGTCTTTTATACATCAAACCTCGCGATTATTTCAAATCCTTTAAAGAAAAAGGTTTCAAACGTTTTTTTCTGGAGGATTTACTGCATAGCGAGGATTCCAAAACCAGAAAAGCACTTTCTGTTGCATTGGGCGTTTTTATAGGTTTATCACCATTTTGGGGATTTCAGACGGTTATCGTGCTTTTTTTGGCGTTTGCTTTTCGATTGAATAAATTGATTGCTTTTGCTTTTTCAAACGTGAGTATTCCGCCGTTGATTCCACTGATTATTTATATTTCGCTCAAAATCGGAAGTTTTTTGTTGGGGAAACCACCTCTTCCATCATTTGAATGGAATGCTTTTGATTCCTACAAAGAATTTGTCAGTCAACATTTGGCAGAATATATCATGGGAAGCTTTGCGTTTGCCACGATTGCTGCAGTTCTACTGGGTTTAGCGAGTTATTTGCTTTTGGGAATCCGGATGAGAAAGCAATCTTCTCTTTCCCGAAATTCCTGAATTAACAAAAGTAAGAATTAAAAAAACAGTAAGAATTAAGTGTTTTTTTATCTTGCTTTAGCTGAATGTTTAAAGGAAAATAAATTAGACATAAAAAACCCGACCATTTGGCCGGGCTCAATATATGATGGATAACGATTTTAATTGATGTATCCTACTACCTGATAGGCGCGCTGTCCATAGTAATTTATTTTTTGGTAAAGCACTCCGAAATATTCGTAGTAACGGTTTCCGTTGATATATACCTTTTCATAATCTGCTGGCAAAGCGTAAACAATCGCTCCAATCGGAGGTTCCACTACATAATAATTGTTGTTGTGCCAGTTGTAATAAGTACCATTAGAATAATAATACGGATTTCCGGCTAAATAAATGGTGGTATAACCCATCGGCAAAGCAGGCATATAGTACCCTATCGGTGCCATGACTCTGTAGTAGCGGTTGTTGTCATACTGGTAATAATAACCGTTATCGATGTAATAATTAGTATGGTTATAAGTCACATGATTAAAGTTCGAATGGTTATTGTTATGGTAAATCACTCTGCGGGTCGAACCGTTTTCATATCGTACCGAACCTCTGTCGAAACGCTGTGCGCGTGGTTGATTTTCAACTTTTATGGTTTTCGTACCATCATTGTTTCGTACTGATTGGCTACCGTCATTCCGTGTATTTCTAACCGTTCCGGTCGAATTTGTATTTCGAACGGAAGTCGAATTCGAAGTACGTACTTTTTCATTTCGGGTGGATATGGAAGAATTGGATCTTACATTCTGATTTTGATTTGAATTGGAACGTACAGTTGAATTCGAACCAGTATTTTGACGAACTTTTGTATCATCGTTGGAACGGACAGAAGATTTTGTATCGGTCACTTTTTCAGACCCGTTTCTCTCGGATTTACCGGAAGTTGATCGAACTTGTGCATCTACTATTATGGAACTTGCCATAATCATTAACGCGCCTAAAAAGAATTTAACTGTGTTCATAATTTAAAGATTTGATTACATATAGTACAATTCCGTGCCAAATCCTTCCGTTTACAAAACGTTAACAAAGTGAAATTGAAAGTTACTGCTTTTTAAAATGTGATAATTGACAAGTACATATGTATCCGAGGCCAATGCCGAACAGAACGAAACTAAATCTGAGCTATCGGGTCTAATAGCGTTTGTAATTCCACTTCTATTTTTAAATCATTCGCATTCCTTACCCCGAATTCTTTCATATAATCCGGCTAATAGACATCTTCAAATTCTTGGAAAAGTTTGCTATCGGGAACTATTGATTATTTAAGAGCTGCAGCAATAGATTTATCAATATACTCACTAAATGAGTTTCTAAACTTCTTATAATGAATCGTATTGCCCTGCTCATCTTCATAAAAATCAATACTCATAAAACTATAAACAGCCGGATTGTCCCCCTCATCTAAAAAGAAAAATAAAAAAGAATCTGCACTGTCGTACTCCGCAAAACACCAAAACGACCGTAAACTTAATCCTACTTCCCGTATAGATTCACGAGCATCTTCTTGCATACTTGGCAACCATTCAAAAGTCTGCTGGAAATTATTTATCATATTATCTAACACACCTCCTAAAAATAAAAATTCTTTATATGCTTTTGGGAATTTTACCCCCATTTTGATTTCTAATTGTTCTATTTTTGTTTCAGAAACACCCTTGTTTTGTGTA
The DNA here is from genome assembly GCA_040392505.1 of Moheibacter lacus. GTDB lineage: Bacteria > Bacteroidota > Bacteroidia > Flavobacteriales > Weeksellaceae > Moheibacter > Moheibacter lacus_A. Next base: position 44,861 of record JBEBVY010000006.1, on the reverse strand, counting down.
TTTTTTATAATTGGTGTCTGCTGCATTTTTTGTAAGTACTCTATTTCCATAAAATTATTTTTTAGGATATTTAACTTCTATTCCGATGGCGCGGATTTGCAATCCGTGCCTAAACCCATTTTTAAACATACCCTAAAAATACTATTTAAAATCAAATTCTATGATTGTTCCAACCTGACAATACAAGCACTACGTCAAGTGGTGCATCTAAACCGGCATAATTCCTCGCTGAACTATAATAATAGTGCTCAGGTTCTGTTACGATTTTTTCCACGATAGGATTTTGATGTATGTAGTTAATCTTTTCTTTGATCCACTTATTGGAAAAAATTTCCTCAGCATGATATCCATCCTGCCAAACTTTATAAGTCTAAGGTCTTTTCAAATATTCACATGATTTATGAAAATATTCCAGCATCCATTCTCTTCTGCTTTCAGGCTCATCCATAATTGTTTCTATGATTTTTTTAGATGTAAATTTTTTAAAATCCCGCATGATTTCTGATAAAGTATAATTTCCCTCTGCCCTACAAAATAAATGCAAATGGCTATGCATCAAACAAAATGAAAACAAGGTCAAACCTTTGTGCATTTGACAATGTTTCAAAGAAGAAATGATTACTTCTTTTTGCGCAAATCTTGTAAAAACATCCACCCAGCCGACGGTAGTTAAAGTCAAGAAATAAGCTTTTTCAATTTCTAATGCTTTGTATTTTGTAGACATTTTTGATGAAAGTTACTGCTTTTTGAGTTTTGAATATAAAGCACGGATTACAAATCCGCGCGATCTGTGTTTTTTTCAAAAACCACTTTCCTATATCATCCCCCAGTTTTGTAAAGAATTCTTTTATTGCTTGTCTTCCTTTTGTAAAGATTTCTAATAGTTCGGCACATTGTCTCAATATCAGTAAATTTGCATTCCGGCTTTTAGCACTTAGCTGGTTTGAAAGATTTTTCCCTTGTGTTTTGAGTAGTGTAAGCAATTCGTCCGGTATCAGCTTGTCCACTTTGGCTATTTTTCCTACCCAGCCCGCTATGGGGATATTCGTTCCACATAAATTTGGAAATAAAAAAAGCAGTCGTTAGATTTGACTGCTTTTTATACATTTATTTTTTTAGTTTTTCTACTTCTGTGGCTATAATAGTTGCCCAATCACGAAGTTTTTGTTTGTTTTCTTCTATAATCTCACTTTGGAGAAGTAAATATCTTGAACCTTCATCGTCCAAATGGAAAATAAATTTGATATTATCTTTTTCAATATCAAATTCATATTCTGAATAATCCCAACTAACCTCTATTTCTTTCTTTTCTATTTTTTGAGGCTTAATTTTTTCATTGATTATTTTAACTACAACATTCTTCCATCCTGTTCCTGTAAAATTTTCAAATTTGATTAAGTATTCATTCTCTGTTGTTAATATTTCTTTTATCATTTTTAATATGTTAATTTAAACAAATCGTCAATTTCTTCTCTTCCTTTATATGATGTTTCAATAATATCTCTATAAGCTTCTTCAACAGTCTTAACATCCTTCTTTTTTAAAGAACGTACTAACCTTTCATCCCAAGTCATATTTCTTTCCACTTCCTCTAAATAATTCGCCCATTTACGGTCTTTCATATATTGTCTTGCAGAAGTACGATATTCATTCCGCAATTCAAATGCCTTTTTGGCTTTTTCTTCCAGTTTCTTTATGCGTTTTATCTGTTTTTCTATCTGCATTTTTTTCCACGTATACCAAACTTAATTTCACAAAAAACAACCCGAAGGTTGCTCTAAAATTACTTCTTTAATTTTTCAATTTCCGTGGCTATAGTGGTTGCCCAATCACGAAGTTTTTGTTTGTTTTCTTCTGTATTATCACTTTGGAGAATTAAAGATATATCATCATATTCATTAATTTCTAATTTGAAATCTATATTATCTTTTTTCATATTAAAGTCCACAATAGTATAATCCCAACTTGCTTCTTTTAAGTCTTCTTCAAATGTGTCAGGATTAATATTATTTTTTATAATCTTTTTTAAATCGGTTCTCCAATATCCTCCATAAAAAGGCATAGCAATTCCAAATTTTATTTCGTCGTAACTAAATTCGTGTAGATTCATAGTATAAATATTATTTAAGATTAAACAATCTATCGACATCGTCTCTTCCTTTTGATGCATTATTTATTATTTCATTATAGTAATTTTCTGGAAATTTCTTTTTCATATATTCTAAATAAATTGTCCATTCTCTATTTTTCTCTACTTCTTCCAAATAATTCGCCCACTTACGGTCTTTCATATATTGTCTTGCGGCTGTTCGGTACTCGTTCCGCAATTCAAATGCCTTTTTGGCTTTTTCTTCCAGTTTCTTTATGCGTTTTATCTGTTTTTCTATCTGCATTTTTTTCCACGTATACCAGATACGGGTCTGATAATTTCCCAAAGATGCCGGCAGAGGCGGGTCGGTTATCTTAAAATACCTTATCAGCTGTATAATGGTTTTACCCTCCTTTACCTCTTTTAAAGATAATAACAAACTCTCAGACAGGTCTTTTCTCTTATTGGAAATTCTCAATACAAAAGCTACATCTATCTCTCCTTTTACCCGGTTGACTTTTATGAACTTTAGCAAATCTGTTTCATTTACTACATTATTAACTTTTCTGTATGTTTTACTGTTCTTCACAAACCACTTCCCAATATCATCACCCAGTTTTGTAAAGAATTTTACTATCTCATCTTTTCCTTTAGCAAAGATTTGGAGTAATTCAGAAGATTGCTGTAATATTTTTAGCCTTGCATTTCGGCTTTGTGCATTGAGTTGTTTTGAAATGGTTTCACCTGAGGTTTTAAGCATTTTAAGTAGCTCATCCGGTATCAGCTTGTCTACTTTTGCTATTTTTCCTATCCTGAAATCCTATAAATCAAATTAAAAATTTATTTTTAATATAATCAATCAATTCCTTAGCATCAATAAATTCCTTTTCGATTGATTTTTGGTTTATTATGTCTATAAAAACACATTGATTGTTAACTATTTTAACTAAAATTTCTACATCTAATGATTGATTGTGAAATCCTCTTAAATATTCAATGCCGTCAATCTTTGATATATATGCACGATATCCCAACTTCTCCAAACTACGTTTTATTTTTCTAAGTGTTACCATAACTAATCAATTTTAAAAATAATAGTTCAGAAAACTGTTTCAGTATCAGTAGATTTGCTTAAGCTCATACTTCCCATTTTTCAAAACTGCTTTCATCGGGATTGGGCGACCACATGAAGTGTCTAAATAACTTTCAACTTCACCATTATTATCATTAATAATAATAATAATAATGGCAAAGTCTTCTTTATCTGGAAATTGGTCTTCTTGTACATAAACAACCGTTTTCCATGCCTTTTCAATTATCTCATTTGTGCCATATATATCTTCATTATTAATAAACTCTATATCAAAAGGCATATGGTCAAAATATGGTCTTTTTATATCTTGCAATAATGATTTTATCATGCTTTTTATTTGTTCTTTTGTGTAGTTCATAACCTATAATTTTTCTAAAAATTTACTTAAATCCCAGTTTTCAAAATCTTTTAATTCTAATTGCTCTTTTCCAAATATTTTCTTTACTCCTTCTCTATAAGCCGGATTATCTCTAAATATCTTGTTAAGTACTTTTAGGTCATTTAAAATATCGTCCATTTCCCACTTTCCAATTTTTTGTGCATTTTGTTGCAAAAACTCTGCAATTACATTTGCTTCGTCTAACCATCGAGGTATTTTTTTATACAATGGTGATAATTCGGGAAATTCTTTTGTCATCTTGTACCATAATTTCACATGTATTAGTTCATGTTGTAAGGTATATGTAGTTAATTTTATTGTTCCACCAAATTTATGAACTCCTTCAAAAAAATAAATAGCAGGACCTTCTAAAGTTATTCCATATCTACCATTTTTAAAGGTAGAGCTATGAAACACAGCATAAATTGGACTGTCATACCATTTCTTATATAATTCCTTAAACTCATAGCTGTTTCTGTCAACCCAATGCAACTTTGTTCCAAAGTGCTTTTCAATTTGTTTGGCTATTTTTAGAAATTTTGTTTTCGAAAGATTACCATGATTTTTGACAATAAATTTTTTACTAATATCCCTAAATAACTCATCTGTTTTAGAATCTTTCTTGAAAATATTTTTTGCTTTCGCCACTAAATTTTCAAATGTTCTCTTATTACTCACAAACCACTTCCCTATATCATCTCCTAATTTTGTAAAGAATTCTTTTATCGCTTGTCTTCCTTTGGCGAAGATTTCTAACAGTTCAGCGCATTGCTGTAAAACTCTTAGCTGAGCATTTCTGGTTTTCGTGTTAAGTTGTTTTGCAAGGTTTATCCCTTGTGTTTTGAGCAGTGCGAGCAGTTCATCCGGTATCAGCTTGTCCACTTTTGCTATCTTGCCAACCCAGCCCGCTATGGGGATAAACATAGTCCCAATAAAAGCGATGGCATAGCCCACGATGTAGGCAATGCGTACCCAGTTCAGCCCGTCTGCCTCTTTTAAATAGGTTTTTACCTGCTCATAAAGTAGTTTTATTCCTTCCCATATTTCAGAAGGGTTTATATTGGACAGACTTTGGGTTATGTTGTCTATTATCTCTAAGAACTCCTGCCAGTTGTTTATCTGTGTAGAGATAAAAAAACAGCCCGAAGGCTGTTAAATTATAGAAAATCTTCCGGTTTCTTAGGGGGTCTATCATCTGTTAAAAGTTCATATTCTTCATTTTCCATAAAGGCTTTAAAATCCATAAGATATTTAAATACTTCTTTATTAGAGAATTTTAATTTATGAGAAACAGGTGCATCTTTCATTATTCCTTTAAAATCAAAGTTGGGGTTTTCTTTTGCCCACTTTAATGCTTCATAAATATTCTTTCTATCTTCTAGGGACTTCATATCTTTTAAATATTCCGAAACTAAAGTTCCAAAAACAATCTCACTTAATTCTTTAATATGGTACAATTCCCAAATAGGAACCATTAAATAATACTTTTCCATCTTTTTATTTTATTTTAAAACCCATCCTTGATTATTATATTTTCCACATCTACACCTTCTTTCTCTAAATGTTTCAAAAGTTGATTATTAATATTTTTAGAAGGTTGATAATGTCCACTTTTCCGGGTTATTTCACTAATTACTCCTTTAGTAACTTTTAATTCCCCAGCACTTGCAACAGCTTCTCCTGCCAAAAAACTTGAATGATGAAACTCACCAACTGATTGTTGTAATGAAGCATATATTCTACCTTCTTTACTCATAACGAAAATAGCATTATTTTCACTAAATGCTGTTCTTGCCAAAGCGGTATCAAAAAGTTTTCCATTTGCAGTATAGAGTTTTCCCTCTACTATCGCGAGTTCATATTGACCTCTTTCTATTTCATCTAAATATTTTACAACACTTGGAGCGCACCAACCACTTCCGGTTTCTTCTCCAATGTACTTTTTAAGCATCTTAGTTGTCCTAAAATGACCTTTTCTTAATTTGGCGAGATATTCTTTAATTTTCTTTAATTTATCCTTATATTTCTCTTTATTCTCCACAAACCACTTCCCTATATCATCCCCCAGTTTTGTGAAGAATTTTACTATCTCATCTTTTCCTTTAGCAAAGATTTGGAGTAATTCAGAAGATTGCTGTAATATTTTTAGCCTTGCATTTCGGCTTTGTGCATTGAGTTGTTTTGAAATGGTTTCACCTGAGGTTTTAAGCATTTTAAGTAGCTCATCCGGTATCAGCTTGTCTACTTTGGCTATTTTGCCAACCCAACCAGCTATGGGGATAAACATAGTGCCTACAAAAGCGATAGCATAACCCACGATGTAGGCAATGCGTGCCCAGTTCAGCCCGTCTGCATCTTTTAAATAGGTTTTTACCTGCTCATACAGTATTTTTATTCCTTCCCATATTTCCTCGGGCTTTATACTTTTAAGACTTTTCGTGATATTATCTATTATCTCTAAAAAATCCTGCCAGTTATTGACAATGTCAAAGCCCGACTGTACAAGTGTCCCGATGAATTTTAATGTGGAACTTATAAAATCCACCAATCCGTTCCATAGTCCCGCAAGAAGCGCAAAATCCTGCTTTACACTATCGGTTATCTCCGGGTTATCTTCCAGTCCTGCAAAAACATCTTCCACCAACCGGGTTACAAAGGCATTGTATGCTGTGGCTGTGCCGGAAATAGGTGTGGTAAATAAGTCAATCTGCTTTTCAAAATTGGCTTTTCCGTATATATCTATCACATAACCGATAGCCGAAGTATCTGCATGGAGCACTTGGTTTAGAAATCCGCCGGTGTCAATGGTCAGACTGTTGAGGATACTTTCTTTACTGAAAACATAGTTTTCGTTTTCATCATCCCAGAACCTTTCGGGAATTTTCAGCAGGTCTATGGCTTCGCCTGCTTTTTCCACCACCCAGCCAACGGCTTTTGCAGGTGCGGAAAAGACAGTAAGCACATTTCCCAATCCTTTCAGGATGATATAGTCAGCCGTGGTTTTCTCTTCTATATATCCATTCTCACACAGTTCTTTCAGTATCTCAAAAGATATTTTACTCTCAGAGGAAAGAAGTGTGTTGATGTATTTCAGGGCATCATCATTCTGTGATAAATGCGTGAAATCGTATAAATTAGCCCTTACTGTGCTCCCTATTTTTGCAAACAATACCTGCTTACTCCAGTCGTCTTTATTTTCTTCTATAAAAAAAAGGACTTCAGATTCCGAAGGATTTGTCACTTCGTATGCTTCCCGTATTTTCAGTCCGTCGGTCGAAATAAAAACCTTTAGGGTAAATGCTAATTCTCCGGTATCGGGATAGGTAAAATCCGATATAAATTCCGAAATATCAGACGGGTCAATTTTTGCCTCATCCGCTACGATGATTTCTATACCTTTATTGTTTTCTTTATAAAAATCAAGGAAATATTTTTCCGCCATGTCCTGCGAGTCCAGGTTGGAAAATTTATAGGTCAGCAGGGGACTTACATTTTGCATCCCCCGTATGGTTTCTCCATATGTAATCATACCATCATTTTAGTTGTATTTTGTTAATTAATTTCATTCCGATCAGATAAAAAAGCACCCCGCCTTTTTTGCAGGGCACTTTCTTTTGTTGAACTTAGGGTTCGGGTGTTTCAGTTTCGCCACCACCTCCCAATACACTGTCCTCTACCGAAAAACCGTTATCACACGGGATTTCGCTCGGGTCTTCAAACTCATCCTGATCGGCACAGTCGCATGGCAGTGCCTGTTCTACTTCCAGCCCTATGCTTCCTGCCTGCAGGATAGTGAGGGAAGTAGGCACACGGGTAACCCATGCTTTACCTTCCGGTTCTCCTTTTATCTCTCTCAGTTCATCTACAATGGACAGGAACAGTGGATCACCTATAACAGGAACCTGTCCGCCTCCCCATACAAGACCTGTAGCCAGGTAAAACTGAACGGCATCTTCAAAACCGGGGCGCACCGGTGCTATGACACGCGCCATACCGCTTTGCAAAAAGGAATGGAAAAGAGAATCGCCTTCGACTGTGTTATAAAGACTTTCCCAGCTCCCTCTTCCTGCCCAGTAAAAAGGATAAAGATTATATGAAATATTTTCCCATTCGAACGCCTGTTCCATAAACTTGACAAAAGATGCGTAAGTATCAAGGTCTGCGGTTGTTTTTACTTCAGAAGTAGTAAACCCGTCGTTATTGTACATATTGTGTCCGTACTGCAACAAGGAGTTTTCTGCTCTGTTCATCATATAGGAGATACAGTTTTTACGCAATACGGTATTTTCAATTTTACGATAAAAACCGGGATTGGTTCGTACCACTTCCTGTTCGATTGCTTCAAATGCCGCTTTTTTCTCATTGAATTCGGCAAGCTTTTCTTCATAAGCGGAGATGATGGCGTTAAAGGTTTCTTGTGCCCATTGCTTTTTTGCTTGTAAGGATAGTTTACACTTAATTTCAACATTTACATTACCAACATGGTATCCCATCGCTGAAAATGAAACTGGAACATTATTGGAAAAATTCCCTATAGAAATAAAATCACTTCCGGAAGTAAGTTTTTTTCCTCCCACAATGACTTCAAAACTATTATACGAACCATACTCGTTAGAATTAGCTTTTACCATTTTTGCAGTTTCAGTAAAATAACCTTCCGGCACAACAACATCTTCATTTCCCGAACCTACTTCATCAAATTCTATCTCATTATCGGATTCAGCAGAAACAAATGAGAGCGCTTTACCTATCGTGATATTTGTTTCGGGCAAAGTTTCAATTTCCACGTTGAATTCACCCACCCAATAATTGACTTTAGATAAATTTATTTCTCCATTTTGGAACATATCATTAGTATTTTCTAATTTATACAATCCAGGACTTCTAGGATTTTCCGGTTCTTCTGCGTCAAATTCTGTCTGTGCCTCTTGTTGGAATCCCAACAAATGAAGTTTCGCAGGTTCCGGGATCATAAACTCAAACATCAGTCTTCTTCCGTAATTGATGATCTGGTTTTTATATAAAATATCCACCCAACGGTAAACCCCTGCCACATGCTGGCTGGAACCACGATTATCATAGCCGTGCTTGTTGTTTTCTTCGTACTCTTCAATGATCTTTTCAACCCGCTCTCCCTTGACTTTGGTTACCAAACGGTCGAGTGCTCGTTCCGTAATTTCTTTGGAAGTAGTTATGGCCTGGCGGATACTTTCTTCCTTGGATATATGGGTAGCATACCCCATTCCGGCTCCAAAATTTATCTGACCACCGCCGCCCATTCCATAACTTGCTTGGAAACTGGTATCCGCCTGAAAATCTTTGGATTCCTGAATCAGTTTTGCTACTTCACTCTGCATTTCAAATCTGGAAACAGAAGTGGTATCTGATAGTTGCTCTCTTTCCGACTCTGTTGAAGTCGTTAATGTTTCTTCCGTTCTTCGAAGTTTCCGAGTAGATTTCTCCCGGAATTCACTTGCCATTACATTTTCGATATGGGAAATTTCACCTGCGACATAGCATTGAACAGATTGCTCTACTTTTTTATAGTCAGCTATTCCTATTTGTTTATATCCGTATTTATTTGGAATAAATCCGCCCTCACTTACTGTGTCCTGAAAATTGCCGGAAACACAAGTTAGTGTATTAAGTCCATCAATTTGTTTATTTAATGTCACGCCATTTGAAAATGATATGGTTATCTCCAAAAATTCTGCATCGTTAATTTGTGTCGCTGTCAATCCTGTATTAAATAAATCTTTAAAATACATCGTATTACCCACCTTACTGAATATGTGATAGCCGCTTGTATTATTTCCACCCGGAGAATGTAACGTATAAGTAAAATTAATTACTTCCCATGAAGAATCCGGAACTACGAGAGACAAATCGAATTTGCATTTATCACCCTTTACCCTAGGGCAAAGTTGATAATTGAATTTTTCATTTTGAGGGATTTGTCTTTTCATTTCAATTAATACCCCGCCAATACTTTTAAATTTTCTATTCCCGGATTCAGTTGCCTGAAAAATCAATTTTTGTTTGGTTTCAATTTCATTTTTTATAAATACTTTTAAGTCATTATATGATTCATAATATTTTAATAATTCTTCTAACTCACCCTTGCCAGGCGCCGCGCCTCCTGTATATCCTAAGATCATAGCTAAAAATGCAATATTCTCCGTACTTAAATCTTCCATTAACCGATTGGCATCGATTTCCGGGTCAAATTCAAATTCAAACTTCGGCAGGGATGGAAAGGGAACATTATTGGGTTGATGACAAGGGTCATTTGGATTGTATTCAAACCCAGAAGGTCGAGTAGAACACCAGTTTTGTTTTGCGGTTTCTAAATCAGCATAATAATCTGCTAATAATGGATCAACAATGGCGTTATGTTCAATTAATTTAGCTTTATATTCTGCTTCAAATTCTTTTTTATATCTTTTCTCTGATTGATCTAATTCAAATTGCAATTGCTCAGCATTTTCAATAAAATCTTCTGAAATTGAAATAATCTGTTGATTTTTCATTCCGGGAAGCGGATACAAAAATTGAATACTTTCTACTGCTGCTTTCGATTCCGATTGTTCCGAAGGAATTTCGCTATCTAAAAACATTTCTCTTGCTAATACGACTCGTGCTTTCATAGATTCTACTAAATCATCTGGCGAATTTAACACATGATTAGCTAAAAGCAATTGCATGATTAGTTCTTTGATCGGAAAAGACCTTTGTGTAACAACCTGATAAAAAAGATTGTCCCATAACTTAGTTAGAATAGCCGGTGTAACAGCTGTATTACTTACTTCATCAACTTTGTCCTGCAATTCTTGTTGCGTACAAGTACTTTTATTTCTCACAAGCCAGACTGAAAACGAATAAATATTACTTAAATCTGTTTTTATCTGACTTTCTGAACTATAAAAATTCCCGGTTCCTTCAAAGTCCCGTGCTAAACTTTTTAATGTTTCCCATTTATTCTCACTCGCTACCACATCATCGTAGAAATAACTACTTGTTTGAAGGCTCTCTGGAAAAAATACAAATCTTGTGCTTAATCCGTTTTCGTCTGATAATTCAGGCTCTCTTATGCTTGTTAGCCTGAACAATGTGTTTTTGATTTTCTGACTCATATAATAATTATTTGGTTATGTAATTACAACTTAATGTCTCATGAATTATTTACAGGGTTTTCCTGTAAATTTCTAAGGGTTTTTCCTTTATCTTTTCTTACCCTTATCATTCACAAAGAAAAATATCCTTTAGGACAAAACATGACGTCATAAAAATCATTTTCAGGATTTAAATCAAAAAATCCCGCTCATTTCTGAACGGGATTTAATTATTCTGATTTACGAATTTTTAATTCTAAGCCTGTTGCTTTTTGATCAAATTTAAAGCAGATCCTGCTTTGAACCATTCGATCTGAGCCGCGTTATAAGTATGATTGGCTTTGATTAAATCTTTGGTTCCGTCTGCGTGAACGAACTCCAAAGTCAATGGTTTGTTGGGTGCAAATTCAGTCAAATCGATGAAGTTGATGGTATCATCTTCCCGGATTTTATCGTAATCCGCCTTGTCCGCAAAAGTCAACCCAAGCATTCCCTGTTTTTTCAGGTTGGTTTCGTGGATACGCGCAAATGAACGTACCAAAACCGCTGCCACACCCAAATGTCTCGGTTGCATCGCTGCGTGCTCACGGGAAGAACCTTCACCGTAGTTTTCATCACCCACCACGATGGTCGGAACACCTGCCGCTTTGTAAGCTCTGGCTACATCCGGCACCGCACCGTATTCGCCTGTCAAAGTATTTTTAACTTTATTGGTTTCCTGATTGAATTCATTTACCGCTCCGGTCAAAGTATTGTTTGAAATATTATCCAAATGACCACGGAAACGCAACCAAGGTCCTGCCATTGAAATATGGTCGGTGGTACATTTTCCGTAAGCTTTGATCAATAATTTGGCTCCCATGATGTTTTGTCCGTTCCAGGCCGGAAAACTTTCCAATAATTGCAAACGTTCCGAATCCGGTTTTACAATTACCTGAACCGAAGAACCATCGGCAAGCGGCGCCTGATAACCCGGATCTTCCGCATCAAATCCTCGTGTAGGCAATTCTTCTCCCACCGGCGGATCCAATTTTATCTGTTCACCGTTTTTGTTGGTCAGTGTATCGGTAATCGGATTAAAATCCAATCGACCTGCAATCGCAATCGCCGCCACCATTTCGGGTGAAGTTACAAATGCATAAGTATTGGGGTTTCCGTCTGCCCGTTTTTTAAAGTTTCGGTTAAACGAATGAACGATCGTATTTTTTTCTTCTTTATCGGCGCCTTCTCTGTCCCACTGACCGATACAAGGTCCGCAAGCATTGGTAAAAATCACCGCATCAAGATCGTTAAACGGTTGTAAAATTCCATCACGCTCGGCAGTAAATCGAACCTGCTCAGATCCCGGATTGATCCCGAAACTCGCTTTGGTTTCCAACCCTTTGTCCACTGCTTGTTTCGCAATGGAAGCGGCTCTGGATAAATCTTCATAAGAAGAGTTGGTACAAGAACCGATTAATCCCCATTCTACGGTCAAAGGCCAGTCATTGTTTCCGGCTACTTCTTTCATTTTGGAAACCGGTGTCATCAAATCCGGAGTGAAAGGACCGTTGAGTCTTGGTTCCAATTGGTCTAGATCGATGGTAATTAATTCGTCATAATATTTTTCAGGTTGCTCGTACACTTCTTTGTCCGAACGAAGGTATTCTTTGAATCCATTTGCTAAATCCGCTACATCACTGCGATCGGTTGCTCTCAGGTAACGTTCGGAAGCATCGTCATAAGCAAAAATGGAAGTCGTAGCCCCGATTTCAGCACCCATGTTACAAATGGTTCCTTTTCCGGTTGCAGAAAGACTTTCAGCTCCTTCTCCGAAATATTCGACGATGGCTCCGGTTCCTCCTTTTACGGTCAATAATCCGGCAACTTCCAGAATCACATCTTTTGGTGCTGCCCATCCGCTCAATTTTCCGATCAATTTAACTCCGATTAATTTTGGCATTTTCAATTCCCAAGCCATTCCGGCCATCACGTCAACCGCATCAGCGCCACCGACTCCGATGGCAACCATTCCTAGTCCTCCTGCGTTGGGCGTATGCGAATCGGTACCAATCATCATCCCGCCCGGAAAAGCATAATTTTCCAATACGACTTGGTGAATGATTCCCGCTCCCGGTTTCCAGAATCCGATTCCGTATTTATTGGAAACCGATTCCAGAAAGTTAAATACTTCGGAAGATTTGTTGATGGCGTCCTGTAAATCGATTTTCGCACCCACTTTGGCTTGAATTAAGTGATCACAATGAACGGTGGAAGGAACTGCTGTTTTGACTTTTCCGGCCTGCATAAACTGCAAAAGTGCCATCTGCGCCGTTGCATCCTGCATGGCTACACGATCCGGAGCAAAATCCACATAGGATTCCCCTCTTTTGTATGCTTCTGTTGCCAACCCATCGTAAAGGTGCGCATACAATATTTTTTCTGAATAAGTCAAAGGACGTCCTACTACATTTCGGGCTGCATCTACTCTTTCTTTCATTTGAGCATAAACGCCTTGAATCATTTCTATATCAAATGCCATACGTATATTTTTAGATTTCAATTATTTTTTAAAAAGGAGTACAAATTTATTCGTATTTCCGCAGTATTATAAACAATTCTCAATTCAAATTACTTATTGTGCAATAATTTAGAATGAATATAAAAATATGACAAGAGAATTTGAGTTTTTCCTAAAATTTCCTCTTAAATTATGCCAAATAAACAATTTCTCAAATTCAACCAACCCTTTTGAAATAATTCGCATCTTTATAATCAGAAGAAAAAAGCAACTTGAAAGAAGTGGAATTCATAGAGGGCTGTAAACGCCGTGACCGTAAGGTGCAGAAACTGCTGTACGAGCAATACAGCGCGCGGTTCTTTGGTGTTTGCAAACGTTATATGAAAAATGTAGAATTGGCGGAAGATGTGTTGGTCAAAGGATTTTTAAAAGTTTTTGATCACATTGACTCTTTTGAAGGAAAAGGAAATTTTGAAGGTTGGATGCAAAGGATTTTCATCAACGAATGTTTGATGGAACTTCGCAAAAAACAGGATTTCACGATTTATCTGGAATCGAGCAACATTCAACCACAAAGAGATGCTACGGCACTGGAAAATTTGTATGAGCAGGATGTTTTGAAATTGCTGGATTTCCTGCCAACCGGTTGCCGGACAATATTTAATCTTTATGTAATCGAAGGTTATAAACACAGTGAAATTGCCGAACAGCTCAAGATTTCAGAAGGCACGTCGAAATCACAGTTGAATCTGGCGAAAGAGAAAATGAAAGATTTGTTAAACGAATATGGAATTACCCAAAATAAATCGGTATGAGCACAAATGATCCCATAGAGGAATTGTTCCGGGACAATCAGCACGGTTTGGATGAAAAGCCGCGGGATTTGCTTTGGGACAGAATTGAGGAAAGACTGGAGGAAAAATCGGTTCAGAAAAAAAAGACCGAATGGTGGAAATACGCTACGGCTGCTTCGGTTGTCATCGGAATGGTCATCGGTGTCTGGGCTTTGCTTCACGATCAAGATTCGTTGCAGAAAGAATCTACGGCACCACAAATTGTTTATGAAAAGACAATGGAAGTCAATGAAAAAAATGCTTCGGAAATTCTGGATAAACTGGAGGAAAACAAACAATCTGTTGCGATTCGGGAGGAAAAGAAATCGGTTCCCGAAATTCTAGAAAGTGAAATGGTGCAGGAACCGACCACTTCTTCTTTGAAAATTCCTGAGCCCATGATGAAACCTGAACCGGTTTATGACATCGCGCCAATGGCTGAAACTTCTGCTGCTCCGGCCTTGGCCAAAGAAAAACAGGTTGCGGCGGAAGAAGAAATCATCGTTTTCAGAGGTACAACTCCTGAAAAAAAAGAGGGAAATTATGTTTCGCAAAGCAAATCCAAAGTGGATAAATATGAAATGGAAGATGCAAGGAGATTGGGGAACATAGCGGATACTTCAGAAGTTTTCTATGAAAATACAACATCGGACTCTATCCTAGTCAATCAATTTTATGTCAAAACATCCACTTCTGACCTTAAATATAAACTGATATCCACAAAAAATGATTCTCTTATTTATTCAAATTCCACTATTAAATATCCAAGTGAAATCATTTTTATTCAAAACGAAAGGAGTATAAAAGTCAAATATAAAGGAGATGAAAACTACAAAAATTCCCAGGAAAGCAAAGAAATTCAGAAATATGTGAATGAAAACAAAGAATCGATTTTCAACACAATTGTGATTGACTGATTCGGAATAAAATTAAAGACCTGTCAGGTTTTGAAAACCTGACAGGTCTTAAAACTGTAATTATCCTTTATATCGTTTAATTTTCTCTTTAATTTCATCCAACCCTAAATTGTGAATACTTCCCAAATGCGAAGTTTGGAATTCTTTGTGTGGAACATAAGTTCCGTCATCAACCGAGATTCCGACAATTTTATAGGCATCACGGAAAGAAGTTCCGGTTTGCAAAAGATGATTGATGTTTTCCACCGTATAAATAGAATCGTATTTTTCCTGATTCATAAATCCATCGGTAATTTGAATTTGCGGCAAAGCAAAAATCAAAATGTCGAGAATGTCGTTAAACTGAACCATTGGTTCAAATAAAATTTCTTTCAGAATCTGAAAATCACGGTGATAACCGCTTGGTAAATTATTGATAGTCAGAATTATATCATTGGGCAATCCTTGTAAACGATTGCAATGCGCACGTGTCAATTCAAAAACATCCGGATTTTTCTTATGTGGCATGATGGAAGAACCGGTCGTCATTTCTTTGGGCAATTTCACAAAACCCATGTCCTGACTGTTGTACATCACCAAATCATAAGACATTTTGGAAAGGGTTCCGCAAATCATCGAAATCGCTACGGCAGTGGATTTCTCGGATTTCCCACGCAACATCTGCGCACCGACTGAACTCACCGCCATTTCGGAAAAACCTAATTCCTCGGTGGTTGCTTTTCGGTCAATCGGGAAGCTCGTTCCAAATCCGGCGCCGGAGCCCAATGGATTTTGGTCAGCTACTTTATAAGCCGCATCGAAAAAGTATAAATCGGACAATAAGTTTTCTGCATAGGCCGAAAACCACATCCCAAAACTGCTTGGCATCGCCGCTTGAAAATGAGTATAACCCGGCATCAAATCATTTTTGTGATCGTCTGCTTTGTTGACCATAATTTCGATCAACTCCATCACCTTGGATTTCGTTTCAGTCAAATATTCTCTTAAAAACAATTGAATGGCAACCAAAACCTGGTCATTTCTGGAACGTGCCGTATGAATCATCTTTCCGGCATCACCTGTTTTTTCAATTAATTCTGCCTCTATTTTCGAATGAACATCTTCAAAATTTTCATCAATTAGAAAGGTTCCGGCCTCCGTTTGTCGGATGATTTCATCTAAAGCGGTTTGTAATTTCGAATTATCATCTTCTGATATAATCCCGACTTTCGCCAGCATATTGGCTTGTGCTTTTGATGCAATCGCATCATATTTAGCCAGATAGCCGTCCAGAATCCGGTCTTTTCCAACCGTAAATTTCTCGATTTTGTCATTGACAGAGAATCCTTTGTCCCAGATTTTCATTGTGATTTTTGTTTTTAAAGTTTCACAAAATTAAGGGATTTTATTTGGGTTTGAAAACCATTAAGGCATGAAGATTATTAAGTTTTTTCTTCATTTCCTTAACTTCTTAATGGTTTATTTTTAAATTTAGAATCTAAACCTTCTACTTATGACCAAAAGATCCGTTACACATTTGTCCTATGAAATTACCGGTCTCGCAATCAAAGTCCATAAGGAATTGGGTCCGGGTTTATTGGAAAGCATTTATGAAAAATGTCTTTGCTATGAACTTGTAAAGAAAGGATTCTTGGTTCAGCAACAGCTCATTATACCCGTTGTGTATGATAATCTATTGATGGATATGGATTTACGTTTGGATTTATTGGTAAATGACACTGTCGTTGTTGAGCTGAAAGCTACTGAAAATATCCATCCGGTACATGAGGCTCAATTGTTGACTTATATGAAACTGCTGAAAAAACCTCAGGGTTTGCTCATCAATTTTTTTACCGACAATATTACCAAAACCATGAAACCTTTTGTAAATGAATATTTCAGCATACTTCCTGATGAATGATTTTCAACCATTAAGGCATGAAGATTATTAAGTTTTTTCTTCATTTCCTTAACTTCTTAATGGTTAATTGAATTTGAAATTCTGAATCCTCACCGCATTTAAAATAGCCAGAAGTGCAACACCTACATCTGCAAAAACCGCTTCCCACATATTTGCCAGTCCGCCTGCGCCCAAAATCAAGACAATTAATTTCACGCCAAATGCCAAAGCAATGTTCTGAATCACAATTTGTTTGGTTTTCTTTCCTATTTTGATGGCGGTTGAAATTTTGGATGGCTGGTCGGTTTGGATAACTACATCGGCCGTTTCAATGGCTACATCACTTCCCATTCCGCCCATGGCAATGCCGATATCACTCAAAGCCAAAACCGGCGCATCGTTAATTCCATCTCCTACAAATGCAATCACATTCTTTGGATTTTGTTTTAATTCCTGAAGTTTTTCAACTTTTTGTTCCGGCAAAAGATTCCCATAGGCATTGTCCATTTTTAACTCCTTTGCAACTTTCTGGACAATGGATTCTTTATCTCCACTCAGCATTACGGTTTTAACAACGCCATTTTTCTTCAATTCGGAAACTGCGTTTGCCGCATCCTTTTTGATTTCGTCGGCTATGGTCATATATCCGGCATACTTTCCTTCAATCGCAACGATGATAATGCTTTCAATGATTTCATCTATTTCCTGCGGATAATTAATTCCAAATTTTTGGAGTAGCTTCCCATTCCCGGCAAGAACTTCCTTTCCCTGTCCGTCCGACAGGCGGGCGTTTACAATTCCTTTTAAACCTTGACCGGAAATTTCCTCCACATTTTCAGCCACAAATTCGGAAGTATGAAATTCGACAACCGCTTTGGCCATCGGATGCGTAGAGTTGGCCTCCAATGCCGATAAATAATTCAGGAATTCGGTTTGGTTGAGCCCGGTCGAATTTATTTCCTGAACTTTAAAAACACCCTCTGTCAGCGTTCCGGTTTTATCCAGGACAACGGTATTTACTTTTGCCATCAAATCCAGAAAATTGGAACCTTTGAAAAGGATTCCATTTCGGGAAGCCGCTCCGATTCCGCCAAAATAGCCCAAAGGAATGGAAATTACCAATGCACATGGACAAGAAATCACCAAGAAAACCAAGGCGCGGTAAAACCACTGTTCGAAGACATAATTTTCTACAAAAATGTAAGGAACAAAAGTCAATGCAACCGCCAGAAAAAATACAATCGGCGTATATATTTTGGCAAATTTCCTTATGAATAATTCTGTTTTGGCCTTTCTGGAACTTGCTTCCTGTACCATCTGCAGAATTTTCGCCAGTGAACTATCGTCAAATTTTTTAGTGGTTTTGATTTCAACTACTTTCTCCAGATTGAGCATTCCGGCCAATACCGTTTCGTCTTTTCGAATTGTATCCGGTCTACTTTCACCAGTCAGCGCAGCTGTATTGAAACTAGAAGAATCCGAAAGCATAATCCCATCCAAAGGGACCTTTTCCCCTACTTTCACCTGAATGGTTTCTCCGATTTCCACTGTTTCGGGATTTACTGTGAGCCATTGGTTGTTACGGAAAACGTTGGCTTCTTTGGGTCGGACATCCAGCAAGGATTTGATATTCTTTTTGGCTTTGTTGACTGCTGCACTCTGAAATAATTCTCCCACTGCATAAAACAACATCACGGCTACTCCTTCGGGATATTCGCCTAAAATAAAAGCACCTATCGTCGCAACCGACATTAAGGAAAATTCGGTAAAAAACTGACCTTTTAAAATATTTTGAAATGCCTCGCGTAAAACCGGGATCCCTACGGGAATGTAAGCCGCTGCGTACCAGACAATTCGGATGATTTCATTTTGAAAAAATTCATTTTTCCCAAAATAATCAATTGCAATTCCGAGAACCAGCAATATAAAACTGATAATCGCAGGAATATAGGTTTTGAAGGCATTTGCAGTGCCGTAATCATGATTTTCGTGCGAATGATTGTTATTTTCTTCAGTTGAACAACAGGTTGCTGACATTTCTAAAAATTTTAAGCAAAGTTAGAATGTAAGTGTTGCAACTGGGTTGCAAAGAAATTGAGTTATTATAGCTCCGGATGTGAATTTATAACTCAAACCGCGTGAGGGATGGAGGCATTGTTTGAGCTCTTCCTTTCGGACACTGAGGTTCTCGAAGTGTCCGAAAGGAAAGCGAGTGCCGGGAGCCCGATGCGCCTCGGCGCACACGCCCAAATAAGTTTTATAAAATCAATTACATTTCTCGCACAAACCTTTTACGACCAAATTGGTCTCTTCTGCCTTGAATTTTTTGGGGAGCGAGATCCTCGGTAAGCTGACATCTTTCATACAAAAAGTCGCACCGCATTTATTGCAATGGAAATGGGCATGAGAATGTTCCGGAATGCATTCACAATCCTCTTCGCAAAGCGCATATTTCAGCGAACCTGTTCCGTCCTCTATGCTGTGTACAAGTTTGTGTTTCTGAAAAGTTTTCATCGTGCGGTACAATGTTGTTTTGTCGGCTTGTTCAAAATGAGATTCCAGTTCACTTAAACTCAACGCCGAATCTGATTTTCCCAGTTCGTCCAAAACCAAAATCCGCATCGCAGTAGGATGAATCTCTCTTAACCTTAATTTTTTCTCTAATTCAGGTTTCATAAAAACCTTTCTTTATCAATTAACTTTCCTGAGAATCTTTGTTCTTATTTGACTGTATATTGGATTTCTTCATTTCCTCACCAATCTGGTTGGCGGCAACAAAAGAAGCAATCATATTGTTAAGCATATCGCCTGCTGCATGAGGAGAATTCGGTAATAAAATCAAATTGGATTTATTGGTTCCGCCAATGGACTGAAGGGTGTCATAATGCTGTGTAACCACGATTAAGGCAGATGCTTCCTGGGAATTGATTCCTACCTTATTCAGTACGTTGACCGACTCTTCCAAACCACGTGCGATTTCTCTTCTTTGATCTGCAATACCCATACCCTGCAGTCTTTTGCTTTCAGCTTCGGCTTTTGCTTTTTCAACGATCAAAATTCTTTGGGCGTCTCCTTCATATTGCGCTGCCACTTTTTCACGTTCTGAAGCATTGATCCGGTTCATGGCGTGTTTTACCTGTTCGTCGGGGTCAATATCCGTCACGAGCGTTTTGATGATATCATAACCATAGTCATTCATGGCTTCTTGTAATTCTCCTTTTACCGCAATCGCAATGTCGTCTTTTTTCTCAAAAACATCATCCAGACGTAATTTCGGAACTTCTGCACGCACCACATCAAATACATAAGAAGTAATCTGCGCATAGGGATTATCGAGTTTGTAAAAAGCATCGTACACTTTATTGGTAATCACTACATACTGCACCGAAACCTTTAGTTTCACAAATACATCATCTTTGGTTTTGGTTTCCACCACAACGTCCAACTGTTGAACTTTCAGTGACATTCTTCCTGCAATCCGATCCACTATCGGAATTTTTAATTGAAATCCGGCGCCTCTTACACTTTGGAATTTCCCAAAACGCTCAACAATGACGGCTGTTTGTTGTTTTACAATAAAAAACAGACCTAAAAAGCTAAGGAAAAAGATTCCGATTATGATATAAATTATCGTGGAAAGTGAAGAAAAAAGTTCAAATGGATTCATAATTTTAATTTCTGTGAAAATAGTGATTTTTTACAACATCCCCAACTCAAATTTGGCTTCTTCGCTCATCATGTCCCTGTCCCAAGGCGGATCAAAAGTAATTTCAACCTCTGCTTCCTCAACCCCTTCTATTTGTTCCACTTTTTGTTTGACCTCATTGGGTAAACTTTCAGCTACCGGACAATTAGGCGAAGTAAGGGTCATCAAAACCTTTACTTTTCCGCTTGCGTTGGCAAAAGCATCGTAAATCAAACCCAATTCGTAGATATCTACGGGGATTTCCGGGTCGTATATGGTTTTGAATTTTGCAACAAGCAAATCGCCCATCGCATTCAATTGTTGTTCTGTAAGTGCCATTTTTATTCTATTTCTTACAAAGTTACTTTAATAATTTGTGAATGGGGAAATTTGAAAATTCGATTTACAAATGATTAAATCAATTTAACCAATGTATCCAAAATCGACTCTTCA
Source organism: Moheibacter lacus (assembly GCA_040392505.1). GTDB lineage: Bacteria > Bacteroidota > Bacteroidia > Flavobacteriales > Weeksellaceae > Moheibacter > Moheibacter lacus_A. Next base: position 23,921 of record JBEBVY010000006.1, on the reverse strand, counting down.
TCCAAACCAACTAATTTTTCCAATTCCTCCACCGATCCGTGCGGAATGAATTCATCCGGATAACCTTTTCTTATGATTTTTCCTTTGAAATCTTTTTCCTGTGCATATTCCAAAACCGCATCGCCAAATCCGCCGTTCAGGATTCCGTCTTCAAATGTTATGATGGTTTTGTATTGATCAAAAATTTCATCCAATGTTTCTGTGTCCAGAGGTTTGCAGAAAAGGAATTTGTAATGTCCTATGCTTTGATTTGCTTCGACTTCGCTCAGCAACCGCTGCTCAGTATTTAAAGACTTTAATATTTTTTGAACTTTTGAGCCAATTGTTCCAAAAGTCAATACAGCAGTTTCATTTCCTTTTTGAAGTGTGGTCGCTGAGGCTTCTCGAAGTGCAATGGCTTTCCCGGTTTCGATTTTTTTGAATTCTGAATTTAATTTATCTGTTTCCGAATTTCCCTTTGGAAACCGAATCGAGAATGGTTGTTCTGTGAACTGCGCCGTATAAAGCAGATTCCGGAAATCAACCTCATCCATCGGTGCGGAAACGATCATATTGGGAATGCTTCGCAAAAAGGAAATATCAAAATATCCGTGATGCGTGGCGCCGTCCGTTCCGACAATTCCTGCGCGGTCGATACAGAAAACGACAGGCAAATTCTGCAAAGCCACATCGTGAATGACCTGATCGTAAGCCCGTTGCAGAAAAGTCGAATAAATAGCCAGATACGGAATGATTCCCTGCGTTGCCATTCCGGCGGCCAATGTAACCGAATGCTGTTCTGCGATTCCCACATCCAAAACCCTTTCAGGAAATTCCAATTTTGCTTTGACCAGATTACTTCCTGTGAGCATCGCCGGCGTGATGGTGACCATTTTTTCATTGGTACGCATCAATTCGGAAATGGTTTCGCCAAAAATATGTTGGAATGAAATTTTGGATTGTTTGGATGGGGAGATTTCTCCCGTTGCTTTGTCAAATAATCCTGGCGAATGCCATTTTACCTGGTCGGCTTCGGCTTTTGCATAGCCCTTTCCTTTTATGGTTTTGATGTGAAGTAATTTCGGCCCGTGAATTTCATTTAATTCATGAAAAGCAGAAAACAATTCTTCAAAATCATGTCCGTCAATGACCCCTTTGTAATGAAATCCGAAATCTTCAAAAACAGAATGCTCCTGTCCGTTTTCAAGCTGAAAGAAATGTTCTTTTAATGCGCCAACCGAAGGGTCAATGCCGATGGAATTGTCATTCAAAATAATCAAAACATCCAGATCAGTACTTCCCAAATGATTCAAACCTTCCAATGCCATGCCCGAAACAATCGATGCGTCACCGATGACTGCAATGTGTTTATTGGTTTTGCCTTGTAACTTATCGGCAATCGCCATTCCCGTGATGGCGGAAACGGAAGTTGAAGAATGTCCGACGCCAAAAACATCAAATTCGCTTTCTTCTCTTGCCGGGAATCCGGCGATTCCGGTTAATTGGCGAAGCGAATGAAAATCATCTTTTCTTCCGGTCAGGATTTTATGCGGATAACATTGATGTCCCACATCCCAAATCAATAAATCTTCGGGCGTGTTGTAAAAATGATGCAAAGCGACGGTCAGCTCTACCACACCCAATCCCGCTCCTAAATGGCCGGGCTTGACGGAAAGCGTATCCAAAATAAATTCCCGAAGTTCGGTTGAAAGTTGAATTAGTTGACTTCGATCCAGTTGGCGAAGCTCGTTTGGCGAATGAATATGGTTGAGCAATGATTTCATCTGTCCTACAAAAGTATGCAAAAGCCCATTGACTGAAAGTTTATTTGGCTGCTTTTACACGGCCCCAGTTTTCACCTCTTTTGATACGCAAAATCTGGGTTTCGGTCACTTTGAACATTCGCACCAACTGTTTCATGGGTTTTCCTTCATTTAAAAGCTTCTTCAAATACATGACTTTGGTTTCTGTAAGTTTAGAATTATTTTCAGAAGGGAAAAAACGGTTTTTACGTTTTTTCAAGTCGGAAATAACGTATGGACTGTTTTGTTGGTGTTTCAAATTTTCTTCTTGTGTCATCCATTTCAGGTTGGATGGGCGGTTGTTGTATTTGTTAAAATCCAAATGCGCAACCACTTTGCCTTCTGTATCGGTTTCAGGTAAGAAATATTCGGCTACTAATCGATGGACAAGTGCCTGATAATAAATCGTCCTTTCTTTGACGTCTTTTTTCAGAAATCTATCTTTTTCTTTAACTAAAAGATTAAGTTCTTTTTGTGTTGAATTGAAATCAAACACATTTTCCTCTTTTTCCAAATATTTAATTTGCTTTTTCAGTTCTCTGATTTGCGTTATATAATCATTAAGAATGAACTGTTTTTTTTCACTTCGAGGTTTAAAAAACTTTAACCGAATAGTTTGATAACCGTTCGTATCACTTCCTTTTAAAAGGTTTAGGCCTTTGGGGGTAGTGGATCTGATTCTGCCAAAATTAGAAACTTCCAGCTGATAATCTTTCACGAAAGGATTTTTCAAATCCACTTCTTTCCATTCTTCTCCTATAAAACTTTGAAATTCTTTCTGCATAATTTTCTGTCAAACATGATAAATTGATAGGTAGCCAGCGCAAGATACCAATTGAAAAGGAATACAAATTTACAAAACAAAAATAAACGACTTATATTTGTGCGTCAATAAAAAAGAAATTATGTTTCAAATTGGCGATACACTTATTTCTGAAGAAATTCTTTCTGAAGAATTTGTCTGCAACTTGAGTAAATGTAAGGGAATTTGTTGTGTGGAAGGCGACTCCGGCGCTCCGCTTAATGAAGATGAATTGCCCATCCTCGACGATATTTACGAAGACATCAAACCTTATTTACGCCCCGAAGGAATAGCTGCGATAGAAAAATCCGGCAAATACGTACGCGATTCTGACGGCGAATGGGTCACTCCCCTGGTAAATGGAGGCGAATGTGCCTATGTTATTTTTGATGAAAACGGCATTACCAAATGTGGAATCGAAAAAGCGTACGAAGAAGGCGTTGTGGACTACAAAAAGCCGATTTCCTGTCATTTGTATCCGGTCAGATTGAAAGAATATAAAAAATTTACGGCTGTCAATTACCATGTTTGGGACATTTGCTCAGATGCTTGTGCTCTTGGAAAAGAATTGAAAGTAAATGTGGCTCATTTTCTTAAAGATGCGCTCATACGTAAATTTGGGCAAGAATGGTACGATGAGCTCTTAAAGATCGATCAGGAATACAAAGAGCGAAAGAAAAAGAAAAAATGGTTTTAACCTTATTAAATTAGACTAAAAATGATTCAAAATATAACCAGAGCAAGATTATCCACAACTGCCATAGACCGGCTTTATATCACCATGCGGCATATGTTCCACCGCGGAACTTACCGCCCAACCGGTCAATCAGGGAAAATGATTCAAGAATTACTTTTACAACTGAACCCGGAAATTTATGGTTCTATGGCCGACCCTGAAAAAGTGGAACTCAATGGTTTGTTTTATGTGCTGGACAGACTTCCCGATGGAATTACGGAAACGCCTTATATCCATTTTACTTCCAATGAAGGCGTGGATTTCACCAAGTTCAAACCGATTATTCCGCCGAAAAGAAGAAGAATCTGCTACCGCGTTGATGAAGACCAAATGAACATAGAGGTAACAAGAGGTCGTTCCGAAATTTATGACACTCTTACCCATTTGACTTTTTTATATAACGAAGCCGATAAAATACGCGCTAAATCTTTTCATAAACAAACCCAAAAAACCAACCGGGTTTGGGAGAAAATTGAAGAAATTGCCTTAAAAGAATCAAAACTTTCAACCAAAGACCGTGATGTGGCTTTGATGCATCTTTCTACAATTCTGGGAAGATCCTATAACGAAACCCAAATTGCATATAAATATTTCAGCACGGAAACCGACAAGGATAAATTCTTTAAAATTATTTATTGGATGGGTAAAACCTCCCAAGAGGATTTATTGGGAATAAAAAGAAGAGAAATCATGTTTTCTCCTATTTTGAGAGAGAGAATCGGGCATCATATAGTGGGCGAAAAATGGGCCAATACTATTAAAAAAGTGTTGGTTGAACAAAATCTAATTCACCGTCCGCTTCATATCATCAGTGCCAATATGCATAGTGTTTCCAATATGCTTTATGCGTTTGATGCGACAGCTCAGAAGTTTTCTACCTCCGGAGAATTTGATTTATACAAAAATCTTTCTTCCAGTAAAAACAAATCACTTCGAGAGGCCGTTCAGAATTTTTCACATAAAAACGGACTTACGTTCATTCCGGACTCTTCCGGAACGAACATAGATGTACAAATAATTGATTTAAAGAACGTTAATTTAAAAAATACTGCTTTCGCCCAATTGAATAAAAACTCAGATGATGTTTTGATCGTAATGGATTATGCTTTTGGGGAACAAGCTTTTGAAGTAATGGACGAATTGCTGAAACCTTATAAAACCAAAGGTACCTCTACCATGATGAATTTCAAGTCGATTTCCATCATGGGGAAAGCCGGGATCTTGTGTGGTAAGAAAGGAGACATCATGGTTCCAACCAGCCATATCGTGGAGGGTCCTGCAGATAATTATGTGTTTGACAATGAACTAAAACCGGATGATTTCAAAGGAAACCGTTTAGGGGTATTTGACGGTCCTATGATTACGGTCTTGGGAACCTCACTTCAGAACAAAGACGTGTTGGAATATTTTAAAAATTCTTCTTGGAAAGCCATCGGGCTGGAAATGGAAGGCGGACATTACCAAAAAGCCATTCAGATTGCCTCCAAAATCCGGCATCATATTTCGCCTGACGTAAAAGTAATGTATGCCTATTATGCTTCCGATAATCCATTGGAAACGGGGAGCACACTGGCTTCTGGAGGTTTAGGATTGACCGGCGTAAAACCGACTTATCTGATTACAAAGATGATTTTGAAAAAGATTTTAGATTTATAAATATATTAAATTCTAAAAAATAAATTAATCCTGATTTTTACAATTCAGGATTTTTTATTTGAATTCATTCAGGTTTAATTCATTGAAAGTCAAGCCAAAATTAAAATAAGAAATTATTATTTTTACAATCTACTAATTTAAATTTATGAAATCAGCCATTGGAATATTGCGGCAATATTTTGGTTATGAAAATTTCAGACTGAAACAAGCCCATGCAGTTGAAAATGTAATTGCGAAAAACGATACTTTTGTTTTGATGCCTACAGGTGGCGGAAAATCTTTGTGTTATCAGGTTCCCGCTTTGGTTTTAGACGGCACTGCCATCGTCATTTCTCCGCTCATTGCTTTGATGAAAGACCAAGTAGATGCGTTGCGCGTCAATGGAATTTCGACTGCTTTCCTCAATTCCTCAATGAATAATTCGGAACAAAATGAAACTTTAAATCAATTAAAAAATGGCAAACTCAAACTTTTATATGTTGCTCCAGAAAAGTTAAGTGCCGACAATGGTTCGTTTTTAAAATTACTTCAAGAAATAAATATTTCGCTGTTTGCGGTGGATGAAGCGCATTGTGTTTCGCATTGGGGACACGATTTCCGACCTGATTATTTGTTTTTGAATGGATTAAAAAAACAATTTCCAAATGTTCCCATCATTGCTTTAACGGCGAGCGCAGATGAAATTACGAGACAAGACATCATCAAACAACTCAATCTGCAAGCGCCTTTAGTTTTGATTTCGTCTTTCGACAGAGCTAACATCAAATATTTTGTTCAGCCGAAACAATCATTGCTTCAAAACATCATCCAATACCTCAATGACCACCCAAACGATTCGGGAATTATCTATTGTTTGTCGCGAAAAAACACGGAAGAAATGGCTTACAATCTCAAACAAAACGGCTTCAAAGCAGAATTTTACCACGCAGGAATTTCTGCATCGGATCGCGCAAAAGTCCAAGATAATTTCATCAAAGATAAAATTCAAATCATGGTCGCCACGATTGCGTTTGGAATGGGAATCAACAAGAGCAACATACGTTTTGTGATGCACGCAGATTTACCGAAAAACATCGAAAGTTATTATCAGGAAACCGGAAGAGCGGGCAGAGACGGGCTTCCGAGTGAAGCAATTTTATTTTATTCGAATGCCGATGTGATGAAATTGAAAAAATTTGCGATGATCGAAGGCAATGAAGCGCAATCGGATTTGATGCTTCGAAAATTGCAACAGATGGCAGATTTTGCCGAAATGCAAAAATGCAGACGACAATATTTGATGGAATATTTCGGCGAATCGCACGATGGAAATTGTAATTCTTGCGATTATTGTTTGAGTGATTTTGAAAATTGGGATGTAACGATTGAAGCTCAAAAATTGTTGAGTGCCGTTTACCGACTTAAGGAACGTTATGGAAAAACGATAATTATAGATTTTCTGCGTGGATCCAAAAGTGTAAAAATCAAGGATTATATGCGCAGTTTGCCGACGTATGGAATTGGCGCAAATAATGATAAGCATTTTTGGCAAAATTTAATTCGACAATTGCTTTCAAAAGGTTTGCTTCGCGAATCAATTAGCGAATTTTCGATATTAAAACTAACCGAAGAAAGTCATCAAGTTTTATTTCAAAACAAAAAAGTATTTCTACAGAAAGTAAAAGAACAAGCTCAAGCCGTTACTGTAACTGAAGTACAAATTGAAACCAAAAAACCTGCAAATAAAACGTCTGAAAATCCGGAATTATTTGAAATGTTGAGGAGTTTGAGAAAAGAACAAGCCGAATTGGAAAATGTTCCGCCTTATGTGATTTTTTCTGATGCAACTTTGGTGGAAATGGCGCATTATTTACCGCATACAAAAGAAGAATTGAACCAAATAAGTGGTTTGGGAGAATTCAAATTGGAGAAATATGGCGAAACATTTTTACAGGAAATTTTAGATTATTGTACCATCCATGATTTGAGCAGTAAAATCTCCGAAAAGAAACCCAAAAAAGTTCGTGATTCCAAACCAAAAACAGTTAAAACCACAAACACTTCCGGAACACAAGCGACAACTTTTCAATTGTACAAAGAAAACAACAGCGTAGAAGAAATTGCAAAATTGAGAAATTTGGCTGTTACAACCATCCAAAGCCACTTGGCAAATTTCGTTGGCACGGGAGAAATTGAAGCCAGCGAATTCATGGATTTGCATAAAATTGACTCGATCATCGAAGTTGCAAAAAGGAAAGGAATTGCTTCTCTGAGAACGATTAAAGAAGAATTGGGCGAAGAATTTTCATATTTCGAAATCCACGTTGCATTGGCGCACACAAAATTTATGGAATAGCCTTAATTACATTTTAGATTTACCGTTTATGCTTGTGATTCTTGGGTGGTTTTGGTGCTTTGTGGTGTTTCACTTTTTTAACTTGACCCGGCGCATGTGGTCGCGCAGATTTTGAACCTGACATTTTTTTTGCATGTCCCTGCGGAACTTTATGTTTCCCATGGGCATGAGGTCTCGGAACACATGAAAATACAATCATGGCACAAACAAATACAAATGCTAATCTTTTAATCAGTTTCATAATTTTAATTTTTAATACCTTATAAAATAACCATGCCATAATTTCAATCATTCCAAAATTCATTTTTAAAATGATAAATTTGCCGCGTATGAAAAAGATATTGAGTGTTCTCGTTTTAAATCTATTTTTACTGGCATCCACACAAGCTTTTGCTTGGGGCACAACCGGACACAGAGTGGTCGCGGAAATTGCTGAAAATCATTTGAACTGCAAAGCCAAACGACAAATCAAAAAAATCATCGACAAACAGCCATTGGCTTATTGGGCGAACTGGCCGGATTTCATCAAATCCAATCCCGAATGGAAAATGGCCGATTCCTGGCATTACCTCAACTTTCCGGAAGGATTGAATCGCAAGGATTTTGATCGAAATTTGGAAAATTCATCCGATGAAAATCTGTACAAACGCGCACTCATCCTCATGGACGAATTAAAAAACAAAAACCTTTCACCTGAAAAAAAGCAAGAAAATTTGTACTTCCTGATTCACCTCATCGGTGATGCGCATCAGCCGCTTCACATAGGACGCGAAGAAGATTTAGGTGGAAATAAAATAGAAGTTGAATGGTTTAAAAACACAACCAATATTCATTCGCTTTGGGACAGCAAACTCGTTGATTTTCAACAATACAGCTATACGGAGTATGCCGAAGTACTGGACTTTCACGATAAAAAATTCAATAAAACTTTAACCGAAGGAAACTTAAATGACTGGCTGTTTGATTCCTATCAAAAAGCAGAAGATATTTATGCCAACACCCAAGCAGGCGATAAACTTTGGTATCCTTATAATTATCAGTACGTTTCCACGCTGGAAGAGCAATTGCTCAAAGGCGGATTGCGTCTTGCAAAGGTTTTGAATGAAGTTTTTGGATAATTTGATTCAATTCCAATTTCGAAAAAACAGGTTTAAGTTGGTAACCCAATTAGGGCCTCGGCGGTTTTGGCGGCTTCGGCGGTTTTGGCGGATGTTCACCGTGTTTTGGATGAGGTGGACGTGGCGGTGGCCCCGGATGGGCACAGCTAATTGCAGTTGAAAATACAATTAGAAATCCTGCTAAATACGCTAATTTTTTCATAACTGTGATTTTGATGACTGATGAAATTATTGTGCCAAATCAAGGAACCCATACGAAATTTACTTCATCAACTCCACACCATTCCATTTGAATTATTGTTAAATTTGCCGTTCCATGTTTTTAGAAAACACCATAAACCATACCCGACAAAGCGGATGGATTGAAGTCATCTGCGGATCGATGTTTTCCGGCAAAACGGAGGAACTCATTCGACGTTTGAAACGTGCTGAAATGGCTCAACTGAAAGTGGAGGTTTTCAAACCCGCTGTGGACATTCGCTACGCTGAAGAAGAAGTCGTTTCCCACAATCAGAATTCACTGAATGCTACGCCGGTTGATTCCGCTTATAATATTTTATTGATGGCCGAAGATTGCGATGTGGTTGGAATAGATGAGGCTCAGTTTTTTGATGAGGCCATTGTGGAAGTAGCAAACCTGTTGGCCAATTCAGGAAAACGCGTCATCATCGCGGGACTCGATATGGATTTCAAAGGACGTCCGTTCGGGCCGATGCCCTATTTGATGGCAACCGCGGAATATGTAACCAAAGTCCATGCAATCTGTATGAAAACCGGAAACCTGGCCCATTATTCCCATAGAAAATCCAAAAGTGATAAATTGGTAGAACTGGGCGAGGCGGACGAATATGAAGCACTCAGCAGGACTGCCTTTTGGGAGGAAATGAAAAAAGAAGAATAACCCGGAAATCTTTGTGTGCTTTGCGTATTTCATTGTCCGCATTGTGGCCAAATAAATGACACGCATTTACCTCAAAGTTCACAAAGATTCACACCAGGAACACTAAGGATTTGCTATTGGTTAAATTAATGTCCCCAAAATAGTAAATTTGAGTTTTCAAATCAAAATTTGTGAACTTTGTGAAATTCTTAGTGCCCTTTGTGGTTTAACAAAAGAATGAATGAAGAGTTCATAAAATAAAAACAAACAAAATTTGAGACCGTATAACGTACAAGAATTAATTGAAATCATTTCGGCAGAAATCATCGGAAAGCCTGACGGCATAGTCGAAGAAATCTATTTTGATTCTCGAACGATTTATCAGCCGCAGAATGGTGTTTTCTTTGCCTTTAATGAATTCCGTCAAAATGGAAATTCCTATATCAAAGACGCTTATAAAAAAGGAATCCGGATTTTCGTAGTCTCCAAAATTGAACAGCCCGAAGAAAATGCAGTTTATTTACAAGTCAATTCACCATTGCAAGCTTTGCAAAATTGGGGGAAATTTCATCGGGAAAAATTCAATTTACCTATCATCGGCATTACGGGAAGCAACGGAAAAACCATTGTCAAAGAATGGCTGAATCAATTGTTATGGAACGATTTTTCCATCGTCAGAAGTCCGAAAAGCTATAATTCTCAAATCGGTGTTCCGCTTTCGGTTTTACAAATAAAGGAAGAAAATAACCTTGGAATTTTTGAAGCCGGGATTTCCTTTCCGGGTGAAATGGCGAAACTAGAGGAAATCATCCAACCGGAAATCGGTGTTTTAACGCACATCAGTTCTGCGCATCTGGAAAATTTTACTTCGAAAGAAGAAATAATATGTGAGAAATTTAAATTGTTCCGCAATTGCAAGAAAATTATTTATAATTCTGAAAATGAATTAGTTAAAAATTTAATTGAAGAAATTTATTCCCATAAAAATAGAAAATTCTTCAGTTTTGGAAGAAATGAAAACGATACGATCCAAGTTATTTCTGTCAATGAAATTTCATCGGGAAAAGAAATTCAAATCAGATTTAATTCAGAGGAATTTAAATTTCAAATTCCGTTTCATGACGACGCTTCGGTTGAAAATATTTTAACGGTTTTGACGGCAATTGTGGGGCTTAACTTAGATCTGAAAAAATATTTGACCCAAACCCAGAGTTTACTTCCCATCGAAATGCGTTTGGAAATCAAAGAAGCCATCCGCGACAGTATCGTCATAAATGATGCTTTCAATTCCGATTTACATTCGGTAAAAGTAGCTTTGGATGTTTTGGCACAGCAGCCTTTTCCACGAAAAAGTCTGGTATTGACCGACGTTCTGCAAAGCAATTTGAATAAGGATGAATTGTACAAAAAAGTTTCAGATTTAGTAAATTCTTATCAGATTGACGATTTGGTTTTGATTGGAGAATTCATTCCAAAATATAAAAACCTTTTCAAAACAAAGGCGAGAACTTTTGAAAATACCGATGAGTTTTTAAAAGAATTAAGCGTCAAAAACGTACACAACGAAGCAATTTTGCTGAAAGGAGCCCGGCCGTTCCAACTGGAAAAAATTTCGGCATTCCTGGAAAAAAAATCACACGATACGGTATTGGAAATCAACCTGAAAGCATTGGTAGACAATGTAAAATATTTCAAAAGCCAGTTGAAACCGGAAACCAAAATCATGGCCATGATCAAAGCCAACAGCTATGGAACCGGAAGTTTTGAAATCGCACAAACACTTGAACATCAGAAAATTGACTATCTGGGAGCTGCATACGCAGACGAAGGTGTGGAATTGCGAAAGGCAGGAATCACGCTGCCGATTCTGGTGATGAACCCGGAACAAAGCAGTTATTCGTCTATCATTGATTACAAACTCGAACCTGAAATTTACAGCATACGCGTTTTGGAATTATTCGTTCAAACCCTGAGGGAAAAGTCTATCACAGAGGCCTATCCGGTTCACATCAAAATTGATTCGGGGATGAACCGTCTGGGATTTCGTCCTGAACAGATTGAGGAATTGATTCAAAACATAAAATCAGAGAAATCCGTCATTGTAAAATCGGTCTTCACCCATCTGGCAACAGCCGATGTACCGGAAGAAAGGGAATTTGCCTTGCAACAACTAAATGATTTTGATGAAGCTTATGCAAAGTTAAGTTCGGCATTGAATATAAAACCGATCAAACACGCACTGAATTCTCCCGGAATTATACATTTTACTGAAAGACAATATGATATGGTTCGATTGGGAATTGGGATGTATGGAATTTCCGATGATGAAGCAACACAAAAACAGCTGAAAAACGTTGTGACTTTTAAAACGGTTATTTCAAGGATTTCAGAAATTGAAACAGGCGAAACCGTAAGTTACGGACGCAGATTTAAGGCGGAAAGAAAAACGAAGATTGCGACACTTCCGGTAGGATATGCAGACGGAATCCGACGATCGCTTGGATATGGTGCAGGAAAAGTCAGTATAAACGGAAACCTGGTTCCGATTGTGGGAACGGTTTGTATGGATATGTTGATGCTTGATGTAACGGATATTTCCTGTAAGGAAGGAGATGAGGTCATCATTTTTGGTGAAAAACCAACAATTTCCGATATAGCGAACCAAATCGGGACGATTCCATATGAAGTTCTGACATCGATTTCAGCAAGGGTAAAAAGGGTTTATTACAGGGAATAAGTTCGGTCGAAAATTCTGATCGCATTGCAGATATTTCTTAAATTTATACCCTATGCAACTTACAACCATCCAAAACAAAATTTATGAAGTTCGGGGACAAAGTGTCATGCTGGACTTTGATCTGGCCGAACTTTATGAGATTGAAACAAAAGTTCTGAATCAATCTGTCAAAAGAAACATGGAAAGATTTCCTGAAAGATTTATGTTCAGGCTTACTCAAGACGAATGGAAAATCATGCGGTCACAAATTGTGACCGCATCTGACCAAAGTAAAAGGAATGTCAATATTACGCCTTTCGCTTTCACTGAGCATGGCGTAACGATGTTAGCGAGTGTGTTGCGCAGTAAAAAAGCGATTCAAACCAACATTGCCATTGTTGATGCTTTTCTTTCATTGAAAGAATTTGTGATGAGTTACAAAGAGCTTTCTGATAAATTAAAAGAAATGGAATCCAAATACGATAAAAACTTCAAAGACATTTATCAAGCTATTTCCTATCTACTCGAAAAAGATAGTCAAATTGCAGAACAAAAAGACCGAAATAAAATTGGCTACAAAAAAGAATCAACATAACACAACTTCTTTTATCGTAAATGAAATCCGTGAGAAACTGGCCAAATACTGTGCCTATCAGGATCGTTGTCATTGGGAAGTAGAAAATAAAATGAAGGAATTCAACTTAATTCCGGAAGCTTGGGATGAAATCATCATTTATTTGATTCAACATAATTTTCTGAATGAAGAGCGTTTTGCCAAAAGTTTTGCGAGAGGAAAGTTCAACCAGAAAAATTGGGGACGGATTAAAATCCGTTCAGAATTAAAAAAACGCAAAATTCCCCCGAAACTGATTGAAACCGGTTTAAATGAAATTGATGAAAATGATTATTTAAAAACGCTTCAAAATTTATTTGAGAAGAAAAAAGAATCATTGAAAAATGAACGGGAAAGTTTTAAGAAAAAAGCCAAAATCAGGAATTACTTATTGCAAAAAGGCTTTGAAAGTGAAATAATTGCGGAATTGCTGCGTTAAACTGTTAATCATTAGTTTATAATTTTGTTATTTTTTAAAAAACCTTAATTTTATCCGAAATAATTAAAACACATGAAAAAAATAGCATTTGGTTTGTTGGTTTTTGCAGTTTCCTTTGGGATTTATTCCTGTGATCCTTGGGAAGATGACAGCTACCACGAAGGAACAACGCCGGACGAAGAAGTTGAAATACCGGGAAATTGGAAATTGACTTCTATCACACTACAGGAAGCATTTGACTTTAATGGAGATGGAACGGCGAGTACGGACTTGATGGCTGAAACCAATTGTTACCAAAATGAATTAATGGCATTTAATGCAGATTTTACAGGTATTTCCACTTCGAATTCCTATGCGAACGTTATCGTAAATGGCGACACTTATATCACCGAATGTATACCTGAAATGGAAGAAACCACCTTTGTATGGGCGCAGACCCAAAATACGGTTGTATTGACGATTGATACCCAAAACATCAATGCCACCTTAAATGGGGACGTTTTGGCCTTTACCATTCCGGAAGGATTTACGGCCTCTGACGGTCAACCCGGCGGATATACCATCACACAAGACATCATCATGACCTATCAAAAATTACCTTAAAATTTCAAAAATAACGATACAAAGCCGCCTCCAGATGAGCGGCTTTTCTATTTTCTGTTCTTATCTTTGCCAAAACAATTTTGAATGAAAACGTTTTTTGCCGAAACCATTGTCCGATGGTCCGATTTGGATGCCAATATGCATTTGGCTAATTCTTCCTATATGAATTTCACGAGTTTTGCCCGGATTGCTTTTCTGCGAAATTGTGACATCAAACTTTCCGATTTGGCAAAATACAAAATCGGTCCGGCTGTTTTGCGGGAAGAATTTTCATTTTTCCGTGAAGCGCATGAAGGCCAGGAAGTGATGATTTCCGTTACGGTAAGCGGAAATTCGGAAAACGGAGAAATCTTTGAATTCGAACATAATTTATACGACAAAAAAACAGGAACGCATTTGGCTTATTCGCGTGTTTTTGGGGTTTGGTTTTCTATGACCGAACGAAAAAAAATACCGCCTCCGGCTGAAATGAATAAAAAAATATTGGCCCATGTGGATATTTCCCAACTTCGGAAACTTTCTCTTTCCGATTTAAAATCCCTTCCTGTTCATCCCCAAAATCTTGATCCAAAATATTTTAATCATGCTTGACGACAAACAAACGAATTTAACGCCATTGGAAAAATTAGGTGAATTCGGATTAATCGACCACCTCACCCAATCCATTGAATTACAAAATGATACCACTAAAAAAGGCATTGGTGATGATGCGGCGGTTTTAGGATTTGGTGAATTGGAAACGGTAGTCACAACCGATATGCTGATCGAAGGTGTTCATTTCAATTTGGCCTATGTTCCGCTCAAACATTTGGGTTATAAATCGGTGATGGTCAATCTCAGCGATATTTATGCAATGAATGCCATTCCATCTCAGATTCTTGTATCCATAGCGGTTTCCAATCGTTTTCCGGTAGAAGCCCTAGAAGAATTATACGAAGGAATCAAAATCGCCTGTAAAAATTACAAAGTGGATTTGGTAGGCGGCGATACAACTTCTTCCACCAGCGGTTTGGTTATCAGCATTACGGCGATGGGAACGGCAAAAAAAGAAGATCTTGTTTATCGGAATGGTGCACATGAAAATGATTTATTGGTAGTCAGTGGAGATCTGGGTGCTGCTTATTTGGGTTTACAGGTTTTGGAAAGAGAAAATGAGGTATTTAAAGTCAACCCAAATGTACAGCCGGATTTGGCGCAATACGATTATTTGGTGGGAAGACAATTAAAACCCGAAGCACGGAAAGACATCGTTCAATTGTTAAAAGATTTGGAAGTAAAACCGACTTCTATGATCGATATTTCGGATGGGCTTTCGTCCGAAATCTTGCATCTTTCCAAACAAAGCGGTTATGGATTTAAAGTGTACGAAGAAAAAATCCCATTGGATCCAACCGTTATCAAAACAGCGGAAGAATTCAGCATCAATCCGGTAACTTGCGCACTTAACGGTGGAGAAGATTACGAATTGTTATTTACGATTTCACAGAACGACTTTTCTAAAATTAAAGGAAATCCAAATCTGACGGTCATAGGACATACAACCGAACAAAATGGTGAAAACTATCTGATGTTACAGGGAAGCGAATCGGCAGTCCCTCTCTCAGCACAAGGTTGGAAGGCGTTTGAGTAATTTTTAATTCCCCTCCTTTGGAGGGGCAAGGGGAGGCTTTAATCATTCAACTTCAAAACCGCAAGAAAAGCAGATTGCGGGACTTCTACCCGACCAATTTGGCGCATCTTCTTTTTACCTGCTTTTTGTTTTTCCAATAGTTTTCGCTTACGCGAAATATCTCCTCCGTAACATTTGGCTGTTACATCTTTACGCAAAGCTTTGATGGTTTCACGCGCGATGATTTTTGCGCCGATGGCCGCCTGGATCGGAATATCAAATTGCTGTCTTGGGATCAATTCCTTCAATTTTTCGCACATTTTCTTCCCTATTCCGTAGGCATTGTCCACATGGATCAAAGCGGAAAGCGCATCAACGGGTTCGGCATTGATAAGGATATCAACCTTAACCAATTTCGAAGCACGCATATCCAATGGCGAATAATCAAAAGAAGCATAACCTTTGGAAATCGATTTCAAACGGTCATAAAAATCAAAAACAACTTCTGCCAAAGGCATTTCGAAAATCAATTCCACACGATGTTGAGTCAGATAAGTCTGATTTTTCAGGATGCCCCGTTTTTCGATACAAAGGGTCATCACCTGTCCCACAAAATCCGATTTTGTGATGATGGAAGCTCTGATGTAAGGCTCTTCCACACGGTTCAATCCGGAGGGATCAGGGAGTTCAGAAGGATTATTGACCAACATTATTTTGTCCGGATGTTTTTCTGTAAAAGCATGATAAGAAACGTTGGGAACCGTAGTGATCACATTCATGTCAAATTCACGCTCCAATCTTTCCTGGATGATTTCCAAATGCAACATTCCCAAAAACCCACAGCGGAATCCAAATCCCAAAGCCGCAGATGATTCCGGCTCAAAAGTGAGCGAAGCATCGTTCAAACGCAACTTTTCGATTGAATAACGCAATTCTTCATAATCCTCCGTATCTACCGGATACAGTCCTGCAAAAACCATAGGCTTCACTTCTTCAAATCCTTCAATCGCTTTGTCAGCCGGATTTTCTACAGAAGTAATCGTGTCTCCTACTTTAACTTCTACCGCTTCTTTGATCCCGGAAATAATGTAGCCAACGTCACCCGTTTTGATGACATTTTTGGCAACTTGTTTTAATTTCAAAGTTCCTACTTCATCGGCTCCGTATTTCTTCCCGGTCGCCATGAACTTCACTTCTTCTCCTTTTTTGATTTCTCCGTTTACCACTTTGAAAAAAGCTTCTACTCCACGAAAAGGATTATAAACGGAATCAAAAATCAATGCCTGAAGCGGCGCTTCAGGGTCACCCTTAGGTGGTGGCACTTTCCCGATGATGGTGTGCAGTAAATTCTCCACGCCTTCGCCGGTCTTTCCGCTTACACGTAAAACTTCTTCAGGTTTGCAACCCAAAAGATCCACGATGTCATCCGTTACTTCTTCGGGATTGGCACTCGGTAAATCAATTTTGTTCAACACCGGAATGATCTCCAAATCGTTTTCCAATGCGAGGTATAAATTTGAAATCGTCTGCGCCTGAATGCTTTGCGCGGCATCGACAATCAAAAGCGCGCCCTCACAAGCTGCAATGGATCTCGAAACTTCGTATGAAAAATCCACATGACCCGGCGTGTCGATCAGATTTAGAATATAATTTTGACCCTCAAACTCATATTCCATCTGGATGGCATGGGATTTTATGGTGATCCCTTTTTCGCGCTCCAGATCCATATCGTCCAAAACCTGATTTTGCAATTCGCGCTCACTAACCGTATTGGTAATCTGCAAAAGCCTGTCTGCCAATGTACTTTTCCCATGGTCTATGTGTGCAATGATGCAAAAATTCCGAATGTTCTTCATTGATTGAATTAAGGATGCAAAAATACGTAATTTTTAGTCGGATTTTATCAATGAATTTATACCGAAATTGTTGGGTGGTTTTGTCTAAATTTGAGAATAATAAAATGACCATTTTTATGAACAAATTTACGCGGTATTTCTGGGGAGTTTTTTTCTTCTATTTTATTTTTATTCATGGAGCCATCATTTATTATTCCATCGGAACAGAACCCGTTTCCGGATCAGATGACGCTACTAATTCTTATATCGCACTTTATCTTTGTATTGCGCTTTGGGTATTTATTTTTGGCGGGTTTTTATATTGGATTTACAAACGCACATTTGTATCACAAAAAAATATTCAAGAAATTTTACGGAAAGGAGTCAGGTTGGACGGAAAAATACTGGAGTCCAAAATCATGAAATCTTCCAACAAATCAATGGAAAAGAGGGAATTAACACTGTCACTCCAAAATATAAAAGGAGAATCCATCCTGCATAAAATGGAAATTTTTGATTCTAAACCTCATCAGCATCGTTTCGAAGAAGGAAATTCCATTTCAATTAGGGTTGACCCATCTTTTACAAAAATTCCTTTTTGGATTATGAGTGACACCCAAACCAAAATCAACTATAGATTATTTGTCATTTGGGGCTTGAGTCTGATTGCGATTATCAGTTATTTTGCTTTGGTTTATTATCTGGAAAGTAACGGGCAGGGTTGGCGGTTTTTTGTGTTTTGGCATCCGCTTATGATTTCGGCTGTATCGATTTGTTTTTTCGGAGGTATTTTTTATTTGATAATTACTAAGCTTCTGGGTAAATTCAAAGGAAAACAAGGAACAAAATTAAAGTTTACCGGACGTAAAACGATGGCCAAAATCCTGAACATCGCCCAAACCGGCACTTATATCAACAATCAGCCACAGGTAAAATTTAATCTCGAATATACCGACCATTTGGGTAGAACTCACCTCAATGAAATAAAAAAAATCGTTTCATTGCTTGAGGTCGGAAATTTAAATCAACAAACAGAAAAGGAAATTTTCTTTTTGGAAGAGGATCCTACCGAAATCGCTTTTGCAGAGGATTTGATTTAAGTCAAATGAAAGGGGTCGCGGTCATTCAGAAAGCCGAAATTCTTCCGATATTTTTTTACGGTATCCAATGAAATTTCTGTTTGAAAAAGAAATTTATTTTGGGTTTTCAATTTCAATTCCGTTCCGATCGGGTCAAAAACCTTTGAATTTCCATTGTATTCCAAATCATAATCATCTGTCCCGATTCGGTTAACACCCACCGTATAGGCCATATTTTCAATTGCACGCGCCTTTAAAAGTGCCTTCCATGGTTCAACCCGAACAGCCGGCCAATTCGCAACGCAAATCAGTGCATCATAGTCATCGGAATTCCGGCACCAAACCGGAAAACGCAAATCATAACAGGTAATCAACCGGAATTTCCATCCGCGAAATTCGACCGAAACGATTTCATTTCCCGCGGAATAAGCCTCCGGTTCTTTTCCGTATCCAAACAGATGTTTTTTATCATAAAAACTCGTCTCCTGAGGCGTTACAAAGTAGTGTCGGTTATAGTATTTGCCGTTTTCTTGAGTAGAGATGCTTCCGCTGACAGCGCAATTTCCTTTTTCGGCGACGGATTTCATCCATTGAAAAGAATTCCCAAACGGTTTCTCGGCGATGAGTTGGGCATTCATGGAAAAACCGGTTGTAAACATTTCGGGGAGAATGACCAGATCCGAATGATGATTGGTTAGCAAATCATCCAGAAATTCGAGATTGGCTTGAGGATTTTCCCATTCGATGTCAAATTGGGCTAAACTTATTTTGAATACTTCTTTCATCAAATGTAAATGTAAGAAGACTTGTGTTGAATCAATTAAACTTGAAGCAATTATTTAGCGGGAAGGATTTTTCGGTTCAATTTATCGTTGGAACATTCCCAAACCAGATAATAACCTAAAATGGCAAAAAATAAACCAAGCATGCTTCCGCCGATCGTGTCGATAACGAAATGTTTGGAAAGATAAACTCTACCTATCGCGACCAACCCCATCAAAAGACAGATAAAAATCTGTAGAAAACGGTTTTTGGTCTGCATGCACAGATAAAAACAAAGGATAACAGCCAAAACAGTATGGCCGGAAGGAAAGGTGTAAGGGATTTGAGATTCTACTCCTTCCACCAGTCTCAGTTTGATGTGTTTTAATTCAAAATAATGAGTAGGTCTGTGTCCATGAACAAACAAACTACGTTTGATCAGTGAACTGGCAATGCTGGAAACCAATGCTGCTCCTCCCAAAAATAAAAAATGCCGCCAATTCTTCTTCCAAATTATAAACAATAGAGTAATGATCAACACATAGGTCGTAGCAACGTCCGTGTAATATTTAAAAAAATGATCCCAAATTCCTGAATGGAAATGTTGGTTAAAATAAATGTGAAGATTATCTTTTCCGAAATAGGAAATAGCCAAAAGCCCCGTGAAATTGATCACAAAAAAAATCAAAAAGAACGGCCATTGCCATCTCAATAAATCTTTCTTTGGCTCCATTTTAAATTTGTGGCAAATTAACTGAAAAAATAATTCTCACTGAAATTAAATATCGATTTTTTGGATTTTGATATCAATTTGAATCGTTAAACAATGTGTTATTTTTATTTAAGAAATTGAATTGCAAATATTTATACGAATCTCTTGGGACGATTTTTATCCATTTTTTAAATTTCATATACCATTTTTGACGTATGCTTGGGATACCTTTTGTAAGATAAGCCGCCACAAACGGATGGACATGAAGCGAAATATCGTTCGCTTTTTTCCCTTTTGTCTCGATGATATTGCGTAAAATCTGCTCCATTTTCTCAATCAACAGAATCGGTGCTTCCACTTCTTCATTCAGTGCGTTAGGATTTTCTTCCGTGGTGATGATGTTCAGTTCCGGGCGAACTCTTTGGCGCGTAATCTGAATCAACCCAAATTTACTCGGGGGTAAAATCTTGTGTTTCGCTCTGTCTTTCTGCATTTCGTTCCGAAGATGTTCGTACAGCGCTTTTTTGTTTTCATTGTTGGTCATATCGATGAAATCCACCACGATGATGCCTCCCATATCGCGCAATCTCAATTGTCTTGCTACTTCAGAAGCTGCAATTTTATTGACCGCGAGCGCCGTATCTTCCTGGTTGTTTGAACTTCTTGAAATATTACCCGAATTCACGTCGATCACGTGAAGAGCTTCCGTGTGTTCAATCACCAAATAAGCACCTTTTGACTGCGGAATGGTGACATTTTTACCAAATGAAAATTTGATTTGCCGCTCGATTCCCATTCGTTCAAAAAGCGGAACATCCCCTTCAGAAGAAACTTTGATGATACCTGATTTTCCGGGAGCGATGACGTTAAGGTATTCGGTCATATCTTCGGCCAGGCTTTCGTCATCGACGGTGATTTTGACAAAATCTTCATTGAAATTATCCCGCAAAATGGCAGAAGCTCTATCCATTTCGTTCAATAATTTCATCGGAACCACTTTTTTCTGAATGTTTTTAAAGACGATTTGCCATTTGTTCATCAAATAATTCAAATCGGCATGTAATTCAGCTACTTTTTTTCCTTCGGCAACTGTCCGTATGATGATTCCGAAACCTTCCGGCTTGATACTTTCCACCAAAGCGACCAAACGGTCTTTTTCCGATTTGGATTTGATTTTTTGGGAAACGGAAACCTTATCTGAAAAAGGGGTCAGAATCAGAAAACGTCCTGCGATGGAAATTTCGGAGGTGATTCTCGGCCCTTTGGTATGAATGGGTTCTTTGGTGATTTGGATGACGATACTGTCCCCGGTTGAAAGCACTTGGTCTATGGTTCCGTCTTTTTTGATCATTTCCTCTTTCCGAAATGATTTCAAGTTGGGTGATTTGTATTTCCCCGAATTGACGAGTTGCGTATAGGTTTTAAAAGATTTTACATTGGGTCCCAAATCATGGTAATGTAAAAAAGCATCTTTTGAATATCCTATATCGACAAATGCGGCATTTAAACTGGGTGCCAATTTTTTGACCTTGCCCAAATACATATCGCCTACGGCAAAATTAAGGTCCACGTTTTCATGATGGAGTTCCATAAGTCTTCCATCTTCCAACATGGCAATTTGGACAAAATCCTCACCGGTAGATACAACTAATTCTTTATTCAATTGGTTGAATTAAATGAATACTAACAAACAACAAAAGCACTTTCCAAAATCCAATGATTTTGGAAAATGCCGGTTACTTTCTTATTAAACAGATTATTTTTTCTTTTTATGTCTGTTCAATCTACGTCTTTTTTTACGTTTGTGCGTTGCTACCTTATGTCTTTTTCTTTTCTTTCCGCTTGGCATAATCTATCTTATTTAACTTTTACTTTCGTTTTAACACTCTCTACAAATGTTTTGGCCGGTTTAAATGCCGGTACATGGTGGGCAGGGATCACAATTGAAGTTCCCTTTGAGATATTACGTCCGGTTTTAGATGCTCTCTTTTTGATTGTAAAAGATCCAAAACCTCTTAAATAAACATTCTCTCCTGATTCCAAAGAGTTTTTTACTTCCTCCATAAAATGTTCAACTACCTTTTGAGTTTCATTTTTCTCTAAACCTAATTTAGTAGAAATGTTGCTCACAATTTCTGCTTTCGTCATGATTAAATATATTTTGTTGCTAAATTTGCTTACCCAAAAAACCGAATAAATCCTTTAAATTCATGAATCTTCTTGGTGAAATTGAACCAGTTAAGGATGCTGAATAAAATTTATTCCGTTCATTAGAAACGGGTGCAAATATAACATTTGTGTTAAAACAAAAAAAGAATTCTGATCATATTTATGATTTTAACTCCCTGATATTGATTTGGTTTGACAAAAACAAACGAAATCTGCCCTGGAGAGATCAGTCAGATCCCTATAAAATTTGGCTTTCTGAAATCATTTTACAACAAACCCGCGTAGCCCAGGGAACGGATTATTATTTAAATTTCGTGAAGCAATTCCCTACGGTTCAGCATTTAGCATCTGCAACCGAACAAGAGGTATTAAGACTATGGCAAGGTTTGGGATATTATTCCCGTGCCCGCAATCTTCATTTTACCGCAAAATGGATCGTGAATGAATTAAACGGAATATTTCCTTCCACTTTTACCGAATTATTGAAATTAAAAGGTGTGGGCGAATATACCGCTGCGGCCATAGCTTCCATTGCTTTTCATGAAGCTGTTCCGGCGATAGACGGAAATGCTTTCCGGGTTTTGGCGCGATATTTTAACATCGATTTGGACATTTCGGCATCCAAAACCAAAAAATATTTCTTCGAATTGGGAAAAAAAATCATCGATCCGGATCGTCCCGGTGATTTTAATCAAGCCATCATGGAGCTGGGAGCAACTGTTTGTCTGCCTCAAAATCCGCTTTGTGAAATCTGTCCGGTAAATGAATCCTGTGAAGCTTTGGCCAAAAATAAGGTGAAGCAACTTCCGGTAAAGTCCAAAAAAGTAAAAGTCAAGAATCGGTATTTTCATTTTTTTGAGATTTCAGACGGAAAGAATTATTTGATGGTCAAACGAAAGAAAAAAGATGTTTGGCAGAGTTTATTTACTTTCCCGTTAATCGAAACTGCTGATTCCGAATTAATTACATCTGAATCATTTTTAAATGAGATTTCGATTAAAAAAAGCCATGAGTTGTTCCATATCCTGACTCATCAACGTTTGCATATAAATTTTTGGCGTTCAATTGTAAGTTCGAAGCAACTAAATTCACTTTCAAAAACGCTGGATGCTGAAATTTGTAAAGCGGAAGATTTGGAAAAACTACCCTTACCGCGCCCCATGGAAAAATATTTGGATTTGAAAATATAAATCAGGCATCCTCGTTATTCTGTATATTTGAATACCAAAAAAACAATTATGAATGGAACGCTAAATAAAGTGATTTTAATTGGCAATGTAGGAGATGATATAAAAATTCATCAGTTTGACGATCAAAATAAAATCGGCAGATTTCCGCTGGCGACTAGTGAAACATACACAGCCAAAGAGTCAGGAGAAAGAGTGACACAAACGGAATGGCACTATATCGTCGTGCGAAACAAGTTGGCCGATATTTTTGAAAAATATGTAAAAAAAGGAGACAAACTTTATTTGGAAGGCAGATTAAAAACTCGAAAATGGCAAGACCAGAACAATCAGGATCGCTATACTACGGAAATCATCGTAAATGATTTTACGTTTTTGACTCCAAAAGGAAACGACTCCAATTCCTCTTCTGATATTTCATCCCCAACTTATACGCCCAATAAAGAAGAGTCCTCAACGGGAATGGAGGAAAGTTCTGACGATTTACCATTCTAAACCTGATTTGATTTTATGAAATACATTTTGCCCTTTTTAGGCTTATTGTTGTTTGTGTCCTGTAAAGACGACTTTATGATCAAACCCATAGGTCATCTGCGTTTGGAATATCCGGAACCGGTGTACCGACCGTTTTCGTCAGACTGCCATTTTACATTTGAATATTCTGATTTGGCAGAAATAAAAGACAAAGAAAATCCTTGTTGGTTTGTTTTGCACTATCCTGAAATGAAGGCCAATATTTATCTGACCTATTTTCCGATAACAGACCGAGAAGATTTGGCATCCAAAATCAAAGACAGTGAAAAATTTGTACAGGAGCAAACGGTGAAAGCGAGTTACATAGCGCCGAGAGAGTTTGTTTTTGATGAAAAGAAAGTATATGGAACCCTGT
>JBEBVY010000005.1:0-54139 GCA_040392505.1 Moheibacter lacus | reverse complement strand
TGAGCTACCTCGCCATATTCGTATTATAATTTTTTATTTCAAAGAGTTGAACCCCCGTCCTGCGCTCTAACCACCTGAGCTACCTCGCCATATTCGTATTATAATTTTATTTCAAAGAGTTGAACTCCCGTCCTGCGTTTTAACTACCTCGAACGTATCGTCTCGATTTTAAGGACTGCAAATATAGAATCTTCTTTGAAATCATCAAAACTTATATAAAAAATGTTTGGTGATATAAGCGTATTTTATATATTGCACCCCAATTAAAAAGAAACATGGCCAGAGAAAAATTTCAATCTGAATTTGTAATAAATGCATCTCCTTCACTGCTTTACAATTATATTTCAAATCCTTCGGGACTCTCCGAATGGTTTGCTGACAACGTGAATTCACGTGGTGAGAAATATACTTTTATCTGGGATGGGGACGAGCAGTCTGCTTTTTTGATGAAAAGCAAACAGGATAGCTATGTTCGTTTTCAATGGGAAGATGATGAGGATACTAAATATTTCTTCGAACTGAACATCGTAGAAGATGATTTGACAGGAGATGTTTCGCTTATGATTACTGATTTTGCAGATTCTGACGAACTGGAAGAATCCAAATTACTTTGGGAAAGTCAAATTGAGGATTTGAAAAAAATACTGGGCTCATAGCCAAAACTTAACTTCGTGAAATTTATTTTTAACGGAAACTTTTTTGATGAAGCAGACACCCATTTCGGGAAAATCAACCGTGCATTTCTGTATGGTGATTATATCTCCGAATCCGTCAAAGTAGCAAATGGAAATCTATTGCTTTGGGAAGAACATTATTTTAACCTGATGGCTTCCATGCGTATTTTCCGAATGAAAATTCCTTTGAACTTCACACAGGAATTTCTGGAAGAGGAAATCCAAAAATTGATTCTGGAAAATAAAATTTCCCATGCCAAAATTCAAATTAGCATTTACAGAAATGCAGACCGAGACGATCTACTGACCCGATCTTCTGTTTCCTATCTGATTGAAATTTTGGAAAAAAATAATTCAGCAGATTATGTTTGGCGAAATGAACCATCCGAAATCGAAATTTTTAAAGATTTTACGGTTAACCCGAGTTTTTTTACACAAGTCAATTCACATAAGCCGGAAGAAATAATCGCTCACGCTTTTATGCAGGAGAATGAATACGATGATTTGGTGTTATTAAACCCTGAAAAGCGCATAGCCCGAACTCTCATGGGAAATCCGTTTTTAATCCAAGGAAATCACATCAAAACCCCCAAAATTGAAGAAGGAGGGATCAGAAGCGTGACCCGAAATCATTTATGTAAATTGATTTTTACTTCAGAAAATTTCACGCTGGAAGAAACCGATATTTTCCCATTTGAATTACAGAAAACCGATGAAGTTTTTATTTGCCTGGAAAGTGAAGGGATACTGTCCATTCATCAAAACAGAAAGAAAAATTATTTTACGGAAAAGACGGGTGAAATAGTGAATCTACTTAATCTGAATTAACACAACCAGAATTTTTTATTTTTCAAATCAATTATAGCCGGCCCGTCGGAACAACCACCGATTTCATCTTCGAACTTATCGTCTGGTGAATGGGCAACAATCCAATCCCCATTTTTATGCTGAACGAGAATCCCGCTATCAATTAATTCCCCTTTTTTACCGCTCAAACCTTGATGGTTTCGGATAAAAACACTGTCTCCTTTTATTTGTACCTCTACTTTTGCGCCCATTGAGCGACCTTGCCATTCTGCAAAAGCCACATCATAAATATAGGTTCCGTCTTTGGTTTTTGAAGAGGAAGTACAACATAGAATAAAACATGAACATAATATGAAGAGCCAGAGAAATTTCATGAATCAGTTCATCGTCGGATCGGCAGGAGTATTGAGCCAGATGAGATGCTCACCCCCCAGTTTTTTCATCTGCATCCGCCAAAGATTATTGTCCCAATCCCTGAAAATATCCAAATCATCTTCTATCACGATCCAGGCATTTTCCTCGACTTCTGACTGAAGTTGGTTTTCACCCCAACCGCTGTAACCTAAATAAAATCGAATTTCATCCTCAGAAATCAGATTATTATTGATGGCTTGTTTGACATCGTCATATTCGCCTGACCAATAAAGGCCATTGGAAATCGGCTCAGAATTTCGGATCAAATCCGGGCGTTTATGTAAATAATAAAGATTTTGAGTCTCAACCGGCCCTCCTTCATATACTGTAAAATCAGATTCCAGTTCGGAAACATATAAATTTACGGAATGATTCAAGGGTTTATTTAAAATGAATCCGACTGAACCGGACTCATTATGCTCGGTAATGAGAACCACAGATCGATTAAAAGTCAAATCATACAATGCCGGTTGGGCAATGAGTATATTTCCTTTTGTAATCGTTTTAATTTGCACTAAGTTTGAGTTAAAAATTGTCTGTTTGATAAAGATAAAAAAAAAATCGAATGAAACAAGATTTAAGCGATAAAAGAAAGGACTATTCACAAAATTTTATCAATTTTTCCCGGCTTCCCACCGACCCCATGGATATGTTTCGGGAATGGTATCATTTGGCTACAGACTCAGATTTGATCGGGGAACCCTATGCGGTAAGTCTCGCTACCATAGGGGAAGATGGTTATCCCCGCACCCGAATCGTATTGCTTCGCGAATTCAATCCGGAAGGTTTTATTTTTTATACCAATTATGAGAGCCAAAAGGGAAAATCCATTGCTGAAAACAAGAAGATTTGTCTGTCTTTTTTCTGGGACAAATTGGAAAAACAAGTCATCATAAAAGGAATGGCAGAAAAAATCGAAGCTCAAAAATCAGACGAATATTTTCAAAAAAGACCGGTCGAAAGTCAAATAGGAGCTTTGGTTTCCTCCCAAAGTTCCGTCATCGAAATGGATTATGATTTAAATGAAGAAGTACAAAAACTAAGTCGGGAATTTGAAGGGAAAATGGTTCCGCGACCGGAGAATTGGGGCGGATATTTGGTGAGACCTGTAGAATTTGAATTTTGGCAGGGCCGTCCAAGCCGTTTGCATGACCGGGTTCGGTTTAAACTGGAAAATAATAGCTGGAAAAAAGAACGTTTGGCACCTTAACAAAAAAAAATCCTTTCAAAAAGAAAGGATTTTTTCATGAAATCGAAAACGATTTATTTTTTCTTTCCATCAACTGCCGAAGATAATTCAGATCCGGCTTTAAATTTAGCTACTGTTTTTGCAGCGATTTTGATAGTCTTTTTTGTTTGAGGATTGATACCGTTTCTTGCACTTCTTTTTGAAGTTGAGAATGTTCCGAAACCTACTAAAGAAACTTTATCACCTTTTTTCAAAGCTTTTGTTACATTTCCAGTAAATGAATCCAAAGCCTTTTTTGCCGCTGCTTTAGATATCCCGGCGTCTGATGCCATTGCGTCGATTAATTCTGATTTGTTCATAATTCTAAAGATTTTTATTGATTTAATTGTAAAGCAAATATAGACGAATCCTTTATTTACGCAAGTTTTAGCCGTATAAAAATTGCTTTTTTGTTGAAAAAACCAACGGATTTGTTAATAACCATCCCTTATTCTTCTTGTTTTTCTATGAATTTAGCTGAGAGTCCATCCCTGTTTGTCTTGCAGCCCATTGATGAATTCTTTTGAGGACATCCTTTTTTTTCCTTCCGGTTGCAATTCTTCTATGAAATAATGACCATCGGAAAGCGCAATTTTAATCAGGTTTTGTTCAAATGAAATTTCACCCGAATTTTCATTGGAATCTGAATTCCTTTCAAAATGACCTTTGTATATTTTGACGAATTTGGATTCTTTGTCTTTCATGAAATTTGTCCAGGCAGCCGGATAAGGACTCAATCCTCTGATTTTATTGTGAATCTTCTCAATCGGTTCCGACCATTCTATTTTACAATCTTCTTTGAAAATTTTAGGCGCCGGTTTCAACTCTGCCTGATTTTCCTGTGGTTGGGGTTGAATGGAATTATTTTCCAGTCGATTGAGTGTTTCGATGATCAATTTTTTTCCCGTTTCGGCCAATTTATCGTGCAGAACTCCGGCATTGTCGTTGGGAAGTATTTCAACTTTTTCTTTTAATAAAATGTTTCCCGTATCGATTTTTTCATCAATCAGAAACGTCGTGACTCCCGATTCCGTTTCTCCATTTATAATCGCCCAATTGATGGGAGCCGCACCCCGATATTGGGGCAGGAGCGAAGCATGAAGGTTAAAAGTTCCTTTCGCAGGAATTTGCCAGACTTCTTTGGGCAACATCCGAAACGCCACCACCACAAAGGCATCGGCATTCAATGCGTTTAATTCTTCCAGAAATTCCGGATTTTTCAATTTTTCCGGCTGAAGCAATTTCAGGTTTTGTTCCATTGCGAATTTAGCAACCGCAGACTGAGACAGTTTTTGTCCACGTCCCGCAGGTTTATCGGGAACCGTGATGACACCCACTACTTCATGTTTGCTATTTAAAATTTCTTCCAGACAAATCGCCGCAAATTCGGGCGTTCCCATAAAAACAATCTTCATTTTTTCTGTACTTTAATTAAGGTATCAATTCCGCGGTTTTCAATGAAGCCTTCGTCAGCAAGTGTCTGCAGGACTTCCAGAACAGATTCCTTTGGCGAATTTACAAAGTGAATCAGAATTTCTTGAACAGATTTGGGAGAATCTTCTATAAATTTTAAAACGGCAGCTTCATCTAAATTGGGACTTTCTTTTTGACAAACATCACATTTCCCACATTTTTCAACCGGCTTTTCTCCAAAGTAACGAAGAATCAATTTCTCACGGCAAATTTCTGTCTGGGAAGCATAGAAAATCATGTCCTGCAAACGTTTCCATTGCGAAATCTGGAGATTTTCAAATTCTTTCCAAACATTATTTTTTAAGTAGTCAGACTCCCGTGGACGTAAAAATACCAAACTTTGTAATTCATGGCTTCGATAATACAAATAACCGGAATCGCTAAGTTTTTGTAATGTCTTTTTGATTTTTTTTACCGGTTTTTGCAGTTCCCGGGCGATAAGAAATTCGCTTATGGATTTTTCTTGCATGAGAATTCCTGGATGATTTCTAACTAAATATTCGGTGATTTTGGATTGAATGGATTTAGAAAAGTGAACATTTGTGGGATTCGTGTTTAATTGTACTGAACTGTAACCGGATTTTTTATGAAATAAAATGATTTCTTTTCGCTCCAAAAAACCCAAAACTTTCATGGATTTCTGTTTATCGAATTTGAATTTTTTTACAAATAAATCGAGCTGAAATTCAAGTTTTCCCTCCGGTCTTTCATTTTCACCGATTTCGAAATGATTATAAAACATCCGACAGATTTGCTCAAATTCATTTCGTGTAGGAAGCCCTGATTTGAATATTTTTTCTGCTTCTTCCGCGGCATACGGCTGCAAAAATAAAACTGCTTCTGCTGTTTTTCCGTCACGCCCAGCCCGCCCCGCTTCCTGTACATAGGCCTCCAGACTGGATGGTAAATCCATATGGATGACAGTTCGTACATTCGGTTTATCGATTCCCATCCCAAAGGCATTGGTAGAAACAATGATTTGTTGGGGGCTTTGGGTCCAATTTTCCTGCTTTTTCTTTTTTTCGTCAATGGGAAGTTTGGCGTGAAAATATTCTGCATCGATTTCCCGGCTTTTTAAAAATTCTGCAATGGAAAAAGTCTGCTTTCTGCTTCGGCAAAAGACAATGCCTGAACCGGGATTTCTTTTAAGTTCCCAAACCAATTCGTCCAGTTCATTTTGAGAATTTTCTACTTTATAAATTAAATTTTTCCTTTTTAAAGTAGTGGTAAAAATGTTTTGGTTTTTTAAATGCAGGGCCGAAATGATTTCTTCCCGGGTTTTAGGTGGTGCCGTTGCGGTCAGAGCCAGTAAGTTAACATGGGGAAATGTCTCACGTATTTTATTGATTTTCAAATAGGAAGGTCTGAAATCATGTCCCCATTGTGCAATGCAATGCGCTTCGTCTATGGCGATCAAACTGATTTTAAGTTCGATGAGATTTTGGATGAACTTCCGGCTTTGCAATCGCTCCGGAGCGACATATAGTAATTTGATTTGCCCCAATTGACATTTGGCAAAAACAACGGCCATTTCATCTTGAGTCAGTTGAGAAGTGATGGAAGCGGCTCCAATTCCGATTTGGTTTAAATGCTGAACCTGATCCTGCATCAGTGCAATCAAGGGTGAAATGACCAACGTTATCCCTTCATTTATTACTGCCGGAATTTGGTAGCAAATCGACTTTCCTCCCCCGGTAGGCAAAATGGCCAGCGTATCTTTTCCTTCCAAAACGGAATCGATGATTTCTTTTTGCGGATGTTTAAAATCCTTATAACCCCAATATTTATTTAATATTTCCTGTGAAGTCGCCACCGAACGGGTTTTGTGTAAAAGTACAAAAGGAATTTGAATTAAATTAGAATTAAGTTTTTGTATTTTTATGGATTCTTTTATTAACCTGAATTAAATCAACTTAAATGAATCCAATTCTCTTTCACGAAAAACAAAGATTCACA
Source organism: Moheibacter lacus (assembly GCA_040392505.1). GTDB lineage: Bacteria > Bacteroidota > Bacteroidia > Flavobacteriales > Weeksellaceae > Moheibacter > Moheibacter lacus_A. The sequence goes on along the minus strand of JBEBVY010000005.1, from coordinate 47,587 downwards.
CAATGGTGGCTCTGGCTGTTATTAATTGTCGTAAGTATTTTCATTTTCAAGCCCATATCAGAAGCCCTTTCAAAAAATCAGCCTTTGGATTCAGGCCAATGGGTGGGAGTCATCATTTTGGTCGTGGTGATTTTGTTGTTTCTTTTGATTCAACTTGAGACCAAAATTGATGGGAAAGGAATTCATGTTCGTTTTTTTCCGTTAGTTCCAAATTTCAAATTTTATCCTTGGGATGAAATCTCCACTTCCGTTGTGCGGAAATATTCGCCGTTGTTGGAATATGGCGGTTGGGGAATTCGTTTCGGGCGAAACGGAAAAGCATACAACATCAAAGGAAATAAAGGTTTGCAATTGAAATTTAAAAGCGGAAAGGCCTTGCTCATCGGAACCCAAAAACCGGAAGAATTGCAAAAGGTTTTAGATGAATTAAATATGCTTCTATGAGAAATACTATTTACCTAACATTATTTATGGTACTTTTTATCGGTTGTAAAAATAAAACTGAAAAAGCATCACCCAGACCAATAGGAATCTGGAGTGAAATTGAAATGAAAGTCAGAGATCAGGAGATTCATGTTTATAGTTTTAAGGATACGGCAGAACTGATTCAATATAATTATAAGTTGATAAGTGAAGAAGCTCTGATGGGAGAATATAAGCTGGAAAATATTGATACAATAGAGTTTTACATGACTTGGACGGAAAGAGACAGTCTTTTCAATTATGCGTTCGAAGCGATCTCAAATCCAGCTCAAACCAATGTCAATTGTACAGAATATATTGGGAATCTTGATTTATATATGAATAACTTTAATAATTCTATTTCTTGTAAATACAGTTCAGTTTGTAAATGGCCGGAAGTTTCTCCCAATCTTTCGGATTTATACAAATTCATGAAAAAAAGAATTGATATTTCAGACAATTAAAAAACCTCACAGATTTGATTTTGTAAAAAAGTACAAAAGGAAGTTGAATTGGGTGGAAATTAAGTTTTTGTATATTTAAAACAGTAAAGAATTATATGAAACAAAAATTTTCAAATTGGGTAGCATGGGAAAATCGGAAGGATTTGATTGATGTTCATTTTCCCGGTGTTTATTGTTTAGCAGTTTCATCTGTGGATTTGGCAAATAACTCTTTTGAATGGATTCCAAATATCGCTTATATAGGTATGTCAAATGCAAAAGGCGGAATAAAAAGCAGACTTAAGCAATTTGATAATACAATCATGGGAAAATCAGGGCATGGCGGAGCGGATCGATTTAAATTTAAGTTCTTGAATTACAATGAATTAATTGAAAAATTATATGTTTCAATTTCTCCATTTGATTGTAATGTAAATTCTTTCAGTCCCCAAGACTTAAGAATGATGGGGAAAGTTGCTAGTTTTGAATATGAATGTATTGCTGAATATATAGAATTTTTTGGAAGACTTCCGGAATTCAATGATCGATCCCGTTCTCCAAAATATAGCTTGAACAAAATATAAAAAACCTCACAGATTTGATGTTTGCGAGGTTTTCTACTATTTCGAATCTCAAATTCCCTCTCCTTTGGAGAGGGTTAGGGAGAGGCTTACAAATCAAATTTAATCCCTTGTGCCAAAGGAAGATTCGTCGTGTAATTAATGGTATTGGTTTGTCTTCTCATATACACTTTCCATGCATCAGAACCCGACTCGCGTCCGCCTCCGGTTTCTTTTTCTCCACCAAAAGCTCCTCCGATTTCAGCGCCTGAAGTTCCGATGTTGACGTTGGCAATTCCGCAGTCAGAACCGGCTGCACTCAGGAATTTTTCGGCTTCGCGCAAATTGTTTGTCATGATGGCCGATGAAAGTCCTTGAACAACACCGTTTTGGAGTTCGATTGCATTTTCAACTTCACCCGAATATTGAATCAGATATAAAACAGGTGCAAAGGTTTCATGTTGTACGATTTCGTATTCGTTCTTCACTTCCGCAATGGCCGGTTTTACATAACATCCGCTTTCGTATCCTTCGCCTGATAAAACCCCGCCTTCGACTAGGATTTTCCCGCCTTGTTCTTTTACTTTTTCCAAAGCCGAATTATAATTCTTCACCGCATCGGTGTCGATCAGTGGCCCCACATGATTGTTTTGATCCAATGGATTTCCGATTTTCAATTGTCCGTAAGCCGCTACAATCGCATCTTTTACTTTTTCATAAATCGATTCATGGATGATCAATCTTCTTGTAGAAGTACAACGCTGTCCGGCTGTTCCAACTGCTCCAAAAACTGCTCCGATGACCGTCATTTTCACGTCGGCATCGGGCGTTACAATGATGGCGTTGTTACCGCCTAATTCCAATAAAGAACGCCCTAATCTTCCCGCAACTTCCTGCGCCACGATTTTCCCCATTCGGGTGGAACCGGTTGCTGAAAGCAAAGGAACTCTTTTGTCTTTTGACATGAATTCCCCGACTTTGTAATCTCCGTTGATCAAACAGGAAATTCCTTCCGGTAAATCATTTTCTATTAATACTTCCTGAATGATTTTTTGACAGGCAACACCACACAAAGGTGTTTTCTCACTTGGTTTCCAAATGACTACATCACCACAAATCCAGGCCAGAGCTGCATTCCAGGACCAAACAGCCACCGGAAAGTTGAAAGCGGAAATCACACCCACGATTCCAAGCGGATGGTATTGCTCATACATTCTGTGTCCCGGACGTTCAGAATGCATGGTATGGCCATACAGCATTTTGGCTTGTCCGGTCGCAAAATCACAGATATCGATCATTTCCTGAACTTCACCCAAACCTTCCTGATAGGATTTTCCCATTTCATAGGATACCAATTTTCCTAAGTCGGCTTTGTAATGTCTCAATTTATCTCCGAACTGACGCACGATTTCACCTCTTTTGGGAGCAGGAGTCGTACGCCAAATTTTGAATGCTTCCTGAGCCGAAGCGATTACCTTTTCGTAATCTTCTTTTGTGGTGGCCTTTACTTTTCCGATTAATTTTCCGTCAACGGGCGAATAAGATTCGATGATTTCACCGTTTGAAAACCAATCGGAACCGGTTGATGTTCCTTCATTTATTTCGTTTAAACCTAATTTTTTGAGTTCGTTTTGTATCATTTGTTTGTTGCTTTTTTTGAAAGTGCAAAGGTAAACAATAATTAAGTTATTTAAAGAGGAGAAGTTTAACGGGTAGAGAGTAGTAACTCCGAATGGGTTTATTGTTAACTATCCCTGGATTCCAGTTTGGATATTTTTTTAAAAATTTAATAAAATAGCTTTCAATGTCATACTCATCTGGAGATATTTTGATTTCAGAGAAGCTGCCATCTTTTTCAACTACAAATTGAACATCTATCATAATCTCTTTGTTATAATAGTCTTTAGGAAATTTTGATTTTTTAATGTATTCATCTAAGCTTTTATAAAAATCATGCATTCCTTTTTTTGGAGAGGCCATTTTATCATGAATTAAATGAATTGTATCTTTTTTTTCTAAATTTATCGAATATGCTTTGGTCAAAATAGAATCTTTATAATAGTAAATATTTTTTATATTTTTTGTGCTAAGATTTACACTATCTATGCCTGTACCATTTTTTAAAATTTCATTTTGTTTAGAATCCCAAATTTGTGAGTACTTCTGTTTTGCATTCTCTACAATTATTTCACAATACTTTCTTACAGCAGTAAAATCTTGATTTGATATATAAAATGAAAAATGTCCTTTTGCATCTTTATAATGTGGCTTAAAATGATATTCTCTCGCACGATTCATTGAATAATAAACAAATCCATTAATTTCTTCTATATTAGTTAATCCATATATCTCTCCTTCCTGAAGTAAAGTTTTTTCCTTATAAAAGTCTTTAAATTTGACACTGTTTTTTTCAAACTCATAAATTCTTTTGTGCTTAGTTTCGATTAGAGATGCTTTGGAAAAAGTGGAATTAAAATATTGTATTTCTTGGGCAAAGCAGATGTTACTAAATAATAAAATTAATAATAAGAGTCTCATATGATTTTTTAGGACGACAAAAATATGAAAATTTACTTAAGAGACTAAGCTTTAGGTAATTTCATTTGATATGTCAACTAACAATTCTATATATTTGTCAAAAGCGTTGTAAATGGAGAAATTAGAGGGTATCATTTTTTATTCTATGGACAAGTGCATCAGAACTTACCGGATGTATGCGCAGAAAAAATTAAAAGAAAACGGTTTTAAAATCACCATAGACCAATGGTTGGTGATAAAAGTCTTGATGGAAAATCCGGGGATTTCACAACAATCCATTGCAGAAAAGGTTTTTAAAGACAATGCTTCCGTGACACGCATCATTGAACTGCTGGTAAAATCCGGTTATTTATCGCGGAACCAACATGAAAAAGACCGCAGGAAATCGGCATTAAAAATTACGACTTCCGGAAAAAAGGTCATAGAAGATGTTCAAAATCTGGTTTATAAAAATCGGAAAACTGCACTTCATGGAATTAATCAAGAAGAATTGGAAATTCTACAAAAACTATTGGTAAAGATTTCGGCTAATTGTACTGATTAGCTTTCCTTTATATGAAAAGTAAATAAAGTCTTTCCCCAAACCAAACAGGCAGCGCCTGCTTCATCCAAATCAATTGTAAATTGTTCCACCTGTTCTTCTGAATTAAAGGTGGGAACCGTTACGCGTAACGCATCTTGGTTTTCATTGTAATTGGTACCCCATTGGTTCCATTCTTTGTTAAAAATCACGATGGTTTCAGATACATCGGGGATGGTGTACAAACTGTATTTTCCGGCAGGAAGTAATTTTCCTTCAATCAAAACATCTTTATTGACTTCAAAAACGGTGGCTTCGTTGGCGCCCGTTCTCCAGACTTTACCAAAGGGAACAATGTCTTTACCAAATTGTCTTCCTTTCAAAAAGGGTCGGCTGTAAATGATTTCAACATTTAAATCTTTGATGTTTGTTTCGACGGAATCCATCGGGCTCACCCGGTTATTTCCGGAAGTCTGGGCATTTGCAAAGGAAAAGCTAAACAAAAGGGCGATGACAAATAAATAAGTTGATTTCATTTTGAATGAATTTAGACGTTTTAAATTTAAGACTTTTTGCGCTAGCATTTGACAAGTTTTGTGCCAGTAAAGAAGCGGAATCATTAAATTTTTTCAATTAATTTAAATTTAACTTTTTACTTATCCCAACATCTTAATTGCCAATTTTACTCCTTCAATCAATTGATCGATTTCTTCTTTGGTATTGAAAACCGCAAAAGAAGCCCGAACGGTTCCCGGAATTCCAAAATGACGCATAATCGGCTGTGCACAATGATGTCCGGTCCGCACCGCAATTCCTTTTTTATCGAGAATCATCCCGACATCAGACGGATGAATGCCCGGCAGATTCAGGTTAAAGGAAACCGCTCCTGACCTTGGCGCATCTTTTCCGTAAATCACGACTTCTTCCAGTTCAGCGAGTTTTGTGGTGGCATAACCTAAAAGTTCATCTTCGTACTGATGAATCTGTTCGATTCCGATTGAATTGATAAAATCAATGGCAGTTCCCAAAACGATATTTCCGGCGATATTAGGTGTTCCGGCTTCGTATTTAAAAGGTAATCCGGCATAAGTCGAATGATCCATCCAGACTTCTTTGATCATTTCTCCGCCACCGTGAAAGGGCGGAAGTTCGTTCAGGATTTCTTCTTTTCCATACAGAATTCCCGTTCCGGTAGGAGCATACATTTTGTGTCCGGAGAAAACCAGAAAATCGCAGTTCAGTTTTTGAACGTCAATTTGCATATGCGGTACCGATTGGGCTGCATCAATCAAAACCCAAGCGCCCATTTTATGCGCTTTTTGAATGATTTCTTGGATCGGATTGATGATTCCTAACGCATTTGAAATCTGATTTACCGCAACCAATTTCGTTTTTTCGCTAAGGAGTTCGTCCCATTTTTCCATTTCTAAACCTCCGTTTTCATTCAATGGAATATAGTTCAGTTTGGCGCCGGTTCTTTCACAAAGCATTTGCCAAGGAACGATGTTGGAATGGTGTTCAATTCCGGTGATGAGAATTTCATCTCCCGCTTTGATGACGTCTCTCAAAACGCTGGCAATCAAATTAATTCCTTCGGTAGTTCCTTTGGTGAAAAGAACTTCGTGTGGGTGTTGGGCATTGATGAAACTTCGGACTTTTTCGCGCGCGTCTTCCATCATCACCGTGGCTTCTTGGCTGATGGTGTGGATGCCTCGGTGGACATTTGAGTTAAATTTTTTGTAATAATTCTCGATGGCATCCAATACGATTTTAGGTTTTTGGGAAGTCGCTGCATTGTCAAAATAAATCAGCGGATTGCCGTTTACCTCGCGTTCTAAAACAGGGAATTGAGCGCGTATATTTTCTAAGTTGAAATTCAATTTGAAGTCTTTTTTTGAATGAAAAGCAAAGTTATTCAATTCAAACGGCTTAGGAAATGATTTAGGTCAAATTCTAATATTTAAAATCCTTTTTCAAAACAGGTTTCAAATCCTCGTAGGGAACAAATAATTCAAAGAAACCATAGACATAAGGCGTCATTTCGTAGAGTCCGTAATGAAAAGTAATTCCTTTTTGGGATAAACTGAAGTTCTTGGTGTATTCAATTTCTTCCGATAAGAATATGCTATTTTCCGGTTTGTTCAGTTTCACACCTTCTGGAATATTATGTTCTTTTCTGACTGCTTTGTCCAAAACTTGATTGATTTTGGTGGCTTTTGAAATGTCCAAAACATCACTAATTTCTAACCACTTTTCTTGTCGTTTATCATAAGTAAAAAATTGTTGAAACGATAATCCGTGCGCACCTCCGGAATATTCATAACCGGAATGCTTCATAATCAAATAATTTTTTGTGTTCAGATAAGGAGCGAAGAATTCATTGAGCTGATGATTGAAACTGGGTCTTAATTCGCCAAAATCTTTCAATTGAGTTTCGATATCTTTTTTATAGGAAGAAGCCAATTCATTTAAACTTTGAGTAGTATAAGAATCAAAGTCCTGATAAGATTCGTAAACTTTTTGAATCAATTCTTTTTGCAATTGTTCTTCTTTGGGAACCAAAAAACTGTATTCAAAAAAACCTTCGATTTCGTCTGTGGAATTTCCCGGATCAATTGGAACCCGTCTTGAATTTTCCAATTTCATCATCTCAGTATAATTGCCATTGATAACTTTCTTGAGTTCGAAGGGTAAAGTTTTTTCTCCTTTTTTCCAGGTTCCTTTAAAGACTCCATCGGTAAAAGTTCCGCTAAAAGTTTCTTTGAGACTTTCATCGTCATAAGTAGAAAAAGCGAGTTGTGGTGAAGATTGGTAAATTTCTATTGGAATTTCTTGGGAATGGTAATAATATGAACCATAATAAGCACCTTGCTCTTTGGAAAATTCGCCTTGTTTTAAAAGCTGCATTGTGATGGGATATTGCCCGATTTTTCCTTCTAAAATTAAATACTCATCGGTTTGGGCAAAAATCGAACTCGCCACAAATAAGCAAAGGAGCGAAGTAATGTATTTCATAATTGAATTTTAAAGTTTAAACTTAGCAAATATTATTCCTGGTTTTGGAAAAATCTCCAAATTTTATCGGCTCTGGAATTTCCAACGACTTCGGCCAATTCTTCTTTGGTAGCGGATTTGATCCGTTTCACGGATTTGAATTTCGACAAAAGTTCCTGAATTGTTTTTTCACCCACACCGGGGATGCCCTCCAATTCCGAATTGAAAGAATTTTTACTACGACGGTTTCGGTGTTTGGAAATCCCAAATCGATGCGACTCATTTCTGACGTGTTGTAAAACTTTCAAAGTTTCGGAAGATTTGTCCAGATAAAGCGGAATCGAATCACCGGGAAAAAAGATTTCTTCCAGCCGTTTTGCAATTCCGATGACCGTAATTTTTCCACTTAATCCCAATTTGTCAATGCTCTTCAAAGCTGCGCTGAGCTGACCTTTTCCGCCATCGATCAATATCAATTGCGGCAATTCGCCTTCTTCTTCCAAAACTCTTTTGTAACGCCGATAAATGACTTCTTCCATCGTGGCGAAATCATCGGGTCCTTCCACCGTTTTGACATTGAAAATCCGATAATCCTTTTTGCTTGGTTTGCCGTCTTTGAACACCACACAAGCCGAAACGGGATTGGTTCCCTGAATGTTTGAATTGTCAAATCCTTCTATGTGGCGCGGCTCCACGGGCATTCGTAGGTCCTTTTGCATCTGCGCCATGATGCGTTTGGTATGACGGTCGGGATCTATGATTTTCATTTGTTTGAGCTGTTCCAAACGATAATATTTCGCATTGCGCTCAGAAAGTTCAATCAGACGTTTTTTATCACCGATTTGCGGCACCGAAATTTTCATATTCGGAATTTCCAGATCCAGGTCAAACGGTAAAAAGATTTCTTTGGAATGACGGCCAAATCGTTCCAGAAGTTCGGCAATTGCAGATTCCAGCAATTCTTCATTGGATTCGTCCAGTTTCTTTTTTAATTCCAAAGTATGGGATTGGATGATGGCGCCGTTGTTGACCCGAAGGAAATTCACATATCCCGAAGTTTCATCTGAAATGATGCTGAACACATCTACATTCCCGATGGTCGGGCTCACTACCGTTGATTTGGCCTGATGGTTTTTGACCAATTCGATTTTTTCTTTGATGGATTGTGCCGTTTCAAAATCCAGTTTTTCTGCGTAAACCCGCATCAGCTCAATCATATAGCGGATCGCATCGTTGTAGTTTCCTTTGATGATCTCACGGATGGCCTGAATGTTTTTACTATAATCTTCTTCGCTCTGAAAGCCTTCGCAAGGCCCCAAGCAATTCCCGATGTGGTATTCCAAACAGACTTTGAATTTCCCGGCTTCGATGTTTTTTTGGCTTAAATCATAATTGCAAGTTCTGAGCGGATAAATCTCTTTAATTAAGTCCAGAATCGCATTTAAAATCAAAACAGAAGCATAAGGTCCGAAATATTCCGAACCGTCTTTGATGAGTTTGCGGGTTTTGAAAACTCGCGGAAATGGTTCGTTTTTGATGCAAATCCAAGGATAAGTTTTATCGTCCCTGAGCATCACATTGTATTGGGGTAAGTATTTTTTAATCAGATTGTTTTCGAGCAGAAGCGCGTCAAATTCGGTATCGACAATGATGGTTTGAATATCGGCAATTTTACTAACGAGAAGTCTTGTTTTGCCGGAATCATGAGTTTTGGTAAAGTAGGAGGAAACCCTTTTTTTTAGGTTCTTGGCTTTACCGATGTACAGAATTTTTCCGTTTTTATCATAGTACTGATAAACACCGGGCTTCCCGGGTAAAGATTGTATGATGGGTTTTAAATTTTCGTGCATGATTCCTTACAAAGTTCGCAAGAATTTTTGGGTTTTGGGGAATGTGAATGGAAAACAGATTTAGTTGTTTGGAATGTATCCACAATGGGGTATTTGTGAAATGTCGTTAATTATTCTCTTCTTTTTCTTCAAGTTCAGGAGTTGTCATTATTCTTGACAGAAACCAAATAGTTCCTTTTTTGCCTTTATATATTTTTGAAGCAAGGATAATTCCTATAACAAGTCCGATAAATGAAATGCATAGACCAATGATGAAGGTTGTTGTTGTCTGATTGGAAAAATATACGATAGAACCTATTAACAAACCAATGAAAAAAGGGGATGCTGCAATTTGAAGCCATCCAATTAATTCTGTTATAAGTTCAAAAAATTTTGTCATAGGATTTTCAGTTTAGCCGAGTGTTGAAACTGCTTTCATATAAGGTTTCGGGGATTTATAAAGTCCTTGGAATTTACTAGCGAAGCTAAAATATTAAAAAAAAAGCTGAATGCGGAACAGATTCGGCGGCGAAAGAAGCACAAAGTTGGACTTAGCACTTCACCCGCCATTTTGCCAATGCGACTTAAGTTAGCAGAAGGTTTTTTGTTTTCGTAATTCTTTTTCAGCCAACAATTCATTCATTTTGTTTCGTGACATTTTTCGTCCTTTTAAATATCTTCCATTTATTGAATCATCTTGATAATAATCAATAAAATATTCTAATTCTTCGTCGTTCATTTCGCTTGGTTTTAGAAATCTTTTGTCATTACTTATTTCGGAATCGGATTCAAATTTTTGATTCTCTATTTCGTTAATTTTGAAAATTGGAATATCCTCATCAACTTCAATAATTTCATAAATTTTTGAATTTAAACTTTGAGAATTTATAATTTTAAGATATTCATTTATGATTCGTTTTTCGACAAATATTTTGCCTCCACCAAATTTATGTCTATCGCTTTGATTTTTCTTTACTCCGGAAATCCAATATTCATCTCCAGTTTCAATTTCATAATAATTTCCTGCAATTCCATTTCCATTTAATGATTGAAAAGCTTTTCCGTCAAAATAAATAGTTTTTCCACTTTTTGAAAATGAAGCAAGTCCAATCCAAGCTGGACCATTATCACTAAAACCTGATTTTAGTTCGATATATTTTATGTCGGATTTCATTTCTGCGATTTGTTTGGATAAATTTTCTGCTAACGATCCCAGGAATTCATAAAGTCCATGGAATCTATTAGCGAAGCTAAATTATTAAAAAATAGCTGAATGTGGAACCCATTCGGCAGCGAAAGAAGGACGAAAGTTGAACTTTCCACTTAAACCCTCATTTTGCCAATGGGATCTAATCTGCTGTTATATTTTAATTCGTCTTTGGTTATTCCGAAAAAACGGTAAATGTTTGTCCATCGTAACGATACAGTCCACAGTTTCGTGTTCCAATCCAAATGTTTCCATTTCTGTCTTCCAGCATATTCCAAACCGAATTTTTGCCCATACCGTCTTTGGTTGTGAAATTTTCAAATGTTTGTCCACCTGTCCTGAGCGAAGCCGAAGGGTTGTAACGCCATAATCCGTTTATACTTTCTATTGTATTGGTTTTTTCACCACCATCAAACCAAATATTTCCGGTTTTGTCTGCAAAAATCGCTGAACCAATGTTTTCTTTTTCTGTAAAATTTTCAAATTTTTGACCACTTGTCCTGAGCGATGCCGAAGGGTCATAACGAAACACTCCGTTTTGCCGTCCACTGAACCAAATATGTCCGTTTTTATCTTTTACCATATACCTAATCCAACCGTCGCCGTTCGGTTTGGAACTTGTAATGGACTTTCCGTCAAAACGAATAACTCCTTCATTTGCGATGGGGCCTGAACCCATCCAAATTGTTCCGTCAGTATCTTCTAAAAAGCATTGTATCCATTTAAGTTGAAGATTTTGATGGTTTGAAATGTTGTCCTTATCCAAAAATCGGCTAAACGATTTTCCGTCATAACAATATAAATCCTGGGAAGTACCGAACCATATTATTCCGTTTTTATCTTGCAACATACTCCACACCGAATTTCTGCCTAATTGGGGTGTTGCTATTCCAAAATCGGTTGGACTGGACAGCGTAATCGGAATTTTTGAAATAGTCTTCCCATCGTAACGGCTAATACCATCGTCCGTTCCAAACCAAATATTACCCGACGTATCTTCCAAAATTGACCAGACAGAATTATTACTTAAACCGTCTTGTACTGTAAATTGGGTAAATTCTTTTCCGTCATATCGGTAAACACCTTCGCCTGTTGTCCCGAACCAAAGATTGCCGTCTTTGTCTTGTAAGCTACAATGTACATTTTGATGTTCGGTTGTGCCTTGTGTTTTTGTCAGTTTTGTATTTTTGCTCGTAAACGATTGTTGTTCGACAACAGTTTGATTGGGTTGTTCTGTTTTTGTCTGTCCTTTACAAGATGTAAAAAATATAAATACCAACAGTAAAGAGAAGATTGGACTTTTGAATTTTGCCATTGTTGCTTTGTTTAAGTCAGTATTTTTTAGTTAGTTTCAGATTTGTACGCTTTTCGGGAATGGTTGCGGGTACCCCAGAAATTCATAAAGTCTGTGGAATTTACTAGCGAAGCTAAGTTATTTAAAAAAGCTGAATTCGGAACAGGTTCGGCAGCGAAAGAAGCACAAAGTTTAACCCACCATTTTGTCAATGGGATGTTGTATGGTCTAACTTTATTATGATGAATTTAATCTTTCAGAAAAGTTAGGAGGGGTTTTATAAATCGATCAAATGTTTCAATATGTGGCAAGTGCCCTACATTGTCCAATTCTATAAGTTGTGCATTTTTTATTTTTTCCTGTGTTTGTTTTCCTAATATTTGATATTGACCCATTTTATTACGTATTTCAGCATCTTTAATCAGCGCTTTATTGATAGCGGTACGGTCTCTTGTGCCAATAATCAACAGGGTTGGCATATTCAAATTTTTAAACTCGTAAACTACCGGCTGTGTGAAAATCATATCAGAAGTTTTTGCATTTACGAAAGCCACTTTAGCGTATTCAGGATGTTTTACCCAACCGGTCAGCAGATAAACCCATTCATCGTATTCAGGTTTCCATTTATTGTCGTAATAAAACTCCAGTTGATATTTTTTTGTGGTTTCATAACTCACATTTAATTCATTTTGATAATTCTGATCGATGGATACATAAGGGGCAACCGTTTTCCAATCTTCCAACCCTATGGGATTTTCCAGAATAAGTTTTTCAACGGTTTCAGGATACATCAGTGCAAATCGAGTGGCAAGCATACCTCCCATTGAATGTCCCAATAAATATATTTTGTCTATGTTTAGCGTATCCAAAATAGCTTTGGTATTGATAGCCAGTTGCTGAAAAGTATATTGATAGGAAGTTGGTTTAGAAGATTTTCCAAAGCCAATTTGGTCCGGTACAATCACCCGGAAACCTTCTTTGTTGAGTGCTTGAATAGTCGTTTTCCAATAAGCTCCATTGAAATTTTTTCCGTGAAGTAAAACAACTGTCTTACCGTTGGGTTTTGTTGCTTCCACATCCATATATGCCATTTTTATAGGCTCATTTTGGCTTTTTAAATCTATAAACTGAACATCGAATGGATATTTATAGTTGGTAAGCATAATATCCAAAACCTCACGATTTTGCTGTGAAAATAATTGTGTGGATATTAAAAACATGAAAATGGTAAAGGCAAATTTTTTCATTTTTATCATTATTTAAATCTTTTCTTTTGTTATAAAAGCTGTGAGGTTTGATTTTATGTCGCACAAAACTTGATACGAAACACATCGTTTAAATTTAGCACAAATTTTCATACGAGGAAGCATCTGCTCCATTACGCCAAACCGCATACAACTCACGAAAACTCCATAATTGAAAACCGTCTCCGTAGGTTCGGTTCACCAACGCTTTCAGTGTTGATCCTGCGGACGCAACGAAAGTTTAGTTATTTTAAGCAGTGGTTTTTCAGTGAACGGTTTATAGGAAGTTGTTGTCTTATTCGTTTGTTCGTTGCTTAAGTTCAGCCAATCCATAAAATACTCCCTATATTTTTCAAGTCTTGTAAAATCGTTTTCATCGGGCGCGCATATTGAACTGAAAACATTATTTGCGTGTTCTGTCAAAAGTTGTTTCGTTTCTTCCGCTTCAAAACCGGGTTGGAAAAGCGTCTTAATTTCGGGTTTATGGAATGAATTGAAAGCAACAAAAGCGTAACCGATGATTTCATTGTTGTCTTCAATAAGTGCCAAAGGCAAACCAAAATCTGATGTCAGTGGTTTATTTCCGTATATCAATAGAATTTTGTGCAAATCGGATAAATAAACATTTCTAATTTTTGTTGGTGCGTTTGTTCTGTCTTGTTTTTCCATCTTCTTATTTTTTTTGTTCATTGTTTCTATAGTTCGGTAGGTGTGCAGTCCCACGGCAATATCGCAACCAATGTAAACAGGTGGTGCGTCAATCAAAATCCCATAGGCTACATAAACAGCATTTGCCACTAAACCAAATGCCCTTAAATAGCGTATGTTTTTCATGGACATTGAAATGAGATTAAGAGATAATGCGGTATAGCCAATAATTTGTATCATAAAATTATTGTTGTATAGCAATCATGGTTGCGGTCATTTTTGCGATCAATTTTTCTTCCTTACTGTCGTAAACATAGCCCTCGCAAATGGTCAATGTTCTGCCGGATTGTAACACTTTGCCAATGGCAATGAGTTGGTCTGTTTTTGCAGGTTTCAGAAAATTGATTTTGAACTCAACGCTTAAAACTTCCGTGTTTTCGGGTATCATCGTCAAAGCAGCGTAACCACAAGCACTATCTGCAAGGCTTGTAGCTACTCCTGCGTGGAAAAATCCGTGTTGCTGTGTCAATGCTTCTGAAAATTCGCAAGTGATTTTTACCTGCCCTTTTTCTACTTCTGCTAATTGAGCATTCAGGGTTTTCATCAATCCCTGCTTGTCAAAGCTCTGTTTTATTCTATCGTACATTTGAACAGTTTTAGCTTTTTACGTTTCCTTTCAGCTTTGTCATAAATTGGATAAAAGCAGGTTTCATTTCCTCAAACAAAGGGTTGTTTTTGTGCTTCATCAACACATCGCCAAATAGTTTAAGACCCAGGGCAAACTGCAATTCCTGAACACCGCTTCCCAACAGTTTATTTTGCTGCAATTTTTCAATTATGCTGAAAACATTGTCGTGGTTTTCAAATTCAAATTCCACTGATTTTTCCGGTGTTGCACCATCCTTTAATGCTATTTCCTGAAAGGAAACTTTATAGACATTGTTCTTTTTTGTTACCATAATACGTATGTTTTATTTTTTTTAAAATTCCATTACCGTGTCCAATCCCGGCTTTGATTCTTTAAATTAATTTTATTTGTCAAGAATTAATTCCATTTGAATGTTACTGCGTTTGTAAGGTGTCGGGTGTCCTGCTATTTTTTGAAAGCCTAATTTGTAATACAGATTGATAGCGGGTTTCAAAATGGTGTTGCTTTCCAAATAAATTTTTGAAGCGCCCAATTCTTTGGCTGCGTTGATAATGGCCTGGCCCAATAACCAACCCATGTTTTTGCCTTGTGCTTTTGGGGAAACTGCCATTTTTGCCAATTCAAAATCGTAATTTGGATCATCCATTTTTATTAAAGCACAAACTCCCATTGGTTCGTCATTGTAGAGTGCCACAAAAATTTTTCCGCCCTTGTTCAAAATGTATTCCTCGGGATTGTCCAATGCTTTGTAATCGGCTTCTTCCATTTCAAAATAAGTAGAAATCCATTCTTCATTGAGCGATTTAAAAGCCGATTGGTATTTCGGTTCATATTCTACAATCTGAACGTCTTTGCTTTCACGAAGTTTCTTTTGTTCCTGTACCCGTTTGAACAAGGATTTTTGCTCCAACAGGAACTCCCATTCTGCAATCGCTTCCCAAAGGTTGTGTGTTGACTCTGCCAGAATGCTTTCAACAGCTTCTGCTACATCGCCATTTTGCAGCTTCATTTTTTCTGCAAGCGCTTTTCCTTTTTGGGTCAATGCGGTTAGATTTCTGCGTTTGTCTGCTGATTGGAGATTGTTTTTAACCAATCTCGCTTTGGCCATTTCCTTAATGATTTTTGTAACGGAGGGTTGTGAATGTCCGATTTCGACTGCGATTTCGGTAATGGTTTTGGCTTCATTTTCCGAGAGAACAAAAAATACAGGAAACCATTTTGGCGAAAAATCTACATGATACAATTCGTAAATTTTAGCTGCATCATCAGTTACTTTGGCTGTCAGCAATCGCAACCTGCTCCCCAAAGCCATTTTACCTGTTTTTTCAAATATTTGCATAGTCAATTACATAATTAGTTATGCAAATGTACGGATTAAAATTATGCGATCAAATTTTTAAGATTTTTTTCGTTCGATGTGGTGATTTCTATTAACCGATATTGTGTAGAATTTTCGCTAACGGACGCGGGATGTAATCTCTGGGATCGTTCAGGCGGGGTTTCCGAATTTTAGGCTGGGACAGATTTTGTACTTGTGTGCATAAAATGCGAAAACCACGACCGAACTTTTCGAGAACTATTTGAACGATTGGTCGCCGCAGGAAAGAATAAGAAGTCAGCTGTAATCACGGTGTGCAACAAGCTTAAGGTTGCTTGAAAAATAGAACTGTTTCTCAAGATGATTATGCGAAAAATTTAAGCTAAAATCTTTTTTTTGCACAGTTCATGTTAGCGGATTTTTCTATTTTTTTATGAGATTTCTAAAATTATAATTACTCGTATTTGTCTCTTTTATTATTTTGTAATCTAAGTTGTTTGCCTTGCAGATTTCTAAAATTATTTGTTTGCCTTTTTCGTAAGAACATTTGAAAGTTTCGTATGTTTGTTGATTATGATTATCATGTTCATAGTTATTTGATATAAAATATTTACTTAGCTCAGTATTTACAAGGTTTTCTATTTTTCCTGCTAATTTACTTTCTATGGCAAATAAGATTTCCCAATCAGAGAAATTTGCATATTTTGTTCTGTTAAGTGACTCTGATCTTACTTCTAAGGCTTTTGTATAACCAATTTTTATAAGTTCTCCAGATAAAGAACCTGCAAGGTATGTAACACCACTTGCATCAGCTCTTAATTGAAATGCAATTTTTGAAGTATCACATTGACAGCAGTGTCCGCTTCTTGTTCGTAATGTGTGTCCATAAGCTTTACAAGGTGTTACATTATAAGCTATAATCATATTTAAATCTTTCATGATTTCCTTGTATTCCTCCTTCTTTAAATCTTTAGCATTAAAAACATATTTCAATTCAATTTTTTGTTCTTTTAAAAAATTTAGTTGTTCAGTTGTTAATTCATTCATGGTAGTAGTTTTGGTTAACAATTTCTGCTATCGGTCCCGCGGATTTGTAAAGTCCGTGGAATCTACTAGCGAAGCTAAGTTATTTAAAAAAGCTAAATGTGGGACACATTCGGCGGAATAAAAAGCATGAAAGTTGAAGTTTACACTGAAACCGCCATTTTGCCAAACCGATATTGTACGAAGTTTTTTATTATTATATGATGTAATAATCTTTCAATTCATAAAAATTAACATTCTCAATTTCAATATTAAGTCCTTTTGAAATGTAGATATTAATATCTTCAGATAATGAATCATAATACGAATTCTCGATTAATTTTACTTTTTCTTCGGAAAAACTGATTTGCTGACTAAATTTTTTTCGATTAATTCTTTTTTTTATTCTTAAATTTCTCAAAAACAATCCTTTTAAATAATCATTATAATTACTCCAGAAAATACTTTTAGATTCAACATTGTATAATTCTTTTAATTGTACACAATCTTCAATTAGATTAAAAAATACAGGATTAGTAAATAAAATATATCTGTTAAATTTTGAAAATATACTACTTGAAAAACTTGTGTAGTATATTTTATCTCCAGAAATCCATGAATCGTCATCATCTTTAGCTTTTAACATATAGAAAAGCAGTTTTTTTACATTATATGATAATGAATTGTATTTTTTACCAAATTTGGCTAATAAGTCCGATTCTTCCTTGGTTAGAGAAAAATAATCACTCATGATTCATTAATAGGTTTTTATTAAAGTTTCATACAACGGTAACCAGCTTAGCTGAAGTGCGGGAGTAAATTCAATCGGAAGATTGGATTTAGCCAGAACGAAGCCATGCAGTTTAGGTTTGGTGAAATTAAGAAAAAATACTAAAACGAACTGCATTGGCGTGTAAATAATTCCGAAGTTCGACTGTGGTACATTTACCGGCATTTCGCTAAGCCAATGTTAGCCGTAGTTATATTTTCTCTATTAGAATTAGGAGGCTAAAAAAATAATAATTTTTATACTTCATCTCTTATTTCCCATAGGTGTATAAATTGGTTTTATTGAGGATTTTGGTTCTTTTCTAAACTCATCTAATATTGATTCATTAAAGCTACCATAATACGACATCTCAGCATTTTTCAATAATTTTAAAACATCATTGTGATTTATTTGTTTAGGATAATCTTCATCAATATTACCCCATTTATTTACGATTGCTTCTATTAATCCCTGACCATTACAAATAATCATTCTTGGTATCTCAAAGTTCTTATACATTTTAAACATTTCAATGCCTAAATATTTAGGTTTCAAACTGTTGAGTTCTCCTAAAAAAGTATTTATTTTTACTATGTTTGAAATTCTTATAATGTCAAAATTTAAGTTTTCCTTACTAATATCCAAAGACAATATGTTTGTATGAGGTTCATATATTTCATTTTCTCTATTTAAAACGGGAAGATCAATAATAAAAGAAATCATTTTTGAACCATACATATTGAGCAGTTTATTAGCAATGTTGTGAAGAATAAATTTTAACTGAAAGTATTTATCGGTATTTTTAAAACGAACTTCTTCAAATTCCCACGCAAGTTTTCTGATATTTGTATTTGATAATTTTTGAATCAATTTTATTACAAGTTCATCAGTGAAAAATGTTTCGCTACCAAATTGTTTATTCATTATTGATTTAGAAAAATAATCATTCTTAAAAAGTGTTTTTTTTTTATTCATTTTTAAGCTTCTCTTGTTTAAAATTATTTTTTATGGTATTCGGTTTAAGATAATTACAACTAACGGGAAACGCATTGGTGCAGTGGTGGGTAAATTAGTTCACCGCGGCAAATCAATTTATCAGGAACGTAGCCGATATGTTTGACTCCGTCGAACCACTTCGTTAGGTTTCCACATAAGCTAAATTATTTAAAAAAGTTGAATGTGGAACACATTCGGCGGAATAAAAAGCATAAAAGTTGAAGTTTACACTTATATCCGCCATTGAGCCAAACACCTGTTATGTGGCGTTTTTTATTTCAATCTTGTTAGTTTCACTGTCGTATGTCATAGTTAAATGTCTTTCCCAATTTAAAAATTCGTCACAGGTAAATTCAAGTTTTTTATTGTTCCACTTTTTGAATTCAATTATGTCCATTTGAATTGGGCTTTCAATTGGTTCTTTTTCTTTTATACTTGTTGTAACTTTTTCAAAGTTGTAATAGTCAGCGAGAATAAAATCTCCATTTGGTGCAACTGTCAAGTTTTGATATTGAGGTTGGTCCTCTATGTCAATCAAGTTTGCGGTTTCTATGTCAAGCTGAAATAAATAGTCAGAAGTTAAAACCAAAACAATCTTATTCTTTGTCGAGATAGCAACCAGTCTTGGGAATCCACGAAATTGTCCGCACCATTCTGAATAGTCGTCATTGGTGAATTTAATAAAAGTCCAACTTTGAGAATTCCACGCACTTTCATTGTCGTAAATTCTTTCGGTGTATTCTCCTGAATATGGTTGACTTATTATTTCCGCTTTAATTATCATCCGTGGTTTCTGTCTTTAAAATGCCACTAACGGTTTTAGGTATTGCTGAAGGCGGGGAATTTTGCACTGTCGCCAAATAGAAATACCACAGTTTAAATATAGTAAAAAAGTTCAATCGAAGCCATTCAGCCCCGTTTTTGGCAATACTTTGTTAGCGGCTGGCATTTTATATACTTTCTAAAATTCTTTTATTTCTATCATTAACTAAATCGGTTGTATGTAATTTATATTGCGAATATTCTTCTATTGTCTTAGGAAATGATGGGCTTTTAAAATCATCAAATGGAAGAGAGAATTTCACTTGACCTTTTTCATCAATAAAATCTTGAAGAAGAAAAAAGTCTATATATTCAAGAAAGTTATTGAATAAAGAAAAAAAACTTGAATATCGTTTAAAGACTTCGTAAAGTGGACTATTCTCATCTAAATAATATCGTCTTACACATTCGATAGTTAAATCAAGTCTATCAGCAATTAACCTATTAAATCCTCTTGCTCCGTTAATAGTCATTTTATTATCGATTCTTATACTTGGCCAAATCATTGTTCCACCAAGTGTATTTAGCGTCAATTTTTCAAATTCTTTGATGTCTGTTTCTGATATTTGAGAAACAATAAATTTTGTTCTATGACATTTGCGTATAAAACCATAGAAAGCCATATCACTTGATAAATAAAATTCGCCTAATTCTGAATTATGATAGAGTCGATTCTGGCTTGTCTTATTTAAAGTAAATAATTTTCCATTCGGCAAAGGTTTACTCCATACGATTCGGTGATATTCTTGTAAAGTCGGACTCCATCTATCTGGGTCTCTACCTTTAGATTCTTCTCGAAAATCAATGTCAATGTCAATTTTATTCATTCTTGCAGTGTTCTTGGATTCTTGCGGTTTTGTTTTATGCTTGCCGCTAACACCCAAATATAAGTAACTATTCAAAATACCCAAATACCTTCATATAACAAACTGAATGGACATTTATTACGAATGTTTCCCCATCGTTGCGCAAAACTTCCCTCAATCATCCTACCTCTTTCACTTCGATTCCATCGCCGATGTACACAATCAATTTTTTCTCAATCACATAATTCATCTTCTCCAGATTGGAAGCATATTCATTCATTTGTTGAACGTCTTTTGGCTTTTCGCCGCCGGTTTTATAATCAATGATTACACACCGATTCCCGTCGATGACAAGCCTGTCCGGACGGAAAACTTTTCCCGATTCATTCACAAAATCCCGTTCGTTGAGGATTTTATAATTTTCTGAAAAATATTCGATTAAGTCGGGATGATGCAAGATTTCCCACATTCGCTTTTTCATTTCGGGCATTTCTTCTTCTGAAATTTCACCCGAATTCAAAGCCGATTGCAAAACTGCTTCCATGTCTTTTTTGGTATAAATAAATCCCATCAATTCATGCACCAATTCGCCATACACAATTTCCTTTTTCTTTTTCCAGCGCTTGGAAGATTCTTTGCTGATCTGAATTCGGTTCTCCCAATTTTCCACCACAAACGGCAGAATTTCAGAGGAAGTTCCGCTTTCTTTTGCTTTGGAAATTCTTCCTTTTTCACCTTTCAAAACGATTTCATTTTCGCCTTTAAACAATTCATTGAAATAAACGCCGATTCCGCTTTTTACATCTTTTGGTGCAGAAATGTAAAGCTGCTCCACGGCACGGGTAGTCGCTACATACAGCAGATTCAGATTGTCGAGAAGAAATTCGTTTCTTTCATTTTCAATGATTTCCTTGATTTCGTCCGAAACATTTTCCAGATTCCCAAACGAATCCATGATGAATTCCTCAAAAGGCAATTCTTCTTTTTGAACCGGAATCCAGAATTTATCCACTTTCATCCGGTCGCCCCAATCGGCAAAAGGAATCATCACCACCGGAAATTCCAGTCCTTTTGATTTATGAATGGTCATCAGCTGAACGGCATTTACGCCCTCAGGCGAGGAAATACTGAGCTTTTCCTTTTTCACATCCCAATGCTCCAGAAACCGATGTAAATTGTATTCGTTTTGCATCGAATATTCGAGAATGAAATCCAGAAAATATTGTAAATAAGCTGTTTCCGATTTTTCCAAATGAAAGGCATTGATGGTTTTTTCGGTAAAATCATATAGCGAAACCGAAGGCGCAAATGCAAAAGAAATATCGATGTTGATTTCATCTAAAAAATCTTTCAGCGCCAAAATATTTTTGTTCAGAACCGATTGAATTTTTTCGGTGATATCGGCAAACGGATGGTTTTTTAATTCGTTCAAACGAATGAGGAACTGCGCTTTCGATACTTTGTCTTCTTCATTTGAAATGGTTTTGAAAAACAATTCAATCATTTGAATGCCAGGAGAATTCGCCAAAAGCAAAGATTCCGATGAAATAATCGGGATGTTTTTTTCTGACAGGAATTCTGCGATTTTTTTTCCCTCTGCTTTGGTTCGGTGTAAAATGGCCATTTCACCCAAATGGAAACCTTGTTCCATAGCCGAATTCAGGTTGGCCGACAATTGTTCCAAAGCCGCTTGGGCATAATTGTAACCTTCCATTTCATCCTTTTTTTTCGGAATGAAATTCAACTGAACATAACCACCTTTTTTGTCATTGCTTAGTTGTTGATTTCCTTCGGAATACAAATTTTTATATTCTTCAACCGGAATAATTTCAGCTATTTGAGTGTATAATTCATTATTGAATTCAATGATGTTTTGATGGCTTCTCCAGTTTTTCGGGAGGTTTTCAACCGAAATGCCGAGTGCTTCTTTGTTTTGAATCAAATCCATCATTTGCTCGGGATTCCCGCCACGCCAACGGTAAATCGACTGTTTGGCGTCACCTACCAGCATTACGGTATCTGAACCCGCACGGGCGTTTTCCACCAAAGGCAAAAGGTTTTGCCATTGAAGGGTGGACGTATCCTGGAATTCGTCGATAAAATAATGATGAAAACGGTTGCCAATTCGCTCATAAATAAATCCGGACGGCTGTTTTTGCAAGTTCGCACTGATGAGTTTATTGAATTCCGAAATCAACAGGACGTTGTTGTCTTCCTTGATGGTTTCAATGGATTTTTCCACTTCATTGATGATGCTCAGCGAAGTGATCGTCTTTTGGATGCTCTGCCAGACAGCCAAATCACGTAAAATATCCAAGGCTTCATCAGAAAGTAAAATCAGCTCGGGTGCCACCTGTTCGATGCTGATTTGAGCAACGGAAGAAGCTTTGCCCGAACACCATTTTTCAGGATTTGTATTTTCCTTGAAAGCGATGTGTCGGCTGCCCGGAAATTCAAAAATTTCATTTTGTAATTTGCTAAAAAAACCGATGAATCCACCGTTTCCATAAGAGAATTCTTCGGGCGATAATTGATGATTTCTGAGTATTTCGAACGCTTTTTTTCCAATGGAAATCAGCTTGTTTTTTTGGCTCGAAACATTTCTGAAAACAATTTTTCTGAATTCGTTAAATTCCTCTAAATCAAATTCTTGAAGTTTGGATAATCTTACCAAATGCGAATCGGAATAGAGCGTTTTGGCGTTTTGAATCAATTCACGGGAAATGTCCCAAGAACGGTTTTCATTCAGGTTGTCCAACGCGATTTCAATCAAAACAGAAGTCAAAATCTCGTCTTCTCCGATTTTAGAAAACAATTGATTGACAGAGTCTTCCAGCAAAGTGTCCAATTCCATTTCCACATTGAAATTGGAAGAAAGACCTAAATCCTGCGCAAAGGATTTCATCAGTCTCAAATTGAATTTATCAATCGTACTGACCGAAAAACGTGAATAATTATGCAGGATTTTGGTTAAAATTTCTTTGGCGCGATGATGCAGGATTTCCGGTGAAAGATTTAATTCCGCACTTATGTTTTTTAAATCTTTGTTTTCTTCGAAATTATCTTGGGAAAAACTGACCAATTGCTGCAAAATCCTTTCTTTCATTTCATTAGCGGCCTTGTTTGTGAAAGTGATAGCCAGAATGGACTCAAAAGAAAAGGGGTTTTTGCCGGACAAAAGAATGGATAAATATTCTTTGACTAAAGTATAAGTCTTTCCCGCTCCGGCAGAGGCATTGTAGATTTTGAATTCGTTAGGTTGTAACACTTAAAATTATTTTGAATGAAAAATTAAGAATTTTAAATGAAAAAAAGGCTGAAATCTAATTTTTGATGATTTTTTTCAGATATTCCATAATCAATTCGGTGGAATTGGGTTTTTTCTGAATGTAATTTTCGGCTGCATTTCCACGATGTTTTCTTTCGTCTTCATTTTCTATCAAATTCAACATTTTTTGATCAAAATCATATTGATCGATGAAACGGATGGCTCCTTTATTTTCCAATAAATCAATTGCTTCAAAATAATTTTCATAATTCGGTCCGAAAATCACCGGAACTCCAAAAACTGCAGGTTCGAGTGTATTGTGAACGCCGGTTTTGGTAAATCCGCCACCCACATAGGAAATATCGGCATACGCATAAATTTTGGTCAGCATGCCTACGGTATCCACAATCATGATTTGCGCATTTCTGATTTGATTCTCATCGGACTTGGTGTAAATCGCAGTTTTTTTGCTGATTTTTTCACTTAAAGATTTGATTTCTTTTTCATGAATGTTGTGCGGCGCGAAAATCAGTTTCCAGTCATTGGGTAATTTTTCACCGATGAATTTTATGAGAATTTCTTCGTCTTCGGGCCAAGTGCTTCCGGCCACAATTAATTTTG
Source organism: Moheibacter lacus (assembly GCA_040392505.1). Classification (GTDB taxonomy): domain Bacteria; phylum Bacteroidota; class Bacteroidia; order Flavobacteriales; family Weeksellaceae; genus Moheibacter; species Moheibacter lacus_A. The sequence goes on along the minus strand of JBEBVY010000005.1, from coordinate 23,576 downwards.
AATTTCCTTTGAAATTCTCCATGAAATCCAGTTTGGGATTTGATTCCATGATTTCTTTCACTCGGTCAAAGCGCGTATCACCCGAAACGGTAACTTGTTCGATTCCGATGGATTCCAGCAAGTTTTGGGAGTCATTGTCCTGAACAAAGAAATGATTGATGCCTGAAATTCGTTTTTGAAACCAATTGGCAAACGGCCTGAAAAATAAATGATCTTCCTTGATCACCGCTGATATCACGATAACCGGAATTTTTTTCTTTTGAAGGCGATTGAGCAAATTGTACCAATATTCATATTTCACCAAAATCAAAACTTCGGGGTGAAGGATTTTAATCAGTCTTTTGGTATTTTTCGGCGTGTCGAGCGGCAAATAAAAAATAAAATCGGCGCCTTGATAATCCTTTCTGATTTCGAATCCGGAAGGCGAAAAGAAACTTACGGCGAGTTTATGATTGGGGAATTCTTTTTTGATTTTTTCCATGACAGGCCGACCTTGTTCAAATTCACCCAAAGAAGAACAATGCACCCAGATGATTTTATCGTCAGATGAAATGGCTTGTTTCATTTTGAATTTCCAGTTTTTTCTGCCGGAAATCCAAAGTTTGGCTTTGGGATTGAAATGAGCAGCAATGGAAACGGCAAAGCCATACATTTGGATGAAAAAAGTGTACATTGCCTGCATTTTAATCTTTTTTGTACAAGAATTTTTTGAGTTCTTCGGTGGTTACGCAAATATCATAACCTTTTTTCAATAAACCTTTGATGAGGTGGATATGGCCAGTCCAGATTTTGTGTTTTTCAAAAAGATGCATTGCCACAAAGTATGTGTCATTTTCATCAATATCTTTCACGACTTCGTAAGCCTCCATAAGTGTTTTGCGAGGTATCTCATCAATGCTCACAACTTTAAGTTTGTCCTTTAAAGTTTTAAATTCATTTTTAAGTTGAACTTTATTTAAAATGGAAAATTTTTCAATATACTTCCAATGCTCCTTAATTTCTTCCAATAAAAAATCAGGTGCAATGAATTGAGTATTTCCTTTTGATTTTAAGATATTGGCTTCATTGCCAATAGGATTTATCAAAGCGCTAAAGATGATATTACTGTCTGTTATAACAATCATCCAGTATCGGTTTTACATATTTTGTATGGATTGACTTATTCACCTTTTTCGAAAGTTCCATGATGTGTTTTTCCTTTTCTTCTTCGGTCATAAGATCAAAGGGAGCAGGTGTGGAAGTTTTGGTTTTTGCATTTTTGGGGACATATTCAACCTCAATACCCATTCGCTTGGCAATGCGGATCAGCAATTCCAAATCTTCTTTCGAGGCTTTATTTACAATCAGCGTGTCCATCGGAAATGATTTATCTCACAAAGATAGGCAAAACTCCACAAAATTTTCGCCATTTTCCCTTAATCACTACATTTGCTTAAATTTCAGAATATGCGCAAATTACAAATGGTTGATTTGGGTGCACAGTACCAGAAAATCAAAAAAGATATAGACGAAGCCATTCAGGGAGTGGTAGATTCAACTGCATTTATCAACGGCCCTGAAGTAAAAAATTTCCAGACAGAAATGGAATCTTATTTAAATGTGAAACACGTCATTCCTTGCGGAAACGGAACCGATGCTTTACAAATCGCGCTGATGGCACTGGATTTAAAGCCGGGCGATGAAGTTATCACGGCCGATTTTACGTTTGCTGCTACGGTTGAGGTGATTCATCTTTTGGGGTTGAAATCGGTTTTGGTCGATGTGGATTATGATACATTTCTAATCAATCCGGAGGAAATCAAAAAAGCCATTACGCCCAAAACAAAAGCCATTATCCCGGTTCATTTATTCGGGCAGGTTGCCAATATGGATGAAATCAACAAAATCGCCAAAGAACATAATTTGTTTGTTGTGGAAGATACCGCACAGGGGATTGGTGCAGATTACAAAGGACAGAAAGCGGGTACCATCGGGACAATTGGAACGACTTCTTTTTTCCCTTCCAAAAATTTGGGGTGTTATGGTGATGGAGGAGCGATTTTTACCAACGATGATGAACTGGCGCACAAAATGCGCGGAATCTGTAACCATGGAATGTACCAGCGATATTACCACGACGAAATTGGTGTAAATTCAAGATTGGACAGCATTCAGGCAGCGATTTTGAGAGTGAAATTGCATCATTTGGACGAATATAATAAGGCGAGAAGAAAGGCGGCTGATTTTTACAACGAAGCTTTTTATGAAGTACCCGAAATTCTCACACCGATTAAGGCGGACGATTCCACGCATGTTTACCACCAATATACTTTGAGAATTACCAACGGGAAAAGAAACGGACTTAAAGAATTTTTGGAATCCAAAGGTATTCCGGCGATGATTTATTATCCGGTTCCATTGCGCAAACAAAAAGCCTACGATACCGGAAATTACAACGATGCTGATTTTACGAATACCAATAAATTAATCGACGAAGTGATTTCGCTTCCGATGCACACGGAATTAGACGAAGAACAATTGAACTACATCAAACAATCGGTTTGGGAGTATTTCAGTAGTTACCAGAAATAATAATTTCAACATATCAATTAGAAGGAATTAACCTTAAACTTTAAGCATTGAACCTTAAACAAAAAATACTCGTCACAGGCGGATTAGGATACATTGGCTCGCACACAGCCGTGGCTTTGCAGGAAGCCGGATATGAAGTGGTGATCATCGATGATTTATCCAATTCCGAATTATTCGTTTTGGACAGAATCACCGAAATTACCGGTACTAAGCCAGAATTTCATCAGATCGATTTGAAAAATGAAGAATTGGTAAATGAATTTTTTGCATCCAATAAAATCGACGGTGTTATTCATTTTGCTGCGCACAAAGCCGTAGGCGAAAGCGTTCAGAAACCGCTGATGTACCATAAAAACAATCTTTTGGGATTGTTGAATGTGCTGGAAGCGATGAAGGAAAATGGCTTGGATAATTTCATTTTCAGTTCTTCCTGCACCGTTTACGGACAAGCCGATAAAATGCCGATCGATGAAACCGCGCCCATCAAAAAAGCAGAATCGCCTTATGCCAAAACCAAGCAAATGGGCGAGGAGATTTTGGAAGATTTTGTGGCAGCTTTTGAGAAAAACGTCATTTCCTTGCGTTATTTCAACCCGGTTGGGGCGCATCCGAGTTCTTTGATCGGTGAGTTGCCCAAAGGCGTTCCCAATAATCTCGTTCCTTTTGTAACGCAGACAGCAGCCGGGATTCGGGAGGTTTTATCGGTATTTGGAAGCGATTATCCAACCCGAGACGGAACGGCTATCCGGGATTATATTTATGTTTGTGATTTGGCCGATGCGCATGTAAAAGCTTTGACAAGATTGATTGAAAAGAAAAACAAATCGAATCTGGAAGTTTTCAATCTCGGAACGGGAATCGGTTCAACGGTTTTGGAAGTGGTAAATTCTTTTGAAAAAGTAAATAATTTAAAGCTGAATTATAAACTGGTGGACAGAAGAGCAGGGGACATCATCGAAGCTTTTGCGGACAATAGTTTAGCCGAAAAAGAATTGGGATGGAAACCTGAAACTTCGCTGGAAGAATCGATGCGCACCGCTTGGGAGTGGCAGAGAAGCCTCCCCTAACCCATCCGAAGGAGGGGAATTTAAGTTCCTCAAAATTTGATGGAATCTGTACTGCGCGACAGGGATGAAGGCATTTGTCTGAGCTCTTTCTTTTGTTGTCTGAGGTTCTAGAAGACATCAAAAGAAAAGCGAGTGCCGCCAGCCCGGTCTCGTTGGCTACACATGTGAATGGGGCTCTTGAATTCAATCCAACGAGAGTCGCCCTAAAAATTTAAATCCCCAAAATAAATTTGTAAATTTGACCATTCTATGGAAGTAATCATCAAAGAAGACGGAAGGGTACAAAAGCCGGAGTGGTTGCGGGTGAAATTGCCTACGGGTAAAAAGCACCGTGAACTGCGTGGTTTGGTCGATAAATACAAACTCAACACGATTTGTCAGAGCGGTAGCTGCCCGAATATGGGCGAATGCTGGGGCGAAGGAACCGCGACTTTTATGATTCTCGGAAATATTTGTACGCGTTCCTGCGGATTTTGCGGTGTGAAAACCGGCCGTCCCGAACAAGTGGATTGGGAAGAACCCGAAAAAGTGGCGCGTTCTATCAAACTGATGAAAATCAAACATGCGGTTTTGACTTCGGTAGATCGTGATGATTTGAAAGATATGGGTTCCATCATCTGGGCGGAAACAATCGGAGCAGTCCGCAGAATCAGTCCCGGAACGACCATGGAAACCCTGATTCCCGATTTTCAGGGAAATACAAAAATGATTGACCGAATTCTGGAAGCTGCTCCCGAAGTGATTTCTCATAACATGGAAACCGTAAAGCGATTGACAAGGGAAGTCCGTATTCAGGCGAAATACGAGCGCAGCCTGGAAGTGCTTCGTTATATGAAAGAGCAAGGTCAGCCGAGAACCAAAACAGGGCTCATGCTTGGATTGGGGGAAAAAGAGGAAGAAGTTTTTGAAACCATTCAGGACATTGCTGATGCCAAAGTGGATATCATTACAATTGGTCAATATCTTCAGCCTACCAAAAAGCACCTTCCCGTCAGGTCTTTTATTACTCCTGAGCAATTTAAGGAATACGAAATATTTGCAAAAGATTTAGGTTTCCGTCATGTGGAAAGCGGTCCTTTGGTTCGTTCTTCCTATCATGCGGAGAAACATATTTTGTAAAAGAATTTAGAATCGATTAATCATCACACCAACATTTTTCACGGCTTCGGCGTTCCATATCCCGATTTCGCATAGGATAGATTTTAAATCCGATGTAAAAATCGGCTCCTTTTAATTTTCCATGCGGAACAATAAAAGGTAATGCATTTTCACTGCCTATGATCAATGGCCCGTAGCGTAGAAAGGCACCGATCCGGAATACCGAATATTCGTAAGCCGATATTGATGTGCCATAGGAGAATTTATTCTGGCTTCTGACATAGGATGCCGTTACAATATTACTTCGTTTCAGACTGTTTTCGAAAAGAGGAAAGCGCTGCATCACATCTAAATTCACATATTGATTTTCGCCCATTCTTTTGCTCGCATTCAAATGGATACTGGTCGGAAGTCCAATTTTAAATTCGTTGGAAACCAAGGATTGATTGGGGTTTCCATAGAGTTCGTTGCTGATGATTTGGGCGTATTGTTCCGGTGATTCAAATTCGACATCTTCCAAGTTGGGATTGTTGGTATATTGAAAATTTTCACCTGTATATTGATGAACAAATCCATCAAAGTTTACAACGCCTATATCCAAAAGGTTGGCGCTGACTTTGAAATTGTATCCTTCATTGTAATCTCCAAAATCGACAAAAGCCAAACCTACATCAAATCCTATTCCTTTTCCCAAAGACTGATATTCGTAAGCATCATTTTCAAAATTATAACTGGTTGCATAACTAACTTCTACATCAAAATCTGAAACAAATAGGTTTTTTTTAGAGACAATTGTGCCATCATCCTCTATGATTTCTTCGTCTTCCCGCCGCATAACGGCCTGATCCTTATTTTTTACATAAAAGGCATCATTTCCCATCAGGTATTTGACATTGACCCCAGCAATCCAAGCATAATAAGAATTGGGTAAAATTTCTGTGGAAATATTAAGTCCTACTTCAGTCCAGTTCATAAAATTGGCTTCAAACGGATTCAGATCATACAAAACCGGTTCTATGATTTCCCGGTTGGTATATTGCATATAATTATCCACTTCGGTGACGGAACTTTGGGTTCTTAATTTGGAAAATAATCCGATAGAAAAACCTTTTTCTGCAATGGCTAAATTGAGGGAAAAAGACGGTCCCATGATTTCATTGCTGAAATGATAGCCGGTGGTTTCTTCATTGAAATAATCCCATATTTGTTTGGTGTTTTCTCCCGTAATATTGTTTTTGATATCCGATTCTTTGATTTCGCCACTTATTAATCCGATGAGACTGGATTTGGAAATATAACCATATCGGTTCTGGATAAATGCACTTTCCGAAAAAAGGTGAACATCATATTGGTTGGAATTCAGATAGCTTTGGGTAGGGGAAATTCCGACGGTACTGATCCCACTAAAAGGGTCATTACTGAAAATGACGGGGTCTTGGGATTTCACCAAAACGGATATAACGACAAAAAATATGGTCGTTAAGAATTTGAATTTAAAAATTGAAAACAAGAAATTACCCTTTTACCCATAACGAATATACGATAAATTTATTTTGTATTTTAATGGAGGGATAGGGTGGTGGCAGAATGAAAAATGCCCGGAAAACCGGGCATTCTATTTGGATTGTGTTCTTTAATTTTAATTAGAAGGTATAACCAATACCCAATGAGATTACGGAATTATAAATTTTAAATTTATCGCCGTTAGCATCTTCAGCATCTGAAACGCTGGTTAAACCACGTCCATAACGAAGACCGAAGTTCAAACCATTGGTCATTTCATATCCGGCACCGATGTTCACTCCAAAGTCAACTGTAGCATTGTCTTCCCAGTCGCCTTCAATAGATCCGTCAGGTCCTTCTACTTTTGATTTAGCCCCTACATTGAATCCAACTTGAGGTCCGAATTCAAAATTTAAACCATCATAAGCATACCATTTCATCATTAATGGTACGTTGATGTAGCTTAGTGTGTTGGTGGTTTTGATGTCTTCTCCGAAGATGGTTTCTTCATTTTTGTCACCTTGCATGGAGAATAACAATTCCGGTTGGAAAGCCAATTGTTCTGAGAAACGGATATTGGCATATCCCCCTACATTGAAACCTAATTTCATTTCAGATTCGTCGGCATCATCACCAACAAAGTTCGTCAATTGAGGTCCGGCTTTCACACCGAAACTTACTTGTGCATCTGCACTGTTCATTCCTAAAACCGCTACGGCGGCAATTAAAAACAATTTTTTCATTTGTTTAATTTTAATTTAAAAAAGGGTTTGGAGTTTTCTGTTTGCATCTCTGTTTAACCCGATTTTAAGGTTCGGGTAGGGATTTTGCAAATGCTATGCCAAAGAAAAAATCTCCTCATTCAATTACATAAAAAAGCCGTCTCAGTGGAACCGAGACGGCTTTTTTATGGGTTATTTTTAAAATTAATCAAAATCTTGCGTAGTTCCTACCTTTGCACGTTGCACATTTAAAACAGCTCTTGAACTTATTTGGTCACCGTTTCCAACTACAAAGGCAACGATGTACAGATTGTTGGCATTGGTAACGTTGGAAGGAAGAGTAACGTTCATATCTTTTGTCCAGATATTTCCTTCAGATACTTCTGCTGTCGGAATGCTATCCCCAAAAATATCTGTGTAGGATTTTAGCAATACGTGTTTTTGCGGGAAATTCGGGATAGGGTTTTGATTGTATTCTCCCTGATTAAACGGACAGTTAGGGAAACTGCTTCCGTAGTAACCGTTCTTCTGGTCATACGCCAGACCTTCTTCAATCAGATTTACCACCAATTTTGCATTGGAAATATCACCGGTTGCAAAGCCGACTTTTACATTGATGTTCAAACTGCTTCCGCTCAAAGTTGAATTAATAGCTAATCCCAGCGGAGCTGCCTGATTTAAATAAGGGTCTATTTGAGGATAGTATCCTGTCGGATCATTTGGGCAGGGCTGTGTGCCCATTAACATATCTACATTGTAAATTCTGTTTATTTTGCCTTTTGGCTGACCTCCTGCATTATAATTTTCAGTAGCTGCCATTTGTTCCCAATACTCATATACCCAAGGGTCTTCTTCGTTTCCTTCACAGTGAATGGCAATCGGAATAACATTTTCGTTATAATCTACAAAAAAGTCGAGAATTTGCGCCATGCGCGGACAATAGGTACACCAGGTACCGGTATAGTCTTCTACCAATACTTTTTGGGTGTATTCACTTGGAACTAAATCAAAAGATGAAAAATTCACAACCGGGCTGGTCAATCCGTTATAAGTCGCATAGACTTCATTGGAATCATTGGCTTCGGTCGGAATGAAGGAGTTTCCTTCTATCTGTTCACCATTTACAAAAAAAGTTGCCACAGAGGTCAAATCTCCGTCGTGAAGCGAGGAAGCCGTAAAGTTAACGGGGTTTCCCACTTGCACGGAAGAAGTGCTCAGTGTTACAGTCAAAGCGTTTGCTTGTGGTTCTTCTTCAGTTCCGCAACTTATGATAAGTCCGGAACAAAACATTAGAAAAATAAAGATGTGTGTTAGTTTATTTAATTTTTTCATAACAGAAAATAATTTTTGCTAATTTAGCCAAATAACACACAAATAAAAAAACATGAAAAAAAAGTTTTTATCTGCAATTTTTGCAATGGGTTTGGCAGTCAGCTCCTTTGCGCAGGATACAGCTTTTCCGGACATGGCGGTTCCCGATTTGAGGGGAAATAAGGTGGACGTGAAAGCATTGTCTTCTGAAGGAGAGCCGGTCGTATTGGCATTTTGGGCGACTTGGTGCGGCCCATGTTTGTTGGAATTAAATGCTATCAACGATAAAATGGATGATTGGTCCAGCGAAGCCAATTTTAAATTTTATGCCGTTTCAGTAGATGATTCAAAAACGGTCAGCCGTGTTCAGCCAAAAGTCAATGGGAGTGGTTGGGAATTTGATATTTTATTGGATACCAATAATGAATTAAAAAGACAATTGAATTTTTCTACACCTCCCTATACGGTGATCGTGAAAGACGGCATGGTGGTTTATAAACATGTAGGATACCAGCCGGGAGCAGAAGATTTATTGTTTGAAAAGATCAAAGAATTTTCTAACTAAATACCCTTCAGATCAACGTCAATGAGAATTGATCAAAAAATTAAAGCAGCAAAACGAAAGAATTAACGCATGAAAAAAATTTATGGATTATTGATGCTTGGATTGACAGCGTCAAGTTTATCTTATGGACAAATAGATGTAGCAGGAGGAACCTTTTCCGGAGGAATAGAATCCACATCCCAATGGTATCAGTCTGACGAAGATTTGGGATTTGAACAACCTGACGATCCTTTTCGTTCCAATAATTATATCCGTTTGGACTATAATTATGGAAAATTTACAGCAGGATTACAGTATGAGGCCTATTTGCCTTCCGCTCTTTTGGGGTATTCAGATCGGTTTAACGATAATAAAATCGCTACTTATTATGTGAATTACAAAGGCGAGCAATTAGACATTACAGCCGGTAATTTTTATGAACAATTTGGTAGCGGTTTGATTTTGAGGAGTTGGGAGGATCGTCAAATCGGAATTAATAATTCCATTCGCGGAGTAAAAGTTGCCTATACGCCCAATGATTTCACGACCATAAAAGGTTTGATCGGTAAAAACCGATTAGGATTTGAAACGACGCAAGGAACAATTGGTGGTGTGGATGTGGAAACCAATTTGGTTCGTTTATTTAACAAAGACAACTTCAACAATACGGTAACGGCCGGATTCAGTTATGTAGGACAGCATGAGGACTATTCGGGAGCCGTGGAGGATTTTCCTCAAAACATCAGTAATTATTCACTTCGTTTAGGATATTCCGGAAACGCGGGAATTTATGCCAATGCGGAATATGTAATCAAAGGAGAGCAGCCTGCTTTATTTAGCGGTATGCCTACCGAGAATTATTATGACGGAAGCGCCTTGTTGGTCAATTTGGGTTATTCAATGAAAGGATTTGGTGTAAATGCCACGTTCAGACGTATGGAAAATATGGCGATGTATTCACAAAGAGATTTGAGCGAAACCGCACAAAACCTTTACAATGAAGGAATCGTTAACTATGTTCCGGCACTTACGCGACAACACGACTATCTATTGACCAATATTTATGTTTATCAGGCACAACCTCAGTTGAACTTTGATTTACAGGAAGTAGGTGAAATAGGAGGACAGCTGGATATTTTTTACAATTTAGCCAAAGGGACCTTTTTAGGAGGGAAATACGGGACGAAATTGGCCGTTAACGCATCTTATTGGAATGGTTTAAATGCTACTTTCAATGAAGATTTGACGTATGAAACCAATTTTTTTGACTTCGGTCGGAAGTTTTTCCACGATGTGAATTTCGAAATTAACAAAAAATGGACCGATAAATTTTCGTCCATTATCACCTATATGCACCAGTATTACGATAGAGCCATCATGGAGGGGATCACTTATACTCCGCTTGTGGCCAATGTGGTAGTGGGAGATTTCCTTTATAAATTTGATTCGAAAAATTCTTTGCGGTTTGAATTGCAACACCTTCAAACCAAACGTGACAAAAAGAATTGGGCTGCTGCACTGATGGAATATAATTTCAACCAAAAATGGAATTTCTATATTGGCGATAGTTATAATTATGGAAATGACGACAAAAGCAAACGCTACCAGTATTATATGATAGGTGGAAGTTATGCCCAAGAATCTACCCGAGTAGCTCTGAATTACGGACGTCAAAGAGGAGGGCTGATATGTGTAGGAGGAGTATGCAGGTATGTTCCTGAAAATACAGGATTTACATTGAGCTTGGTAAAAACTTTTTAGTATATTTACCCAATATATATTTCATAAATTATTTAACACACAATTATTTTACGTATGAAACAATTATTTACATTAATTGCAATCTGTGCGATTAGCTTATTGAATGCACAGGTTTTTTCAGAAGACTTTAGCGACGGGGTTCCCGGTGATTTGATTGAAGATACAGTCAATGGTAATTTGAGTTGGACAGACTGTGGAGGTGACACAGGTGGGATCGCTTGTAACGATGCGGCTACTTTTTACCACACCAGCCAATCTGCTTATAACACTGCTTTGGATACGCCTGTATTGGATTTATCCTCAGGAATTTATAAAGTGAGTTTTACGTTGGCAAAAAGAGAAAAAGACTCAAAAGTCAACTGGTTTTTTCTTGAGATCTCAAATAATGGTGGAGACAGTTGGACTACGATTGCTGAGTTTCCTGACGCCATCATAAACCCAACAACATTTACGTATGTATTGACTCCTTATAACCCAAGTGCAGACACTGTCGTGCGTTTCAGAGGAACAAATAAAGGAGGTTATGCCTTGTATTTGGATGATATATCTGTGGATGAAGTTACAGGTGATGATGCTTCCATTCTAAATTTAGATGTTGCCGACATTTTGGTAGCTGGTGATATTCAGGTAAAAGGAACGCTTGCCAATCTGGGGATCAATCCTATTACTTCTTTTGATCTGAACTGGCAAGTAGACGGTGGTGCAACACATACCCAAAACTATGCAGGCCAAAACATTTCATCAGGTCAGTTATTTAATTTTACACATGTAGATTTATGGGCTGCTACAGGAGGTAATCACAACTTAAAAGTATGGGTTTCCAATCTGAACATTACTGACGTTATTCCATCCAACAATGAATTTATAAAAGATGTGATGGTAGCTTCTGGTGTTAGTTTGAAAATTCCTTTGATGGAGAAATTCTCCAGCTCAACTTGTCCTCCTTGTTATGCTTTCAACACCGGTTCTTTCAACCCGTTCTTCGATAACTATGCACATGATAAAGCGACTTTCGTCAGCTATCAGGTTTGGTGGCCTGGCTCAGGAGACCCTTATGCAGGAGCACCCGGATCTCCGGTTAGACAAGAAGTTCAAAACCGTGTAAACTATTATGGTATAAACGCAGCGCCAACTTTATTGTTTAACGCTACAGACGTAGGTATGCCAACTACCAATCAATTGATTGTCTTATTGGATCAATTGCGTTTGGAAGAACATTTATCTTTCTTTGATATAGAGGCTGACCATACTATCAATGGTAACACTATTGATGTTTCCGTAAATATTACTCCCTATATTTCTGCCAACTACACAGTTCGCGTTATGGTTATAGAAAAAGTAACGACAGAAAATGCTGCAACCAATGGAGAAACAGAATTCCATCATGTATTTATGAAAGGACTTCCAACTCCTTCCGGAACGGATATTGAGTTTGTACAAGATCAAGTGGAAACTTTAACATTCTCCCAGGATATGAGTGCTACTTTTGTGGAAGAAATGGAAGATTTGGCTGTAGTGGTATTTATACAGGATAACTTGACAAAGCAAATCATCCAATCTCGTTATACCGATGCTTCCAACATCGTTTTGGGAACAAACGATATGGATGCCGCACAAGTAACTTTGGTGCCTAACCCAACTACGGGGATCGTGAAAATCATGACCGACAAATCTCAGGATGTAAACGTATTTGATTTGACAGGTAAAAGAGTATTCAGCCAGACAAATGTGGGTGACAACACGACTCTTAACTTATCTAATTTATCAAAAGGAGTTTATGTAGTGGTGATGACAGATGATAAAGGAGCTGAAACAGTTAAAAAATTAGTAATTAAATAATAAAAATGGGGTTGTTCAAATTTGGACAACCCCTACTTAAAATCAAAAAGATGAAAAAAGTATTTTATACCGCTATTTTGAGTTTAGGTGTGTTAAGTATTTCATTTGCTCAGGATCAGGTTTACCGGGTGATGAATTCTTATAACACACTGGATACAAATGATGACACTGAAATAGAAGAAGGATTTGTCTTTACTTCAAACGCAGTGGAAGAAGCAGATGGACTGTGGTTTTTAACTTACAATGACTCCGGAGAGCCTATCAATATGCAAATTGAATGTACAGGTGTTTCCACTGCCGGAAATGATGCATCCGGTATGCAGGTTTGTTATGGTTTGTGTATAACAAACATAGAAGTAGGGGAGTACATTCCCGGTTATTCGGTTGTGATTCCGCCAGGAAGTAACCAAGGTTTCACAACAGACCATTTCATTCACCATGAAGAAACAGACGAAGTGATTGAATATGAATTCCGGTTTTTCCAATTGGATGGGGACGGATTTGATATTGAAAACACCAACCTGTATTTTAACTACATTTATGATAAGAATGCAATGGGTGTTTCAGATATGAACTCTATTTCGATCGCTCAGGTTTATCCGACTGTTGTGAAAAATTCTACCACCGTTGAGCTAAAAGAAAATGCACAAGTTCAAATCGTAAACCTAGAAGGTAAAGTTGTAAAAACTACGAGTTTAAATGCGGGTAAATCCACTTTGGATATGTCAGGATTATCAGCAGGAGCTTATTGGATAAAATTCCAAGGAGTTTCAGGAACTTCTACTATGAAAAAAGTAGTGGTAAAATAATCTCAGAATTGAATGATACAAAAAAGCCGTCCTGAATTTCGAGGCGGCTTTTTCTATTATGTTCAATTCATTACTTCTTATCCAATGCCCCAAAAACATCCTGCAAAACCGATGTCGTTCTGAAAACGGCATTGTCCCGTATATTGGATTCCTTCTCAGCCACCATTTTAAAAACCCCGTTTAAAGCTTCCTGCGTAACATATTGGTTCAAATCGGTCGTTATGTTTTTGCCCGTAAACATATTGTAGCTCGTTATCAATTTGTTCCAAACTTTATCCGCACCTACCTTTCCAAGCGATGCCTGTACTTTCGGCTCAAATGCCTGATAAAGCTGTTCAGACGTTTTAAATTCCAGATAATCCGTAGCCGCATTATCCCCACTCAATAAAATATTTTTTGCATCATCAAACGACATCGAGGTAATGGCATTAGCAAAAATCGGAGCCGCTTCGGTTACCGCATCTTCTGCCGCACGATTGAACAATTTAACGCCTTCATCGGCCAAGCTGCTTAGCCCAAAACTTCTCAATACATTTTCTACTTTGCGCAATTCTTCCGGCATCAGGATTTTAACCAATTCATTTTTGAAATAGCCATCCTCCGCGGAAAGTTTATCGATTCCTTCTTCCACTCCCAGATTTAAAGCTTGCTTTAATGCAGTAGAAATTTCCGCAGAACTCAAACCTGATAAATCCACATTTCCACCGGAAGAATTAGATTTTGTATCCGAAGTTTTGATTCCGGTTACTTTTTCGATTCCTCCCAAAACATCGCCGATGGTTTGCGAATAAACCGAAACACTGCAAAAAGAAAGAAAACTTAAATAGACTATTTTTTTCATGATTATTTGGATTAATTTATACTAAATGGTGTTAGAAATTACAATAAAAATGCCAGAATTACCCGATCACTTTCAGCTTCGCAAAGTTCAATAATAACTTTTTCTCGCCTGCATTGTCAAATAAAACGGTGGCTTTTACATTGTCCGGCTCGCCTTCCAGCGAAACCACTTTCCCACGTCCGAAACGGTCATGCATCACGATTTTTCCTGCACTCAATTCTACATTTTGACCATTGGACTGATTGATGATATTGGCTTGTGCAATCGGTTTGAAACTCGCCTTCGGTTTTAGCGGTGTCGCCTGTGTTTTAGATTCCGGCTTTTTACGTTCAAATTTTGGAATTTGCGAATAATCATCTTCAAACAAATTAGCATTCAATCCACTTTTGTTGATCGGAAGGCCTGCGTTCAAATTCTTCCATTCCAAATATTTATCGTCAATTTCTTCCAGAAAACGGCTCGGCTCACTGTCCACTATTTTTCCCCATCGGAAGCGGGAAACCGAATAGGTGAGTTGCGCAAATTTTTCGGCTCTGGTCAGCGCAACATAAAACAAACGTCTTTCCTCTTCCAGTTCCTGACGCGTATTCAAATTCATCATGGAAGGAAACAGGTTTTCTTCCAGTCCAACGATGAAAACCGCCGGAAATTCCAATCCTTTTGCCAAATGTACCGTCATCAGCGAAACCTTGTTGTCATCTTCATCGTCATTGTCCGCATCCGTTGCCAATGCCACATTTTCCAAAAATCCGCTTAGCGACGGATCGCCTTCATCCAATTGTTTTTGTTCTTCCACATAGCCCTGGATACTGTTCAACAATTCCTGTATGTTTTCCAATCGGGAAATTCCTTCAGGCGTATCGTCTTCTTTCAGCGTTTTGATAAGTCCGGTCGTTTTGGCAACGTGAGAAGCCACTTCATAGACATCGTGATTTTGCAACATCACTTTGAAACTTTTGATCATCGTGATGAAATCATTCAGTTTTTGTCCAGTTGTAGCATTTAATCCAATTGTTGAATTGAATTGTTGAATGTTTTCCAAAATTTCGTAAACCGTTTTTTCCAATTCTCCTGAAGCTACCATCAATTTGTTCAATGTAGTTTGACCGATTCCTCTTGCCGGATAATTGATAATCCGTAGCAAAGCTTCTTCATCATTTTGATTGATTAACAAACGTAAATAGGCAATCAAATCTTTGATTTCCTTTCGTTGGAAAAACGAAGTTCCACCAAATACACGATAAGGAAGATTTCTTTTTCTTAAAGCTTCTTCAATAGCACGTGATTGGGCATTGGTGCGGTATAAAACCGCGATGTCTTTGTGTTTCAAATGCTCATTGACCTCCAATTCCCAAATTTGTGAAGCCACATATCTTGCTTCGTCCGCATCGGTCAATGCTCTGTAAATTGGAATGGCTTGTCCTTGATCATTAGCCGTCCAAACATTTTTTTCCAATTGATCTTTGTTCTGTGCTATGATCTGATTGGCTGCTCCTACGATGGTTTTGGTCGAACGGTAATTTTGTTCCAACGGAATTACTTTTGCGTCGGGATAGTCCTGTTGGAACGATAAAATATTCCGAATGTTGGCTCCGCGAAACGCATAGATACTTTGTGCATCATCGCCCACCACACAAAGATTTTCATAGCGGGAAGCCAAAGCTTTCACGATTAAATATTGGGAATGATTCGTATCCTGATACTCATCCACCAAAATATATTTGAAACGTTCCTGATATTTTGCCAGGACTTCCGGGAAACGCGTCAGGACTTCATTGGTTCGAAGCAATAAATCGTCAAAATCCATGGCGCCAGATTTGAAACATTTGTCCACATAAGCACGATAGACTTCGCCCATTTTGGGGCGCATGGCAGCGGCATCTGCTTCGATCAGTTCAGGTGTGTTATGATAAGCACGAACGGTGATCAGATTATTTTTAAATTGGGAAATTCGATGAAGAACTTGTTTGGGTTTATAAATATCCTTGTCCAATTGTAATTCTTCCAAAACCTTTTTCATCACGCTTTGGGTGTCTTGGGTATCATAAATGGTAAAATCGGAGGGATATCCTAACTTTGGTGCTTCGACTCTCAGAATTCTGGCAAAAACAGAGTGAAAAGTTCCCATCCAAAGATTTTTGGCTTCGCTTGGACCGACAACTTTTGAAATCCGATCTTTCATTTCGCGCGCCGCTTTATTGGTAAAAGTTAAAGCCAGAATGTTAAATGGATCCACTCCTTTTTCTATCAAATGTGCAATACGATAGGTTAAAACCCTGGTTTTGCCCGAGCCGGCACCGGCTATCACCATGAGCGGCCCTTCTGTTTGCTCTACGGCTTTCCTTTGCGGTTCGTTCAGTTCGTCTAAATAATTCTTCATCTTCCTGCAAATTTAAAGATTAGAAATCAGAAGTCAGAATTTAGAAATTGTATTTTTGTGAAATGAATACAATTGGTCGCATTTTCAGATTAACTACTTTTGGCGAAAGCCATGGAAAAGCAATCGGGGGCATCATAGACGGATGTCCTTCCGGAATCGAATTGGATTTGGAAAAAATTCAATCCGAACTCGATCGTCGCAAACCCGGACAATCCAAAATCGTTACCCAACGCAAAGAAAGCGATACCGTTCAATTTCTTTCCGGCATCTTTGAGGGAAAAACAACAGGTGCTTCCATCGGTTTTATCATCCCAAATGAAAACCAGAAATCAAAGGATTATTTGCACATTGAAGATGTATTTCGTCCTTCTCATGCAGACTTCACTTATCAGAAAAAATACGGAATCAGGGACCATAGAGGAGGCGGAAGGAGTTCAGCTCGTGAAACCGCCAATTGGGTTGTGGGAGGTGCTGTTGCCAAACAGATGCTTTCTGATGTGAAAATTAATGCCTGGGTTTCATCGGTCGGTGATTTATTTTTGGAGAAACCCTATCAGGAGTTGGATTTTTCCCTCACTGAATCCAATATCGTTCGATGTCCTGACGAAGAAGTCGCTGCGCAAATGATAGCAAAAATCGAAAAAGTCCGCAAATCAGGAGACACCATCGGAGGTACTGTTACTTGTGTCCTTCAAAATCTACCGATTGGTTGGGGAGAACCGATTTTTGATAAATTACATGCCCGATTGGGACAAGCCATGCTTTCCATCAATGCGGTAAAGGGATTTGAATACGGTAGCGGATTTTGCGGTGCCAGAATGCTCGGTTCGGAACACAATGATTTGTTCAATGCGGACGGCTCGACGAAATCGAATCTTTCCGGTGGAATTCAAGGTGGGATTTCCAACGGGATGGACATCTATTTTCGTGTGGCTTTTAAACCGGTCGCGACCATCATGCAGGAACAGGAAACGATCAATTCAAAAGGAGAAGTCGTCAAAATGCAGGGAAAAGGAAGACATGATCCTTGTGTTGTTCCCAGAGCCGTCCCAATCGTGGAGGCCATGGCAGCGATGGTTCTGGCTGATTTTAAGTTATTGCAGTCCTGATTTGAAAACAGGTAAATTTCATCTTTACCAAATTCAGCCATGAGGTTTTTAAGCAATTTATAGTAGGAAAATTCCTTTGAATAAAAAAGGTATATTCCTATGTAAGTCATTCATTGTCAGTTCTATATTTGTTTTACTTCATAAAAGAGTTATGAAGATTTAAACCAATATAAAATTTCACTCATGGCAAAATTGATCAGACTTCCGAAAAAGGAAACAGAGGCATCTTCAAAACCTGTTTTCAAAAAAGTACAAAAAGAACAATCAACGGTAAAAGGTATAGAAAAAATCATTCGTCCAAAACCGGTAATTAAAAAAGAAAAACCCAAAATTCAACTACCAGAAAAAATCACCATCTTAAAACCACGAATCGTAAAATTAAATACCGGTCAAGTCAAATTGTATTTCTTAAATGGAAAAAATCCCCAAAAAGGAATTACCAATAAAATCACTAAACTGGGCAAAGAACATCCGATGTGTTTAACTCGGGAACAAGTCACCGGGATGGATATAGAGTCCAATGTGGTTATTTCCAATCCTGAAAATATGTCCAATATGATTCCGGGAAATATAATCGATGGAAATAAATTTTTAAATGGAGGTAATCTGGTTTTTCAGGAAGTAAAAAACCGTAAAAGTGTAACGTTTACCGCTTCGTCCAATTTGGTTAAAAATAAAATATCTGAAGCAAAATCTTCTGAAGGAGTGGACATCACACCAAAAATCGCACAAGCAGTACATGATCTGACCAAACCAGCCAATCTGAGCGGAATGCCCAATGTAGAATCCAACAGTGAGATAAGTATTTCGACCATGTATGATTCCACTTCTGTTCAAGTTGGGGCTTCCGGCTATTTTATGGGATTTGCGGCAGAGGATGAGTTCAAATTTTCTTCTGAAAAATACAATTATATGTATGTTTTTAAATTTGAACAGAAATGTTTGAGCGTAAATGCCAATCAAATTTCGAGTTCGGAAGACGCCTTATTCCAACCTGAAAAAGCAAAAGGTAGTTGGTATTATATCAAAGAAGTAACTTATGGACGCAGATTATATATCATTCTGGAAAGTGAATTTTCGTTGGAATCCTATTCCAATGACTTTAAAGGTTCCTGGAATTGGGGAGTAGTCGGAGCAGAATTGGAACAAAAAACCTCCGGTAAATCCTTTACGAGTTTTACTAACATACGCGCCGTCTCACAAGGCGGACAACCCATCGCTATTTCTGATCCCAAAAAAGTACAACAAGAAATAGATAAATATTTTAAGAAATCTTATAACGAAATAGATATAGTTCCACTGGAATTCCGATTGACAAATTTAAAAGGCGAACCCATTTCTCTGATAACTGAGGCATTTTTAGATGGAAATAATTGTTTGAAATCCAAAAAAATCCGCATCCGAATCAAAGAATTGAATTGTTTGGTTTCTGATGATGGAGGAAACAATGAACAAATTTATGGGAGTGTTGGTGTGATGCTTTCTGATGAAAAAGGAGTTCCTAAAATGATCGGGAAATACAATGGAGTTCCTTTTCCGATTGCTTCGATAGTGTATGCAAAAGAAAATGCCCCGATTATTTTATATAAAGGCAAACCCCTGACAGAAAAAGATCCGGCATTGAAAGACAAGCACCTCACTTTAAACATCGGTAATCTCGATTATAAATTGGCCATCACTCCAGGGATGAAAGAAGAAGATGATTTTACAGATGATGATTTTAAAACCAATAATAAATTCAATATGACCATCCGAAATATGTTATTGGAAGGTGAATCCGTTAAAACTTTCGAGTTCCGTGACGGTAAGTCAAAAGTTCATTTGACCGTAGGTGTCGAACCGATCTGATAAAACCTAAATTTATATTTTAAGCCGGTATTCCGGCTTTTTTTATTTCGGTAAACTGATTAAGGGTGAAGTAACATTTTCATTTTTCTCCAAAAAGATTTTCCCTCGCAAAACACTTTGGATTGTTTTGGAAAAATTTTCTTCAAATGATTTCCGCAGATAGGATTGGTGATATACCAAACTGACTTGTCTGGACGGTGCCGGATCTTCAAAATATCGAACATTTTTTTGGTATTCTTTTGGTAAATCTTCGGCATGAAGACTAGGCAAAAGTGTCATTCCGTAGCCTTCATTGGCCAATTTTACCAAGGTATCGAGACTCCCGCTGTCCAATTTTACCGGTTGTTTTTTGAGTTTGGCCGGTTCACAAAGATTCAGAACGTTATTCCGGAAGCAATGACCTTCTTTTAATAAAAGCAAATCTTCAATATCAAGGTCTGAAGTCTGAAGGAATTTTTTGTTGTGATATAGGTGTGAAGCCGGAACATATCCAACAAGTGGCTCATAGTACAAAACTTTTTCCACGATTTGACTCTCATGCAAAGGCGTAACCACAATCCCAAAATCCAGACTCCCATCATGTAATTCTACCAGGATTTCATCCGTTTGCATTTCCTGAATATAAAGATTGGTTTTGGGAAAAGCTTTTTGAAATGTTTTATAAAACAAAGGAACCAACGTAGGCAAAACCGTAGGGATAACACCGATTTTGAAATCACCTTCCAGTTGTCCTTTTTCTTCAAAAACCAACTGACTCATTTTCCCTGACTCTTTTAAGATGACTTTGGCTTGTGCCACAATTTTTTCACCAATTTTAGTCAGTTTGATAGGATGCATGCTCCGGTCAAATATTTCGACTTCCAATTCCTTCTCCAACTTCTGAATCTGCATACTTAAAGTCGGTTGTGTCACAAATGATTTGTCTGCTGCCAAAGTGAAATTCTTATGCTCAGCTACCGCTAAAACATATTCCAATTGTACGAGTGTCATTTATAAGTATTTTCAATAAAGGTATTGAATTTATCAAAAATATTGATCATAATGGGCATGATTTTAGTTAATCAATAAAGAGCAATTGTATTTGTTTATCTGAGTTAAATTCCTTATATTTAGTAAATTATCAATTAAAGGATTTCAAAATATTATCATATGAAACTATCAACAATCGGATTGGAAAAATCCACTACAAAAGAATTATCAGAAGACTTAAATGTGCTGTTAGCAGACTTACAGATTTATTATCAGAATCTGCGGGGAGTTCACTGGAACATCAAAGGCGAACAGTTTTTTCAGTTGCATCCTAAATTCGAAGAATTATATTTAGATGCACAGGAAAAAGTCGATTTAGTAGCCGAACGAATCCTTACTTTGGGAGCAACGCCTTTGCATACTTTCGAGGATTATATTAAAAATTCATCTGTGAAAGTAGGAAAGAATATTTCCGATGCAGAGAAATCCGTTCAACTTGTTTTGGATTCCATTCAGGAATTATTAAAAATCGAGCGTCAGATTCTCGATCGTTCAGCCGAACTGGATGACGAAGGAACCAACTCTATGATGAGTGATTTTATTTCGTTTCAGGAAAAAACAGCCTGGATGCTGAAAGCATTTCTGGGAGGAAAATAGAAAATCAGTACGCAAGGAAAAAGGTTTGCAAAGAAATTTGCAAACCTTTTTTTCAATAATTAAAATTAAAAAAATGAATGATAAAAATCTGGTTTCCAGTACATAATTAAATAAAAAACACCAAAAGCGATAAATAAAATGACCATGGCCCAAATCCAGGATGGAATTGCTTTTGGAGTTTCCGAGCCTGTTATCACAAACAGATCGTTTCGCTCACTCCCGTAGGCATTGATGGTAATCGGGATTTTGGATCCGACTACATCCTCTTTTTTGAGTCCAACAACTGAAATAGTTGGTCCGTTCCGGACTTCAAAAGGAATGATTTTGATACCCTCATTTCCATTGGTTGAATTGGCGACAATTTTGAGCTGATGTTTGCCATCGGGAATCTTGGTTGTATCCAGCATGAATTTTACTGGTGATTCAAATTCTGCAAATGGCCTTGGATCATCGTCCAGAAAAATACGTATGGTTTTGTCTGACTCTTTCATGACGTTTGTTTTGGTTCCACTACAATATTTTTTATATGCTCCGGATTTTTTTCACCCGGGCGAATCAGGAATTTGATACTTAAAATGAGTGTTGCCGCCACGATGATAGCAGCGGTCGTTATGATGATATAGTCCCAATTATTTTGGGGACCTGTCCCGTGCGTTATATTCTGTAAGCCTTTTGGTTGTTGTGACTTACATAATTCGCAGGCGGAAACACTCATAGAGATAAATAAGATGAAAAATATGCTTAATTTGATTTTAGTTTTCATTATTGAGGTGTTTGAATCATGATGGAATCTCTGATTTTTTTAACATCTTCAGCCGTGATGGAAGAAGCGCTATTTCCCCACCTGCTCCTTTCGTGATTGACGATGGCTGCAATTTCTTCATCGCTCAATTGATCTGCAAAAGGAAGCATCGTGGCATATTCTTCACGGGCATCATATCCTTTTAAAATAATGCTGACCATGAGCGAAAAATCTTCGTTATTTACAATGGGACTTCCAGCCAAAGGCGGAAAAGCGCCTGGTAATCCTTTTCCATCGGACTGATGACAAGCAGAACAGGTTTTCAAAAAGAGATCTTCACCATTGGGCAAATTAGAATCGGTTCCAGTTCCCGCAGGTTCGTCTTTCTTTTTGGATGGGATAAAGGCAACCGTTGTTTCATCGGGTAAATCGGGTTGTTTCAATGAAATCAGATAATTTACCAGATCGATTGCTTTTTGAGTGGCGACAACTTTATTTTTTTTATTGGATAAATATTCAGCCGGAACATTCAGCACCACATCATCTTTTGAAATATTCAAACTGTCCTTTTCTATGAACAACCAGGAATAAGAAGGCATCACCGATTCTTTGACTACCAAACGGGGATTGTATAGATGAAGTAGGTGCCATTCAGGAGCTGACTGTCTTACACCAATGTTGGTCAAATCAGGTCCGGTGCGTTCACTCCCCAAAAGAGAAGGAGATTGTCGCCAGAAATCCAATCTTTTTTTTGTATAATAATAATCCGAAGGAATGGAAGGGCGTGAGCCCCAGGTTTTATCCATTTCTATGCTTCGAACTTGCTGCGTATGGCAAGCCATACAATTTTCCGAAACATAAACATTTAATCCATTCTTTTCCGATTGCGACAAGACAGGTTGTCCCGACAATGGTTTGACTTTTTGCATCTGTGTAGCCGGTATCAACGCAATAAAAATGCTGAGTATCAAATAGCCCCAAAAAGAAGTGAGGACGAGATTTTTATGATTTGTTCCTAAATTCAACATGAGATGAAAGCTTTAAATCGTAATAATTACTTTATGGTCTTTAGGTTCTACCTGCTTGATCATTTCATAAAAATTATACGCAAATACCAGATGAGAGACAAACATCATTGTTCCGCCGACAGCACGCCAAACCCAATATTCACGCATCAGTATCACCGACTGTATAAAAGGTTTGTTTTCAATCCAACTGAGTCCTTTCAGGGTTCCGCCTGTCATCAATGATAACATATAGGCAAACAATCCGAGGAAAGCCAGCCAGAAATGAGCCCCGACAAAAATCTGACGCGGTTCACGCCCGGTTATTTTGGGCATAATCGCATAAAACGCACCCCAAATCAGAAAACAGATGATGCCATACATGGTCATGTGCGAATGTGCCACATTGAAATCCGTAAAATGCCAGACATAATTGGTAAATCGGAATGCCTGAAAACTTCCCTGAGAAGAACCTACAAAGTAGAAAATTACACCTACCAGAAAGAACGGTAGAACATAACTTTTGGAAATCGAACTCCAACTTCCCTTCATGGTCATCAGAAAATTAGTCGTTCCGGCTGTCACCGGAATAAACATTCCCATACTGAATACGATGGCAACGGTTTGCAACCACCACGGCAACGGACTGAATACGAAATGGTGTGTACCAATCAAACTATAAAACAACATCTGCGTCCAGAACGCCAAGACACCCAATGAATAGGAATAAATCGGTTTGTTGAGTGAAGAAGGAAGATAATAGTAGGTAAGGCCCAGCGTAAAAGTCATAAACCACATCCC
>JBEBVY010000004.1:0-61027 GCA_040392505.1 Moheibacter lacus | reverse complement strand
TTCTTTCCACATCACTTTCTCCTCTTGTATAGAGGATTTTGATTTTCTGACCTTCGTGACTTTTAAACAGATCGATGATTTCCGGAAGAGAAATCAGTTCTCTTTTTTTGCCTTCCACATAGATGACACTGACGTTGTGGGTAGCGAATTCTGTTTGGATAGGGTTTACCTGAAAAATACTGATTCGCTTGTCGTTTACAAAACGGATGGCATCTCCTTTTTTGAGTCCGGCGATTTCGGCCGGCGAATTTTTACGGACATAGGCCACTTCCAGATAAGGTAAGTTGGGATAAGGCTGGAAAAGTTCCAATCCGGCTAAATTATAATGAAAATCCTCCTTAAAATATTTATTTTTTTTGATCCATAATTTCTTTTCGTAGTAATCATAAACCGTATTGAATCTCCGCAATACTTCTGCACCAACGGTTCCGTTTCGGTTTTTCCGAATGAGATTTGAGACGGAAATGCTGTCCGGAAAAGAAGCCGTAAGATTTTCCAATTCATAGGTTCCCATGGTCAAATTGGGGATTCTGGTTTTTTTACCATGAATTTCGCCATTCAAGCCATAACCGAGATAGTCTTCTATATGATTTGAAGGAATTTGGACGTTTTCTTTTTCAAATAACCAAAGCGCATCCGTACTTCCGGTATCTACCAAAAGATTGAGTTCTACTTTTTGGTCCGAAATCTGAGAATCAAGTTTGAGATAAGGTTTTTTGCCTTTTATATCCAAGGGAAGCGCTCTATATTTTCTCAGATTCTTTTTAGTGTGAAAGAATTCCGGTTTGTAAAAACTGACTTTTTTTTTGTTATAATTAATTTCTACAGTAAAATCTTTCAGGATGTCATATCCTATGATGCCATAAATGGGAATCCCGAATCTTCCGCTCAGATCAAATCCTTCTTCAAAAATCAATACGATATCGGTGTGATGCGAAACAGCTTTTCCCAATTGTATGGTATTGCCTTTTGACGAATAGGCTTCTATGGTTTGGATGTCCCGACCCAAACCGGAAACAGAAATGGATTCTCCTTTTTTTAATTGAAAATGACGAATGGCGTTCAGGTTGGTGATGATGGTATAGGGTGAACCCGTGTCCAATACGAAATTTAACGGAATGGAACCGTTGATGGAAATAGGTAAAATGACCAAACCACCTATATGCTGAAAAGGAACTGAAAATTTTTCTTTTCCATTTTCGATTTCAAATGATTGTCCTTTTGTAACTGGAAATAAAAAAAGAAGCCCTAAAAAAATTAAAATGATTTTTCTGTACATTAAATCTAATTTACAAATTTTCCATTTGTTTGGATAAAAATAAAATTTTCAGCAGGAAAATAAAGTGATTGGATACGGATAACTGATTTGGATCAATGAAATAAGGATTCTTTGCAATGAAATTTAAAGTTTTGTATATTTTATTTATATATTAGATAATCAAACCTATAAAAACTTTACTATGAAAAATCTTATTTTCTCCATCGTGTTCTTTTTTAGTATATGCTACCTCAGAGATTGCTAGTGGAACAACAGTAGCGTATAAAGCCAGTCAGATTAGATTAAGACCTGGTTTTCAGGTAAAAGGAACTGAATCCGGTAGTTTTTTGGCAACGGTTGATCCTTGTACAGAATAAAATTAACTATTTTTAATATTTAAGTATGAAAACTATTATATCACTTTTTGCTCTATTCTTAATTCCGTTAAGTGGAATAGCACAGGAATACTGCGAAGTAAGCTACGCAAATGATATCGAACCCATTACCCTTGTTTCGTTTGCCGGGATAAACAATGCCACCAACCCCGCAATTAACGGTACGCCGGGACACGAATTTTTTGATGAGGATAGTACATTGTTCGGTCATTTAGATGAAGAAGAAACCTATACTATCATCTTACAGGGAAATACCAATGGCAATCACACCAATACTTTTTCGGTTTTTATTGACTGGAACGGAAATGAAGATTTTACTGACCCCGGGGAAAACTATCCGGCAGGCTTTGTTATCAATTCCAACGGAACCGACGGGCAGCAATCTGTAACCGAGATTACCGCTCCTGTTGGTTCTTCCGGGATGAAAAGGATGCGCATTATCAAACACCGTACATCTACCGGAACGCCTGAATGGCCGGAAGACCCTTGCGGAGGCTATGAATACGGGCAGGCGGAAGACTATACCTTAATGATAACACATGGTGATTTTGAATGTGAAACCGAATACTCGGGTGATTTTGAAAACGGCCTGGGAAACCTGCAAACCCGGCGATATGCCGATGATTTTATTATCGGGATCCCGGAATTTGAGGTATCGGTAAATAAACTGTTTATACGTCTTTTCAGCAATATTTCAACAGCAAGTATCTATTTTTACAAAGACGCAGAAGGCGTTCCCGGTGAGCTATTGGGTTCCCGTGAAAATCTTGTCCCCGTATGGCAAGAGTGGGTTGGATATGAATTTGAAATGAATGTTTATGCATATATTTTTGAATTTGATCCACTGTATATTGGGAACGGCGGAGAACTATATTGGGTAGCTATTGCCACAACAGCAGGAAATGAGGGCGCTCCAAATTATTGGGAAACTTCTCTTTTCAATGAAAATGCAATCGCTCATTATTCAGATGACGCCGGAACTACCTGGAATCCACAGCCCGAAGGATGGGGCGGCGCATTTGGTATTTACGGAATTTGCGGGGAAATGGGTACAGGGGAGAATCCCGGCAGGTTTGATTTCGCTTATTATCCGAACCCGGTAAAAGATATTCTCAAATTTGATTCATCTAAAAAACCTGAAACAGTAGAAATTTTTGATGCCGCAGGCAAAAAGGTATGGCAAACGTCCCATATTGAAAGCGGAGAAATCAGCTTGCAAACATTGGCTTCGGGAACATACTTTGTCCGTGTAAAACTTGAAAACGGACAAATTGAAACGTTTAGAATCATAAAAAAAGATCCGTTTTAATTTCATCAAATCAAACTCTGTTTGTCTTTATAATTCAAAATCAGAAAAATGGTAGTCAAAGTGATGAATGCCCAAAGCGAGCTCCCACCATAACTGAAGAACGGAAGCGGAATTCCCACCGTGGGGAAAAGCCCCATGACCATCGCGATATTGATGAAATAATGAATCAGGAAAATCGTGGCGACGGAATAACCGAAAAAACGTGAAAAAACGCTGCGCTGGTTTTCTGCCAGATAATAAATCCGAAGTATAAATAATCCATAAAAAACCACGAGTAGCGTACTGCCGACAAATCCCCATTCTTCACCGACCGTACAGAAAATATAATCGGTGGATTGTTCAGGGACAAATTTCCCCATTTTCACCGTTCCCTGCATATAGCCTTTTCCCCATAAATCACCTGAGCCGATGGCTGTTTTGGAATACAATAAGTTATAACCCGAAGTATCTCTAAATTTCTTCTCTCCTTCAAATAAAACCATGATCCGCTCCTGTTGGTGTTTGGGCAGTTCCGAATAGATTTTGGAAGAGGAAAGTGAAATTCCTGAAACGATAAGAAAAATGATAGTCGAAATGATGGCCACTTCATAACTCTGATTGGTTCCAAACTCCGTGCTCAACATTTTATAAGGAGATTCGGCATTGTCGCGCAAAATAAAATAGGAAACGGATAAAGCGGAAAGAAGGGCAATGGCCAATCCGAGTCCCGAATAAAAATAAACATTGAACGCCAAAACGTCGGGTCGGGCATATTGTTTGGCTGTTTCGTCAGCGATTGCACCCCATTCGGGGAAAAATGTCTGGAGAATAATCAACAAAATAAAAAACACGACCAGCCCCAATTGTAAACCCATTACATTTTTTAATAAGGTCCGATTGTATGTAAATCCAATGATAATCAAACTGATGATGGAAGTCAGCAAACCAATTCCCGTCAAAACATAATAAGTCGGATAGGAGATGGAAAGCAAAAAGAGTGCACCACCGATTACCGGAATGAAAATGTACCAGGCCGAAAAACCTTCTCTGTAAAGTGCGACGATAAAGGCGCTGAAAACCAGAACGGAACCCAAATCGGGTTGCATGAGAATCAATCCGACCGGAATGGCGATGATCCCAAAAGCTGTCAGGATGGTTTTTCGGGTATTGATTTCGATGGAAGGCGAACTGATAAAATTGGCGAGAACGAGTCCCGTAGCGAGTTTTGCGACTTCGGCAGGTTGGAAACTGACAAATCCGAAATTGAACCAGGCCTTTGCACCGTTGATTTCTTTTCCAAAAATTAATACTCCTATCAACAGCACCAGCGCGCCTAAATACAGGATAGGGCTATATACTTCAAAAAAGTTGGAAGTAATAGAAGAAAGGGACATCAGCACTATCACCAAAATAACGCTTAACCCCAGAAATAATAGTTGTTTTTCACCTTTGTCGGGTTCCACGGAATAAATGTTCATAATCCCAAAGGCTATGAGCATCAGACACATGATGATGGTCGTCCAGTCAATTCCTCTTAGCGATCTGCTTTGGCTCAACTTTATTCTTTTTTAAACTGTCATTTTTAATACTGTCCGGTTGCTCCGGTTCTACATACCAGCCTTTCCGTTTCATGTAGGCAATAAACTGTTTTTTATATTCGCCCTGCAAACTTCCATTGACCATCCTTGTTTCCAGATAAGGACGTTTGATCGTGTCCAGCAGGTATTTTTCCGCTATCAATGTAGCCATTGGCCCTGCCCAACGAGCTCCCCAATAACCGTTTTCCACGATGACGGCAATGACGATTTTCGGATCTTCGACCGGAGCTATTAATGTGAAAAGCGAATGGTCTTGTCCATGTGGATTTTGGGCTGTTCCGGTTTTTCCTGCTTGAGTAAAATCTTTTGAACGAAAAGCTCTTGCAGTTCCGGCCGTAAAAACCATTTCCATTCCTTCCAAAACCGGAATAAAATATGGAGGACTGACCAGAGACTTTTTCATTTCGGTAAATCTTTTGTCACTTTGAGGATTTCCGTCTATTTCTTTTACGATGTGCGGCGTATAAAATGAACCTTTGTTGGCAATGATAGCAGTGAAATTGGCCATTTGAAGAGGCGTTGTCGTGATGTCTCCTTGTCCCATTCCGTTAAAAATCATTTGATAGGGTGTCCATTTTCCTTCTCCAAACCGGTTGTTGTAGAATTTTCCGGATGGAATCAGCCCCGAACTTCCAACCGCCAAATCATTGTTTAAATAAACACCCAGTCCGAAACTGTTCATGATTTCTTTCCATTCGTTCATTCCTTTGGCATAATCAGAAGGGTATTTTTGGACGATGTCTCTGTAAGTTTCGGAGAAATAATTATTACAGGATTTTGCAATGGCTGTCCGCAAGGAAATGGGTCGGTAATATTGTCCGCAATGGCAGGCAATCCGCATACGACCATACCGAAATCCGTGTTTACAAACATATCCTGTAGAATCTGCATCAATGACACCCATTTGCATTCCGGCCAATGCAGTAATCATTTTAAAAGTAGATCCAGGTGGATAAGTACCCTGCGTTGCCCGGTCATAATTGGGCATGGAAATCGTGTCGCGTAAAATTTGGTTTCGGGTATCGGATTTCAAATACAAATTGGGATCAACCGTAGGAGCGGAGGCCATGGCCAAAATCTCTCCCGTTTTGGGGTCAAGTGCCACGATGGCGCCTCTTTTATTTTGTAATAATTTTTCTGCGTAAGCTTGTAATTCGTAGTCAATGGTTAAAGTAATCGTTTTACCGCTCTTTGCAGGTTGATCGTATTCGCCGTTTTTGTAAGGACCCACGGATTTCATCAATCGGTCTGCTACATAATTCTTTACGCCTTTTACTCCGCGCAAATCTTTTTCGTAGGATTTTTCCACACCGGAAATCCCTACTAGATCTCCCGGTTTATAATAAGTGGAATCTGATTTTATATAAGCTTCGTTGGCTTCGTTTATGTATCCCAATATATTTCCTGCAGAATTCACCATGTACTTTCGTTCCGGTCTCTTTACGATGGACATGGATGGATAGAGGTAAAGTTGTTCCTGTATCCGGGCATAATTTTCACGTGAAATATTTTTGATCAAAGGATAAGGAGAAAGGCCTCTGTAATTTTTTTCGTTTTTAATTTGAATCATACGTTGATGAAAATCCGAAACTTTAATTCCGGCCATTTCACAAAAAGCTGCTGTATCAAATTCTTCCGTAATCAAAGCAGGCGTGACATCTACTTCATAATTGTAAGAATTACTTACCAGAAGCACGCCGTTTCGATCCAAAATATCACCGCGATTAGGGAAAATAATCTCCTGTTTGATAGAGGTATTGATGGCGTTGAGCTTATATCGGTCTGTGGAAAGTTGAAGGAAAAATAACCGCCAAACAAACAATCCGATAATCATAAAAACCACTGCAGAGATTACATAAATCTTTTTCATCTTTCCGCCCTCTTTCTAAACAAAATTAAATAGAAATATACAAATAAGAGGGTAAATCCGACACTGGAAATCGTTCGGATCATGATTCCGCCAAAATGAGCAAAGGATAAACTTTCAACAAAATAAAGAAGAAAGTGATGAATGAAGACCATCAGAAAAGTATAAATGATCCATTGGCCCACATTAAAATCGGAATAACGAAATTCTTCCAGTTCAAAGAATTTTGTTCCGGAAACCATTCGTATGATGTATTTGCTCAGGAATCCGATGGTCAAACACGCGAAAGCATGGATGCCTCCTGTGTCCTCAAATAAATCGATTCCCCATCCCAATAAAAAACAAAGGATAAGAAAGAGGTATCGATTTTGATTGGCAGGATACAATAGAATGAACAACACATAGATGTAGGGCGTCGCAATTTGATTGAAATTGATTTTACTGAAAATAAAACTTTGCAGTAAAACCAAAATAAAAATGAGTACGATATTTCCTAATAGTCTAAGGGTTAGCATCTTGTGTTAAACTGTCTGTTTTTTCTACTTCTATGATTTCTTGCTTTTCCAGATTGACCACTACTTGTGCATACCGCAGTCTGGCAAAATCTTCTTTTAGTTTTATTTGGATATCCAATTCTCCCGTCACTTCATCAATTTTGGAACTGAAAACCGTCCCAATCATAATTCCGCCCGGTATAACTCCTGACTTTCCATCGGTTTCGATCGTATCGCCTTTTGCAACCTCTATATATTTTGGGATTTCCTGTAATTTGGCAAAACGTGGATCTTTTCCATCCCAAGCCAACATCCCGAAATACTGATTCTTTTTGAGCTGAACGGTCGTTTTTGAATTGGGATTCAACAGCGACATCACACGGGCGTAATTATCTGAAGTTTTAAAAACATAGCCGATGACACCGTTCCCGGAAATGACGCCCATTCCTTTTTCGATTCCCTGTCGAGATCCTTTGTTGATGGTCATCATATTGTATTTTTTCATCACCGAATTATTGATAATCTGTACAGGAACAAAACGATAAGTTTGATGAAATGCTACATTATTGATAGGGGCACTGGGTAATTTGGATTCGGAAATTTCACCTTTTAATAATTCCAGTTCTTTTCTTAATTCGGCATTTTCATTTTGTAAACCTTTGTTGTCATCTTTCAAATGGATGAATTGCGTTATGCCGGAAATCCGTTGGTCTATATAACCGCTAAATTGCGTGCTTGTTTTATCCAGCACCGCTTTATGATAAACTTTTTGTCTGAATGTAAACAAAAAGGCAAGCAAGGATAACAAGACGTAAAAAAGTAACAATCCATTCTTGATGATAGGGTTAAGGATGAATTGCATGGGCTAAATTATTTCATTAAGAAAGTAAACTTGTCGATATTTTTCAGTGCAATTCCTGTTCCGCGAACCACCGCTCTCAACGGGTCGTCTGCAAGAAATACAGGTAATCCGGTTTTTTTGGAAATCCGTTGATCCAATCCGCGAAGCATCGATCCGCCGCCGGCCATATAAATTCCCGTATTGTAAATATCAGCTGCCAATTCAGGTGGAGTTTGCGATAAAGTTTCCATGACGGCATCCTCAATACGCAAAATGGATTTGTCCAAAGCACGGGCGATTTCTTTGTAATTCACCGTAATTTCTTTTGGTTTTCCGGTAATCAAATCCCGTCCCTGAACCGCCATGTCTTCCGGTTCGTGTTCCAGGTCTTCGATGGCTGCACCTACTTCAATTTTGACGCGTTCAGCCGTTCTTTCTCCGATGTATAAATTATGATGACTTCGCAGATAATAAGCGATGTCATTGGTGAAAACGTCTCCGGCAATTTTGACTGATTTGTCACAAACGATTCCTCCCAAAGCCAAAACCGCAATTTCAGAAGTTCCACCTCCTATGTCGATGATCATATTCCCTTTCGGTAATTGAACATCAATTCCGACTCCAATCGCAGCGGCCATCGGCTCATAAATCAATCGGACATCTTTTGCATTGACATGTGCTGCGGAATCTTTTACTGCGCGTTTTTCTACTTCCGTGATTCCGGAAGGAATACAAATCACGATGCGCAACGAAGGAGAGAAAAACTTGCCTCGTATGCCGGGGATTTGTTTGATGAATTCCCGAATCATAAATTCGGACGCCTCAAAATCAGCAATCACACCGTCTTTCAGCGGGCGGATGGTTTTGATATCGTCGTGGGTTTTCCCTTGCATGTGTTTGGCTTTTTCCCCGACAGCGATAACTTTATTGGTGCGTCTGTCTATTGCAACGATAGACGGACTGTCTATAACTACTTTGTTGTTATGTATGATAAGTGTATTGGCAGTACCCAAATCGATAGCTACCTCTTGTGTGAAAAAATTAAATAACTTCATTTAGAATCTAAAACTTTTATGCGTTTGGTAAGTGCCTACAAAAATAGATAAATTATAACGAGATAAAGAAAGGAAAAATTGTCTTTTTTTGGAAAAAAATAAGATTTAGCAATAGTTTTGAGTCGAATGAGAGTGAAGTTGACTAATATTTTGATTTTCAGCCTTATAAAATTTGCTTGATTACCCGCAATTTGTGAGAGTATGTTTGGGAGTCCGTATTGAAAATTCCGGTCGAATCAATGGGGTCAATTCTAACTTTTCCATGTGCATGGATGATTTTATTTCCTTCCAAAATAATTCCCACATGGATGATTTTTCCTTCCGTATTGTCAAAAAACGCCAAATCTCCCGGTTCGGCTTCCTCTACAAAACTTAAGGCTTCACCGACTTCTGCTTGCTGATAAGCATCTCTGGGCAATTTCACACCGCAAAACTTATAAACCTGTTGTACGAAACCGGAACAATCAATCCCAAAAACCGATTTTCCGCCCCATAAATAAGGCGTGTTCAGGTACATCACCGCCAATTCCGGAATGGCCGTTTTTTCTAAATTTCCCGAATGGGATTCTCCTAAATAATCCAATTCCAATTCTCCGAATTTGATTTTTCCATTTTCTAAATTCGGCAGGGAAGCAGCCATGGGAAGCGTAACCGGGCTTTCCTTTTCCACCGCCAGATTAAAACTTTCAGATGCGTATTTTTCGGTTTGAATCGAATTGAATTCTTCTTCCGAAATCTCCAAAAACTGCTTCACGTCAGCCCATCCTTCATAATTGTCAAAATCCGATTTGATTTTAACCCAATTCTTTTTGAATTCGAGGATTTCAACTTTTTCACCAAATAAGATTTGGCTGACCATTTCCGAACGATCAGAATTCTCAGCGCGTAAAGGCGCAACACTTACCCGGCAAATCACATATTTCATTTCTTATTTTTTCGTAGGTAGAGAAACATAATCATGCCTCTCTACCCTAATTTTCTTATCAAACTGATTCCGTCCCGAATGGGTAAAATGATCGTTTCCACACGTTCATCTTTTGCCACCGATTCATTGAATTCTTTTAAAATAATCGTATCCTTATCATTGGGTTTTGCATCTTCCAATACCTTTCCGTACCACAAAACATTATCGGCCAGAATGACACCGCCAGCATTCATTTTCTCCAAAACCTTTTCATAATAATTGATGTAATTGGATTTATCGGCATCGATGAAAACCAAATCAAAAGTTTCATTCAATTCATCCAAAACATCCAATGCATTTCCGATTCTGACTTGAATTTGCTCTGCGAATTCCGATTCGGCAAAATATTTTTTCGGAAGATACATCAATTCTTCATTCCGGTCGATGGTGATGATTTTCCCGTCTTTTGACAAACCTTCAGCCAGGCACAAAGTCGCATAACCGGTAAATGTTCCGATTTCGAGAATGGTTTTTGGGCGAATTATTTTTGAGATCAAACTTAACATTCGGCCCTGATAAGCACCTGAAAGCATTTGAGGTTGGGTGGTTTTTTGAAAAGTTTCTTTTTCTAAACGATTCAATAAATCCGAAACCGGAGTCGTATGTTGGTTTAAATATTTTTCGAGTTCTGGCGACAGGAATTCCATTCAAAATCCTTTTAATTCCTACAAAAATACACTTTTCGCTAAAATTATTTTGTATTTTTATCGGCAATCAAAACAAACATAAATGATCAATAAAAAAGTAGATGACGTTCAGGTTGCACTGGAAGGCGTGAAAGACGGGATGACCTTTATAGTAGGCGGATTCGGGCTTTGTGGAATTCCGGAAAACATCATTGCCGAACTAGTTCGCAGAAATGTTAAAGATATAACCTGTATTTCCAATAATGCTGGTGTGGACGACTTTGGTTTGGGATTATTATTGAGACAAAAACAAATCAAAAAAATGATTGCTTCCTATGTAGGCGAAAATGCTGAATTTGAGCGTCAAATGCTGAGCGGAGAAATGGAAGTGGAATTGACGCCGCAAGGTACTTTGGCTGAAAAATGCCGGGCTGCACAACACGGATTTCCGGCAGTTTGGGTAGCGGCAGGATACGGAACCGAAGTTGGCGAAGGAAAGGAATCCAGAGAATTTGACGGCAAAATGTATTTGTTGGAAATGGCCTATAAAGCCGACTTTTCGTTTGTGAAAGCCTGGAAAGGGGATGAAGCCGGAAACCTGATTTTCAAAGGAACCGCAAGGAACTTTAATGCGCCCATGGCGGGTGCCGGACAAATTACGGTGGCGGAAGTCGAAGAACTGGTTCCGGCGGGAGAACTGGACCCGAATGAAATCAACATCCCGGGAATATTTGTTCAAAGGATTTTCCAAGGCAAAAACTATGAGAAAAGAATTGAGCAGAGAACCGTTCGGAAACGGTAATTTGAAAATGTGTTGATTTGAAAATTTGAAAATGAGAAACGATAAAGAAAATCTGATTGTGGAGATGACTTTTAACTTTGCGTTGGAAGTAATTGATTTTTCGGAGGAAATCAGAAATACGAATCGTTTTGAAATGGCATCTCAGATTTTCAGATGTGGCACATCAATAGGAGCAAATGTTAAGGAAGCGCAAAATGCGGAAAGCAAGGCCGATTTCATTCACAAATTTAAAATTTCGGCAAAAGAAGCCGATGAATTGAAATTTTGGTTGAGATTATGTGAAGCATCCAGGCATTATCCGAGTCCAAGTGAAAAAATATTTAATGATTTAAAATCAATAGATTTGATAATTTCTAAAATTATTTCATCGAGCAAAAAGAAATGATTTTCAAATCTTCAAATCTTCAAATCTTCAAATTGAAATTATGCTTACAAAAGAACAAATAGCACAACGAATAGCCAGAGAGCTTCAAGATAAATACTATGTTAATTTAGGAATCGGGATTCCGACCTTGGTGGCGAATTATATTCCGGAGGGAATTGAGGTAGAATTCCAGAGTGAGAACGGCGTCCTGGGAATGGGGCCTTTTCCTTTTGAAGGAGAAGAAGACCCTGATTTGATCAATGCAGGAAAACAAACCATTACTACGTTGCCGGGTGCCGCCTTTTTTGATTCGGCGATGAGCTTTGGGATGATCAGGGGAAAGCACGTGGATTTAACCATTTTGGGAGCCATGGAAGTGGATCAGAACGGTGATATTGCCAGTTGGAAGATTCCCGGAAAACTGGTAAAAGGCATGGGTGGCGCGATGGATTTAGTGGCTTCAGCGGAAAATATCATTGTGGCGATGATGCACACCAATAAACACGGAGAATCCAAAATATTGAAGAATTGTACACTTCCTTTGACCGGTGTAAATTGTATAAAAAAAGTAGTTACCGATTTATGTGTGATGAGCATCGAAAACGGTTCTTTCCGATTATTGGAGCGTGCACCTGGAGTAAGTGTAGAACAAATCCAGCAAGCAACCGAAGGGAATTTGATCATAGAAGGAGAAATTCCGGAAATGGTATTTTAATTTTGGAATTTGAAGATGTGTTAAATTGAAAATGATTTTTTGTGTTATTCCGACGTAGCAGGAATCTTCTCATTTAAAATTCAAATTATGTATGAACATTTTTTCACTTGTCCGCACTGCTGGGAAGAGATTTCGATCTTAATCGATACATCTGTTTCTTACCAGAAGTATGTGGAAGATTGTGAAGTGTGCTGCAATCCTTTGGAATTTACCGTTTCCTGTGAAGAAGGAGAATTGGTTGGTTTTGAAGTGAATGAGTTATAAATAAAAAAGACTTCAGGGAACTGAAGTCTTTTTTTATGATGATAAGTAGATTTAGATTTTAAAGATTGAAATGCTTACCAGATTATTGGTCAATAAAGTTAGATTGACACCACCTGTTTCAACTGCAAAAGTTAAGGTTTCACCAGCATTCAATTCCACCATGCTTGAGATGGTAGAAGAGGTAACGGGAACGGCTAAAAGAGGAACTATCAATTCCACCCGTACAGCATCAAAAAATTTGTCTTCCCAGATTTCATTTGCGTTTTTGATCAGCCCCAGTCTTTTGTTTCCCAAAACATCCAGATTTACACCGGCTTCCAATTGAAATTCATACGTCACCATATAGATGCCGGATTCCGGTGCAGTATAAACACCGTCTGTAAACAGGGCGGAATTTCCCACACGTGTATCATCATCACCAGTAAGGTTTATTTTATGCCAATTGGTTCCTGAAATCCCCAGACTGAGCAATGACCAACTTCCATCCTTTCGGGCGGAATAAGCACTGGAAGAAGTAGAAAATAAATTATCCGGGCTTATTTGAACAATTTCATTGTCACCTACGACAGAATTGTCAATCATTAAAACTCCATGATCTGTAGTGGGAGAAGTTACTGTATTAACGGTTCGTATTTTTACGTTTCCATTAATGTCCAAGGTCGATTGTGGATCATCAGTTCCAATCCCAACTTGCGCAATTGAGAATGTCATAAAAGATAATCCTAGGGTAAGAGAGAGATGATTTTTCATATTATAAAAATTAGTGATTAAATTAATTCATTATAATAGACTCAAAAAATGGGCAGAGAGTCCTAACAAACAATTGATAGGATTACTAGGGTAGATAGGTAGAGCAAATATAAGAACAAATTATCTAAAGAAATAATATTAAATGTGAA
The DNA here is from genome assembly GCA_040392505.1 of Moheibacter lacus. Classification (GTDB taxonomy): domain Bacteria; phylum Bacteroidota; class Bacteroidia; order Flavobacteriales; family Weeksellaceae; genus Moheibacter; species Moheibacter lacus_A. Next base: position 47,597 of record JBEBVY010000004.1, on the reverse strand, counting down.
ATAAAGGTAAAGACCTATTTCAATACAGGAAAAACCCTATTTTACATCAAAAGCATCACGCAAGACATTTCCAAAAACATTGAATGCCAAAACCAACAGTAAAATGGCAATTCCGGGGAACAATGCCAAATGTGCGTCGCCGATGATAATGTGCGAATAGTTTTCTTTAATCAAATTTCCCCAGGAAGGAGTAGGAGGTTGTGCACCGATGCCCAAAAAACTCAATCCGCTTTCCACCAGAATTGCCGCTGCGAAATTGGCCGCAGAAATCACGATGACCGGAGCCAGGATATTGGGCAGAATTTCTTTAAAAATAATGCGCATATCTGAAAAACCCAAAGCCCGGGCCGCTTCCACAAATTCACGCTCCCGGTAACTGATGAACTGACCGCGAACCACACGCGCCACTTCCACCCACATCGTCAGTCCGACGGCAATGAAAATCTGCCAAAATCCTTTTCCAATCGCCAGTGTGATGGCAATGACCAAAAGTAAAGTCGGAATGGACCAAACGACATTGATGAGCCACATGATGAAATCATCTGTTTTTCCCCGGAAATATCCGCCAATTGCACCTATCGGAATGCCAACAAAAAGTGAAATAAAAACCGCGATAAATCCGATTAAGAAAGAAATCCGCGTTCCTATGATCAATCGCGAATAAAAATCTCTTCCGTATGCGTCCGTGCCGAAAATAAACCTCTTTTCATAGATGAAATCCTGTTCGACTTTCGATGTTTGAATTCCTTTTTCCGTCCATAATTTTAAAGAAACACGGGTCAAATCGCCTTTTAGGCCTTGCCCCAAAAAAGGAACATAGGCAACGGAGTCGCTCCCGATTTGATAGGACTCAATCGCAATTTGTTCGGTTTCTATATCTTTCCCAAAAAAGAAATCTGAAATCGAATTGGATTTTGTATAATTTTCCAATGGAATTTCTAACAATAGTTGTTTGAAACCCATAGGCTGATGAGCGATAATTATATTTTGCTGATTGGCATTTTTGACCTTATCTCCGGAAAAAAAATAGGCGAAAATCGTTACAAGAGCTGCCAAAGAAATCAACAGAAACGAAGCGACACCCAATGGATTTTTTTTAATCTTTCGGATAGCAGATTGATTAAATGATTGGGTAGATTGCGTCATTAATTTCTATGAAATATCTTTCAGAATGTTGACAGATTCTTCCAAATAAAAATCGTCAGATAGGTTTTTATGCCAATCTTTTCTTCTTTCTCTTAAAACGGTATCATTTTCAAATTTTGGAAGTTCATAAGCCGGTGAACTGACTTTCAGACGTGATTTAAACACATCAATGGAATCAAACAATTTGGCTTGTTTTTCCCGTTTTTCTCGATCTTCTTTGTATTTTTCCAAATTCAAAGAGATTCTGTCAATTTTATCCAATTCTTTATAATATCGTGCAGCGTCATCAATTAGCTTTAAATAAGCATTTTGATTTAATCGCTCTGCGCTTTTGGCTTTTACGTTTTCTAAATTTAAGGAAGAGGTCCAAGGCGTAAAGTTTACGGCTTTGATTTGATCCCAAGGAAGCGCATCATGAGAATTGGATTCACTTATATCGGAATACATCAAAAAGTCGCTCATCACCACGTCCGGCGTTACACCTCTTAACTGGGTTGAACCTCCGGTTACCCTGTAAAATTTTTGAATGGTCAGCTTTAAAGAACCATATTCGTCCGGATTATAAGTGCGTTGGTCGAGCGGTATAAATGTTTGAACCGTTCCTTTTCCAAAGGTTTTATTGCTCCCTACGATTACAGCGCGTTTATAGTCTTGCATGGCTGCTGCCAAAATTTCGGAAGCAGAAGCGGAAAGTTCGTTTACCATAATGACAAGCGGACCATCATAAAGCACAGAAGGGTCTTTGTCTTCATGGATACTCATTTGACCGTCGCTTCTTCGAACTTGTACGATAGGGCCTTTTGGAATAAACAAACCGGCGATTTCGACTACTTCTTCAAGCGAACCACCTCCGTTAAATCGTAAATCGAACACCAAACCTTTGATGTTTTCTTTTTTCAATTCTAGGATTTCTTTGGTAATGTCATCCGAAGGATCGCGACCGTTTCGGTCATTAAAATTGGTGTAGAATTCAGGTAAATAAATGATACCATATTTTTCACCACCATCCTCTATGATGGCACTTCTCGCAAATACTTCATCCTGTTCGATAACGTCCCGTATAAGTTTGATTTCTTTATTGGAACCATCTTTCTTTTTCACGGTTAAGGTAACTTCTGTACCTTTCTTTCCGCGTATGTAGCGAATCGCGTCGTCCAACAGCATCCCGACTATGTTCACAGGATCTTCCCCTTTTTGTTTTACATGGGTGATTTGGTCTCCGACTTCCAATTGTCCGTCTTTCCAAGCAGGGCCGCCGATTACCAATTCCATGATGGTGGCATATCCCTTTTTGTCCTGAAGACGTGCGCCGATTCCTTCTAGTTGTCCGGAAATAGACACATCAAATTCATCTTTATCATCGGGTGAAAAATAACTCGTATGAGGATCATATTTCTCGGTAAATGAATTGACATAGTGTGTCAAATACCAATCTTTTTTTAATTGTAGCCTTCTTCTGAAAAAATCGGAGATATTTTCAGCAACAGATTCTCTGGCTTCTTTTTCCAATTCGGCAAAAGATTTATCGGCTTTTGTGGAATCTTCTTGAAGTCGGACTAACTCTGATAAAGCGTTGTATTTTAGGAATTTTCGCCATAATTCTTTGGCTTCTTCTTTGTTTTTTGCATATTGAACCACTTCATCACCGATTAAAAAATCTTCATCTTTTGAGAAATCAAAAGGTTCTTTTAAGATTTCTTCCGAATAAACTTTGGCTTCTTCATATCGTTTAAAAATCGTGTCGGTGGTGGCATGAAAAAACCGCAAATCCTGGTTGTTGAAATAATCATCCAAATTATGGAAGTCCTTTTTGAATTCATCATAATCAGACTGTAGCAAATAGCGTTTGTTTCCGTCGATTTTTTCAAAATACATATTGAAAACATCTTCAGAAAAGCTATCATTGATTATCTGAGGTCGATAATGCATATAGGTAAGGGTATTCCGAACGTTTTTTATAATGGTCTTAATCTTGGAATCATCTGTGTTAGAGCCTCCTGGCGTGCAAAAACAAAAAGCCAGAAAACACATGGAAAAAAATGATAACAGCACAAAAGTTTTTCTCATCAGCATATAAAATCCTTGTTAGGTAATATTAATTTTTGAATCAAATATAAAGCCAAAAAATACTTTGCTTACATTTGACAAATAAACGGTCAAATATAAATGAAATCTGAGCAAAAACCACTAATTCTGGTAACAAATGATGATGGGATTACTGCGCCCGGTGTCCGCGCATTGATTAAGATGATGAATGAAATAGGGGAAGTATATGTGGTGGCGCCCGATAGCCCTCAGAGTGGGATGGGTCATGCCATTACCATAAACTCAACTCTTTTTTGCGAAAAAATGAAAATTGATGAGGGAGAACAATCGGAAAGGGAATGGGCTTGTTCGGGAACACCGGTGGACTGTGTGAAATTGGCCATTACGCGTATTTTACCACGAAAACCGGATTTATGTGTGTCGGGAATTAATCATGGATCGAATTCTTCTATCAATGTGATCTATTCCGGAACCATGTCGGCTGCCGTAGAAGCCGGGATAGAAGGAATCCCTGCCATCGGATTTTCTTTGTGTGATTTTTCCTATAGTGCCGATTTTTTTGCGGCTAAAAAATACATTCAAAAAATTGTCAAAGAATCCATCCAAAATGAAATGCCAAAAGGAATGGTGTTAAATGTAAACATCCCGAAACTTTCTGAAGGAAAACTGAAAGGGATTAAAGTTTGCCGTCAGGCAAAAGCGGTTTGGGTAGAGGATTACGTTGAGCGGAAAGATCCGAGAGGCAGAACTTATTATTGGATGACCGGTGAATTTAAAAATTTGGACAAAGGAGAAGATACAGATGAATTTGCATTGGAAGAAGGTTTTCTTTCAGTTGTTCCCATTCAGTATGATATGACAGCCCACCATTTTATTTCCGAACTTAACCGCTGGGATTTATAAAAAAAAAGAGCCCGTTAAGAGCTCTTTTAAAAATACATTAAGGTTTATTTTGAATCGTCTTTCCCGATGTTTTTGATGTCTTCACCTGCTTTTTTAGCACCCTCTTTGACATCCTTGGCGGCTTCTTTCACGCCTTCCTTTGTGTCTTGATAGATTTCAGTTGATTTGTCGGCTACTTCATTTGCAACTTTTTTGGTTTCATCTGCTACATCTTTAGCACCTTCTCCCACTGCATTTGCGGTATTATTGGCGGCAGTTTTTACTTTTTCCCAAGCAGCTTGTGCATCATTTTTGGCTTTTTCAGCTGCTTCCTGCGCTGCTTTGTCACCAGTTTCCATTGCTTTTTTCAATTCTTCTTCTGCTTTATGAAATTGAGCCTCGGCAGCAGAGACTTCTTCAGTCGTAACCGTTTCTAACACAACCGTATCATTGTCTATAGAATCGGTAAGGATCGTTTCAGTTTCTATAGTTTTTTCTTTTGGTTCGCAAGCGGTAATAAAAAACATACCGGATGCGATAATTGTCCATAAACTTACTTTTAATTTTTTCATTTTTAATAGGTTTTATTTGTGCTAAATGTATCAATATCAGTGCCAATTCTAAATTGATACTGATTAATTAGTCCCTGAATAATGATTGATTTTTCCTAACTTTACATTTTTAAAACTGCTAGAAATCAAATGATTCAAATCCAAATTATCAATGGTCCGAATTTAAATTTACTGGGAAAAAGAGAGCCTGAAATTTACGGATTCCAGACTTTTGAAGATTATTTTTATAAATTAAGAAAAAATTTTCCTCAAGTTTCCCTCCATTATTTCCAATCCAATCATGAAGGAGATTTAATCGATAAGCTACATGAAATCGGGTTTGAATATGATGGAATTATTTTAAATGCAGGTGCTTATACGCATTATTCTTATGCCATTGCTGACGCCATAAAAGCGATTTCGGTGCCGGTGATAGAGGTGCATATTTCCGATATCTTTTCGCGGGAGGATTTTCGTAAAATTTCCGTTACCGGAGACAATTGTAAAACCATCATTTCGGGAAAAGGTTTGGAAGGATATCAATTGGCGTTGGAAAATTTGTTGGGCAAAGGTTAAAATTTCCCTTTTAGTTCCTCATTTAAATAACTGATATAATTTAAAAGTTCCATCCGGCCGATTCTTCCGGTTGCAGAAGTTGTGAAAATTTGGGGCATGGATTCCCAGGTTTTCAACATTTCTTTTTTATAATTGAGTAGTGCTTTTTGAAGTGCCGTACTGCTGATTTTATCGATTTTTGTAAAAACAATGGAAAAAGGAATCTGATTTTCACCCAGCCATTCCATAAATTCCAAATCAATTTTTTGGGGAGGAATTCTACAATCAATTAACACAAAAGTATTGATCAAATTGGGTCTTTGCGTCAGATAATTGGTGATCATTTTTTCAAACTGACTTCTTTTGGTTTTTGAAACTTTTGCGTAACCATATCCGGGAAGATCGGTTAAATACCAACTTTCATCCATTAAAAAAATATTGAGAAGCTGGGTTTTACCGGGTGTTCCGGAAGTTTTGGCCAAATCTTTTCTTTGCGCCAGCATATTGAGCAAAGAAGATTTACCGACATTTGACCGGCCGATAAAAGCGTATTCGGGTTTATCAGGCTCCGGACAATCTGTCCATTTAGGAGCGCTTTTTATAAATTCAGCTTTTACATTCATAGAACCGGAGCAAGATTTTTTTCAATCAGCCATTTTTCCAAAATTTCATTGAATAATTCCGGATGCTCCATCATAGGTGCATGACCGCATTTGTCGATCCAATATAAGGTGGAATTTGGCAATCCTTCATTAAATTCGGTCGCGACTTCCGGAGGAGTAACATTGTCTTGTCTTCCCCAAATCAAACAAACAGGAGTGAAAATATCCTTCAGATCGTTTTTCATATTGTGTTTGATGGCGCTTCTTGCGATGTACAAAGTTTTGATGGCTTTTTTCCGATCATTTACAGTTTGAAACACATCATCGACTATTTCTTTGGTTGCTACCGCCGGATCATAAAAAACCTCTTGGGTTTTCTTCAAAACGTAATCGTAATTCCCACGTTTGGGAAAGGTTTCTCCAAATGACTTTTCGTACAAACCGGAACTCCCGGTTAAACACAAAGCTTTTACCAGCTCCGGATGTTTAAGCGTTACGACCAAACCCAAATGACCACCCAATGAATTTCCCACTAAAATAGCAGGCTCTTGTACTATTTCCTTTAAAAATCGAGCTACAAACTTCGCGATGTTGGAAACATTTGTATTCAATAAAGGATAACTGTATATAGGTAATTCGGGAGCGAAAATCTTATAACCTTGTTTGGAAAAAAACTGCATAAGCGATCCGAAATTACTTAATTCCCCCATCAAACCATGTAGCAAAACGATGGGCGTTCCCTCGCCCTCTTCTATATAGGAGAATTTTTTTGACTTCTTAAGTTTTAAAAGCATTCCACTTTTGAGTTTGAAACAAAAATAAGGAATTCTAAATAAAATTCTGAAAAATTAATTTTTTCCCTTTCAATCTTTGGGTTGGGGTTTTATTAACCAATTGATTTTCTTTCTTGTACTTCTGGTTTATTTTATACAAAGGATTTGGTTTTAAGTGGTAAAAGTTTTCAACAAAGTGGTATTTTGTGGTAAAAAATGGTAAAAAGTTTTTTACTTTTGATAAAAATTTCAATTTGAAGCCATTGATTGGGACATATGAGTGCAAAGTTGACACAAAAGGTCGTCTTCCGCTTCCTTCCGGTTTGAAAAAACAACTGGCCGGAGTGTTGGAAGAGGGTTTTGTGCTCAAACGCTCGGTGTTTCAAAAATGTCTGGAGTTACATCCTATGAGTGAATGGAGTAAGTTAATGGAAGATGTAAATCAGTTGAACCAGTTTGTAAAGAAAAACAACGATTTTGTCCGGCTCTTTACGGCAGGGCTAAAAGTAGTTGAAGTGGATGGAAACGGTCGTATCCAAATCGCCAAAGATTTAATCGCTTTTGCGGGGATTGATAAAGAAGTGGTTCTTTCTCCCAATGCCATGGTTTTGGAGATTTGGGATAAAGACAGCTACGAGAAAGTGGTGGATATTGAAGAATTGGATTTTGCATCCTTGGCAGAAGAGGTGATGGGTAATGTGAAAAAAGGAGAAGATGGAGTATCATAGACCCGTGCTGTTGATGGAGAGTGTGGATGCGCTGGTTGAGAATAAGGCGGGTGTTTATGTGGACTGCACATTTGGTGGAGGCGGACATTCGAGAGAGATTTTAAGCCGGTTAGAGGAAAATGGAAAATTGATTTCATTTGATCAGGATGAAGATGCCTGGGCAAATTCTATACAGGATCCTCGTTTTGAATTGGTAAAACAAAATTTCAGATTTCTAAAAAATAACCTTCGTTATTTAGGTATCAAAAAGGTTTCAGGAGTTTTGGCAGACTTGGGTGTTTCTTCTCATCAGTTTGATACTGCAGAGCGCGGATTCTCCATTCGTTTTGACGGAGAACTAGATATGCGGATGAACAAAAGTCAGAAATTGACAGCTGCAAAAATCCTCAATTCTTATGAAGAAGAAAAGCTGGCAGATATTTTTTTTTATTACGGAGAATTAAAATCGGCCAGGAGGATGGCGCGGGAAATTGTTTCGGAAAGAAAAGTAACCCCGATCAAAACAATTGGGCAGTTGAAACAGATTTTTCATTATATCCCAAAAAATAAAGAAAACAAAATTCTCGCTCAGCTTTTTCAATCACTGCGGATTGAAGTAAATGACGAAATGGCGGCTTTACGGGATTTGTTGGTTCAGTGTGGTGAGGTAATCGAATCAGGAGGAAAGTTGGTGATGATTTCCTATCATTCTCTAGAAGACAGGCTGGTAAAGCGATACATGAAAACAGGGCTTTTTGAAGGAGAGCCGCAAAGAGATGTTTTTGGGAATTGGGAAGCGCCTTTTAGAGTAGTACAGTCTAAAGTGATCATCCCGAATGAAAATGAAATCGAAGAGAACCCCCGAGCAAGAAGCGCCAAAATGAGGGTCGCAATAAAGAATTAGAAAATGGCAAAAAACAGAAGCAGCAACATCAATTTTAAGGATATTCTGAAAGGAAAATTCCTAGTTGACGACGGTTCCATGCAGAACTGGCGATTTGTGATGTATTTGGTTTTTTTGGCTTTTATCAGCATTTCAAGCTCTCACTGGATTGATAAAAAAGTAGTGAAAATCAACAAATTGGATGAGGACGTTTCCAGTCTTAAAGCCCAATTTACCGATGCTCACCGTACCCTTATGAAAATGCAGTTGGAACCGGAAATCATGAAAAAATCGGAAGCCATCGGTATAAAATTAACAGATGAACAACCCTATGTGCTAATTAAAGAAGTTTATGATCAAGAACCGTAAAAATTTATTGGTGAGAGGTTATGTGGTGGGCTTTGGACTTTTGTTGATTGCCATAGGAGTTTTGTATTCCATGGCAAAGATTCAAATATCGGAAGGTCAGCAATTGGACGATTTTGCCCAACAGAATTTTCGTTTATCGACGGAACCTGCCGAAAGAGGAAATCTTTATGCTTCAGACGGAGATTTGCTGGCAACAACAGTTACGATTCACAATGTTTTTCTGGACCTGACTGTGATAAAAGACGAATTATTTGAAGCAGAAGTTGGGGCTTTGTCCGATTCACTTTCCCGCATGTTTCAGAAGCCGGCTTCTTATTTCGAACAAAAATTGAGAGCGGAGCGTAATAAGAAAAACCGCTACATGACCTTGATAAAAGGTTTGGATTATCAGGATTATATGCGCATCAAATCCTTCCCGATTTTCAGAGAAGGACAAAACAAAGGAGGATTTATTCATGAAACAAAACCCAAAAGGGAACTGGTTTTGGAAGATGTGGGAGCCCGAACAATCGGTTATGATGACACCCGCGGAAAAACAGGATTGGAAGGAGCTTATGCCAAAGATCTTTCTGGAAGAGAAGGAAAACGCTGGGAACAATTCATGGGACGCGGACAATGGAAACCATTCAAATCCTGGGAACAAGAACCCATAAATGGATCCAATGTTTATACCACCATAGATGCCGGGATGCAGATTGCAGCTTATGCTGCTTTACATGAACAATTGGTTCAATTCCAAGCCGAATACGGCTGCGTGGCGGTTATGGAAGTACAAACCGGGAAGATAAAAGCCATCGTCAATCTGAAAAAAATAACCGATTCGGTTTATTCTGACGTGTATAATTATGTAGTGGGAGATGGAGCAGAACCAGGTTCTACCTTTAAGACTGTTTCCATTTTGGCAGGATTGGAAAATGAGAAATTCACACCTGAAACAACTGTAAATACAGGTGGAGGATCTTATCGATTGTATAACCGTACTATACGGGATACACATGGCTACGGAACCATAAATGTAGAAAGAGTTTTGGTAAAATCTTCCAATATCGGTACGGCTAAATTGATCAATGCCGGTTATGGAAGTGATCCTCAGGAATATTTTGATCAATTGGATAAATGGCATTTGACCAAACCACTTGGGATAGACATTCAAGGCGAAGCGACTCCGCAATTCCACAAACCTTCTGACCCAGATTGGAGCAACATCACGCTTCCTGTGATGTCCTATGGTTATGGGTTCAAATTGACACCACTTCAGATTTTGACATTTTACAATGGGATTGCCAACGACGGGCAAATGTTAAAACCATTGTTCATAGATAAAATCGAGAAAAGCGATGGCCAGGTTCTCGAATTCAAACCAAAGGTTCTGGTCAAACAAATGTCTTCTGAACAAAACATAAAAGCCGTTACTGAAATGCTCAAAAAGGCAGTTTCTGAAGGAACGGCCAAAAACATCTTTACGGAGCATTATGAAATAGCCGGAAAAACCGGAACGGCTCGGGTTGAATATTGGATCAAAGACCAGAAAATGCGTTACCGGGCTTCTTTTGCCGGATTTTTCCCTGCAGACAACCCGAAATATACTTGTGTCGTAATTATCCATAAACCGACTAATAATAAAGGTTATTACGGCGGAACGGTTACAGCTCCGGTATTTAAAAAAATTGCAGATTGGGTGTATTCACGTACACCAAAAGATACGCCTGAACTTCCCAAACTGGTCAATGTCGAAAAAACATTACAGAGTACACCAACTTTCAAAGCAAATTTTGAAAGTAAAAAAATACCCAATGTAATAGGGAAAAGTGGGGAAACTGTCATTCCGGCTTTGGAAAATTTAGGATTGGAAGTGAGATATACCGGCATAGGAAAAGTGGTAAACCAATCACTTCCGGCGGGTGCAGCCTATAGAAAAGGAGAAACAATTTATTTGGTTTTGGAAGGATGATTTTAAGCGAATTAATATATAACGTTCAAATAATTGAAACCATTGGTTCAACCGATTTGGAAATTTCTTCTGTAGAATTTGATTCCAGAAAAATTGAACCCAATTCCCTTTTTGTTGCCCTGGGCGGAACACAAGTTGATGGTCATGATTTCATCCAAAAATCAATTGATTCAGGAGCTATAGCCATTGTTTGTGAAAGGAAGCCGGAGGAATTAAATCCCAATGTAACTTATTTAATTGTTGAAAATTCTTCCATCGCACTCGGAATTATCGCTTCCAATTTGTACGGGAATCCGACAGAAAAATTAAAATTAATCGGAATTACCGGAACCAACGGAAAAACGACAACGGCTACTTTAACATACAATTTGTTAGAAGCTTTGGGTTTTCCTACCATTTTGGTCTCGACCATCCGGATTCTGATCCACGGAAAAGAAATTCCTTCCTCGCATACTACGCCTGATATTTTAACCTTGAATAAAATCTTCAGCGAAGCAGTCGAATCAGGTTGTGAATATGCGGTAATGGAAGTGAGTTCGCACGGAATTCATCAAAACAGAATTGCAGGGCTGCATTTCCAATTGGGAGTTTTTTCCAATATTACGCATGACCATTTGGATTATCATAAAACATTTGCCAAATACATTAAAGCAAAAAAACAATTCTTTGATCAATTGCCCAAAACATCGATGGCTTTGACCAATATTGATGATAAAAACGGAATCGTCATGTTGCAAAATTCGCCTGCCAAACGATATTCTTATGCTTTAAAAACCGATGCCGATTTCAAGGCGAAAATTTTAGAGAATCAATTTGAAGGCATGATGCTTTTATTGGATGGGAAAGAATTTTGGACGCCGTTGATTGGACAATTCAATGCGTATAATTTATTGGCGGTATATTCTATTGCCCGGTTATTTGGTTTCGGACAAGAGGAAATACTGACTCAACTCAGCACTTTAAAAAATGTGGACGGTCGATTTCAAACTTTTATTTCAGAAGGAGGAATTCTGGTCATAGTTGATTATGCTCATACGCCTGATGCTTTGGAAAATGTATTAAATACGATTCAAAACATCCGTACCCGAAACGAGAAATTGATTACAGTCGTAGGTTGCGGTGGTGACCGCGACCGCACCAAAAGACCTGAAATGGCGAAAATAGCCTCTGAGCAATCTGATTTATCGATTTTCACATCGGACAATCCGAGAACTGAGGATCCTGAAATCATTTTGGCCGAAATGGAAGTTGGCGTAGCACCTCAAAATTTCAAAAAAACTTTGAAAATAACTGACCGGAAGGAAGCCATCAAAACGGCTTTAAAACTGGCCGAAAAAAACGACATCATTTTGATCGCCGGAAAGGGGCATGAAACCTATCAGGAAATCAAAGGCATAAAACATCATTTTGATGATATGGAAATCACAAAAGCATTAAGCAATCAACTCAATAAATAAACTATGCTGTACTATTTATTTGATTTTCTGGACAAACAATTTAACATACCGGGATCCGGGATGTTTCAGTACACCTCGTTCCGTGCGGGAATGGCGGTTTTAACAGCTTTATTGATCGCGCTATTTTTTGGAAAGAAAATCATTCATTATTTACGTCGGGAGCAATTGGGAGAAACCGTTCGTGATTTAGGGTTGGAAGGTCAAAAAGAAAAAACAGGAACACCGACGATGGGTGGAATTATCATCATTTTGGCCACCGTGATTCCCACATTATTGTTTGCCAAACTGGAAAATATTTACATCATCATTTTATTGGTTTCCACACTATGGTTGGGTGCTATCGGGTTTTTGGATGATTATATCAAGGTATTTCGGAAGAACAAAAAAGGATTGGCCGGTAAATTTAAAGTTTTGGGTCAATTGGGTTTGGGTTTATTTGTCGGAACCATGATTTACTTTAGTCCTGATGTAACGGTAAAACATCAAATTCCCATAGAGCAGATCCAATCTACGGGGCAGGACATTGTCAAATTCGGAGAAGAGGAAAAAAGCTTGGATACAACGGTTCCTTTTTTCAAAAACAATGAATTCAATTATGGTCAATTGCTTTTCTGGATGGACAATTCGGGGAAAATGAAATACGAATGGATTGTTTTTCTCGTAGCGGTCATTTTTATCATCACCGCCGTTTCCAACGGAGCCAATCTTACGGACGGGATTGATGGACTGGCAGCAGGATCTTCCGTCATCATCGTGGCGGCTTTGGCCTTGTTTGCCTTTGTTTCGGGAAACATCATTTTTTCTGACTATCTCAATATTGTATTCATTCCGCGGACGGAAGAAGTCGTGATTTTCTGTACGGCATTCATCGGCGGATTGATAGGATTTCTTTGGTATAATACTTATCCGGCTCAGGTTTTCATGGGTGATACGGGGAGTTTGACCATCGGCGGATTAATTGCGGTCATTGCGATCATCATCAGAAAAGAATTGATGTTGCCGGTGCTTTGCGGGATTTTCTTTGCAGAAAGTCTATCGGTGATGTTACAGGTATCCTATTTCAAATACACGAAAAGGAAGTTTGGGGAAGGGCGCAGGATTTTCCTGATGTCTCCTTTGCATCATCATTTTCAGAAAGAAGGTTTTCACGAGAGCAAAATAGTAAACCGCATGCTGATCGTTGGATTTATTTTGGCGGTTGTAACCATTATCACGCTAAAAATGAGATAAAATGCAAGAGAAACTAGTCATATTGGGAGGAGGAGAAAGCGGCATTGGCGCAGCGTTGCTTGGAAAAAAAGAAGGATTTCGGGTTTTTCTTTCGGATCGAGGAAAGTTAAAAGAAGAGTATCGTATGAGGTTGTTGGACAGTGGAATTGAATTCGAAGAAGGAATTCATACCGAAAGTAAAATTTTAAATGCTGATTTGGTGGTGAAGAGTCCCGGAATTCCTAAAAAATCCGAATTGATTCAAAAATTAAAATCAAAACACATCCCGGTGGTTTCTGAAATCGAATTCGCATCCCGGTTTACCACGGCTAAAATCATCGCCATAACGGGAAGCAACGGAAAAACAACCACGACTTCACTTATTCACCATATTTTGACGGAAGCTGGTCTGAATGTCGGTTTGGGAGGAAATATAGGAAAGAGTTTTGCGGAGTTGGTGGTAAATGATGAATATGATTTTTATGTTTTGGAGATCAGCAGTTTCCAGTTGGATGATGTGGTTTCATTTAAACCCTATATCGCGATTTTATTGAACATCACACCCGACCATTTGGATCAATACGATTACAAATTAGAATTATATGCACAGTCAAAATTTAAAATAACGGAAAATCAATCTCATGAAGATTATTTCGTGTACAATTTTGACGACGACAACATATTGGAATTAATAAAAGAAATAAACACAGAAGCACAAAAAGTACCTTATTCTATGAGCACAGAATTACATGACGGAACCTATCAAGAAGATGAAAATGTAGTAGTAAACTTTCCGGATCATTTGGAATTGCCTATTTCCCAATTTGCATTGAGAGGCCGGCATAATGTTTCCAATACAATGGCTGCCGCAACAGCTGCCAACATCTTGAAAATCAGAAAAGAAACCATAAAAAGAAGTCTGTCCGATTTTAAAGCGGTGGAACATCGGTTGGAATCGGTTTTAAAAATTGGGGGTATCGAATTCATCAATGATTCGAAAGCAACCAATGTAAATGCAGCCTATTATGCATTGGAAAGCATGAACACGCCGACTGTTTGGATTGTGGGAGGAACGGATAAAGGAAATGATTATTCGGAACTGGTTCCTTTAGTAAAGAAAAAGGTCAAAGCCATCATTTGTTTGGGGTTGGATAATTCAAAGATCATATCAGCTTTTGACGGATTGGTTGACAACATAATCGAAACCCAAACCATGCAGGACGCTGTCAGAGCTGCCTATATGTTTGGAGGAAAAGGTGATACGGTTTTATTGTCACCGGCTTGTGCCAGTTTTGATTTGTTTCAGAACTATGAGGATCGTGGAAATCAATTCAAGAAAGAAGTAAAAAATCTATAAATTATGAATTTGGGATTTCTGAAAAATTATATCAAAGGAGACAAATACCTATGGGCGTTCATCGTGATATTGGCTATATTTTCGTTTCTTCCGGTATATTCGGCAAGTTCCAATTTGGTGTACACGGTTGGATCGGGATCGGTTTTCTCTCATATGGGGAAACATGCGGCATTTTTGATAGTGGGCCTGATCATCATCGTGGCACTTCAACGGGTGGATTATAAATATTTTGGAGGCTTGGCCATGTTGGGGTTACCGATTATTTTCATCTTACTCGTTGTGACTTTGGTTCAGGGAACAACCATCGAAGGAGCCAATGCAGCCCGTTGGTTAAAACTTCCGGGAACCTCGATTACCATTCAGACTTCAACCTTTGCGTCGATGGTTTTATTGGTATACATCGCCCGTTATCTCACCAAAATCCGGGACAAGGAAGTGACTTTTGCACAATCCTTTTTTCCTTTGTTTTTCCCAATGTTTGTTATAATCGGATTAATTTTTCCTGCCAATGGTTCTACCGCAGTCATTCTTTTTGCAATGTGCATGACGTTGCTGTTCATAGGCGGATTTCCATGGAAAATTTTAGCAGGGATATTCGGATTTGGAGTTCTTGCCGGAGGTGCATTTATTTTTATCGCTTTGAATTATGGTGATTTAATACCAAATTCCCGTGTGCACACCTGGAAATCCCGAATTGAAAATTTCTCGAAAGCCGATGGAGACGGAATAGAATCCTATCAGGTTCATCATGCCAAAGCAGCCATTAATCGTGGAGGCATCAGCGGTGTGGGTCCCGGAAAAAGTGTTTTCAAACAAACGCTTCCCCAATCTTCTTCGGACTTTATTTTTGCCATTATCGTAGAAGAATATGGAATAGCGGGAGCAACGGTGTTGATTTTTGTCTTTGTGCTCATTCTTTTGCGGATCATGGTCATCGCCACAAAAATCCATACGTTTTTTGGGACACTGCTCGTCTTTGCGGTCGGGATTCCCGTCATATTTCAAGCGATGATCAACATGGGTGTGGCGGTAAATCTCTTTCCGGTTACGGGACAACCCTTGCCGATGATCAGTTATGGAGGAACATCTCTTTGGGTGACTTGTATTGCCCTGGGAATTATTTTGAGTGTGAGTCGCGCGATCAAATCGCCAGAAGAAATACAATTAGAAGAAAAAAGAAATACAGATGCAGTCATCCAAGACATCGCCTAAAATCATCATCAGCGGCGGAGGCACAGGTGGTCACATTTATCCGGCAATTGCGATTGCGGATGAAATCAAAAACCGTTTGCCCGAAGCCCGGATTTTGTTTGTAGGTGCTTTGGGGAAAATGGAAATGGAAAAAGTTCCGAAAGCGGGCTATCAGATCAAAGGTTTACCCATTGCGGGAATTGATCGTGGAAAGCTTTTGTCCAATCTTTCTTTTCCGTTGAAACTGCAAAAAAGTTTAAAATTAGCGAAGCAAATTATAAAAGAATTCCAACCGGACATTGCAATCGGAACCGGCGGATACGCCAGCGGACCGCTTTTGTGGCAGGCATCGCGTCTTGGAATTCCGGTGGTGATACAAGAGCAGAATTCCTTTCCGGGAATTACCAATAAATTATTGAAAAACCGTGCGGCTGCGATATGTGTGGCTTATGATGGAATTGAACAATTCCCCAAAAATAAAACACATCATACCGGAAATCCCATCCGTTCCGAAATCTTTCAAAATCTGACAAATCGTGATGTGGCTTTGAATTCGTTCGGATTGGATATTCATAAAAAAACCATTCTTTCCATCGGGGGAAGTCAAGGTTCCCGCACGCTGAACAATGCCTGGAAAGAAGGTTTGCAAAAAATGCAGGATGCCGGCGTTCAATTGATCTGGCAAACCGGAAAATTGGATTACGAAAAAATTAAAAGTGAAGTTCCAAATGATTTGAAAGGAATTCACATCACGGAATTTATTTATGATATGAAAACCGCTTTTGCAGCGGCCGATGTAATTGTCTCAAGGGCAGGTGCGATGGCGATTTCGGAGCTGTCATTGGTAGGGAAACCGTTGATTTTGGTTCCTTTTCCGTTTGCGGCAGAAGACCATCAAACCAAAAACGCGATGGCTTTGGTCAACAAAAATGCGGCTTGGATGTTTACCGATACAATGGTTCCTGATCATTTGGTGAAGGCATCGCTTGATTTGATTCAAAATGAAGAAGAGCAGCATAAATTATCCGAGAACTTAAAAACATTGGGAAAACCCAATGCTACAAAAGAGATAGTTGATATTTTAATAAGTCAGATTAAATGAAAACTTTAGACCGAACATATTATTATTTCATAGGTGCCGGAGGAATCGGGATGAGTGCTCTTGCCCGTTATTTCAAATTTTTGGATAAAGTAGTGATGGGTTATGATAAAACGCCAACCGGGCTGACTTTGCAACTGGAAAAAGAAGGGATTGATCTGCATTTTGAAGATCATTTGGATAAAATACC
Source organism: Moheibacter lacus (assembly GCA_040392505.1). GTDB lineage: Bacteria > Bacteroidota > Bacteroidia > Flavobacteriales > Weeksellaceae > Moheibacter > Moheibacter lacus_A. The sequence goes on along the minus strand of JBEBVY010000004.1, from coordinate 30,629 downwards.
ACCTTTTTTGACTCCGGAAAATACTTTGGTGATTTATACCCCGGCGGTTCCAAAGGAACACAAAGAATTGAATTATTTTTTGGAGAAGGGATTTCAGGTGATGAAACGCTCTGAAGTTCTGGGCGAAATCACGCGCACAAGTTATGGAATTGCGGTTGCGGGAACGCACGGTAAAACGACCACTTCTTCCATTTTGGGACATATTTTACACGAATCAGGATTGGAAAGTACCGCCTTTTTGGGAGGTGTTTTGGAGAATTATGATTCGAATATTTTGATCAACGGAAATAAAATCACCGTTTCGGAAGCCGATGAATTTGACCGTTCTTTTTTGCGGCTTTCGCCGAAAATAGGGATCATAACTTCCATAGATGCAGACCATTTGGATATTTATGGAAACAAAGAAGAATTTGAAAAAACATTTATAGAATTCAGTCAAAAAATCACGGAGAAAACATTTGTGAAAAAAGGATTGCCGATTCAAAACGCTTCTACATACGGTGTTGAATCAGGAGCTGATTTTGATGCGGTGAACATCCGGATTGAAAACAGGATTTATCATTTTGATTTGAATACTCCCAATGGGGTTCATAAAAACTTCGAATTGAAATTGCCCGGAAAACACAATGTAGAAAATGCGACGGCAGCCATTTCGGTTGCGCTTTATTTGGGAATTCCGGTAGAAAAAATACAAAATGCACTTAAGGATTTTAATGGAGTAAAGCGACGGTTCAATCGTTGGGACATCAACGGAAAAGTTTATATAGATGATTATGCGCATCATCCGACAGAATTAAACGCAGTGATTGCTTCAGTAAGGGAAATCTTTCCCGGAAAAAAGATTTTGGGTGTTTTCCAACCGCATCTTTTTACACGGACCAGGGATTTCATGGAAGGATTTGCAGAGAGTTTAAGTCGGTTTGACGAACTGATTTTGCTGGATATTTATCCGGCGAGAGAATTGCCGATTGAAGGCATTACTTCTCAGGCATTGGCTGATAAAATTGATTTGAAAAATAAAGAAGTTTGTTCGCTTTCAGAAGCAATGGAATTGATAAAATCAAAAGATTTTGACGTATTGGTAACGGTAGGAGCAGGGGATATTGACACTTTGGTTGCACCCATAAAAAAATGGTTAAATGAGAACTAAATGGACTTTGTTAAAAACTGTTTTGGGAGCTGCGATCCTGATCTTTTTGGTGAGTTTTTCTGCCAGAAGACATGGATGTAAACCCGTGACCGATGTAAAAATTAAGGTAGATCATGAGTCGGGAAAGTTTTTTGTCAATGATAGTTTGGTCAGAAAAGTATTGGACGGAAAGCAAATTCGCATCAGTGAAGTAGCGCTTGGAAACATGGAAGTGGATCAGATTGAAAATATATTGGATCGAAATTCATTTATAAAAAAGTCAGAAGTTTTTCAAGATATAAATGGAGAATTAAAAGTAAAAATCCTCCAAGAAACACCCGTAGCCCGTATCAATACCGGTGTGGACGAATATTATTTATCAGATGATCTGACCAAAATGCCACTCTCCACCTTGTATTCGGCTGAAGTTTTATTGATAGGCGGGGAAATTGATGAAGAAGATTACGAGGGATTGCGTTCCTTGACTAGGTTTATATCGGCTGATAAGTTGTTGAAAAAACACATTATTGCTGTTAAAAAAGAAAAGCCAAATTCGTTTATTTTGTTGGTAAACAAAGGTGATTACGTCATTGAATTTGGTGAATTAAAAAATTTCGAATCAAAATTTGAGAAATTGAAATTGTTTTATGATCAATTTCTCGGGAAGGTCGGTCTGAATTATTACGAGCGCATCAACCTAAAATTTAATAACCAAATTGTAGCAACCAAAAGAATTAACGATGAAAAACACTAGAGGAATAGCCGTAGGCTTGGACATAGGGACCACCAAAATTGTAGCCATGGTAGGTCGTAAAAATGAACATGGTAAAATAGAAATTTTGGGCGTAGGAAAGGCCAAAAGCCTGGGCGTACACAGGGGTGTCGTGAATAATATTACCCAAACGGTTAATTCCATTAAAGAAGCGATTTCAGAAGCAGAAGCAATTTCCGGCTATAAAATCACGGACGTGACTGTCGGTATTGCCGGACAGCACATCCGCTCTCTTCAGCACAGCGATTACATCACCCGGCCAAATTACGAAGACGTCATTGATGAAAATGATTTGAAAAAGTTAGTGAACCAAGTGTACAAATTGGTCATGTTGCCGGGCGAGGAAATCATTCATGTGTTGCCACAGGATTTCAAAGTGGACAGTGAAGGTGAAATCACAGAACCTATGGGTATGTATGGAAGTCGTTTGGAAGCCAATTTTCATGTGGTAGTTGGACAAGTAACTTCGATCAAAAATATTGCCCGATGTGTAAAAAATGCCGGATTGAACCTGGCCGGAATTACGCTGGAACCGATAGCTTCCTCTGATGCTGCACTGAGCAAAGAAGAAAAAGAAGCCGGAGTGGCGTTGATAGACATAGGAGGCGGAACGACTGACATTGCTGTTTTTAAGGACAATATGATCCGTCACACTTCTGTCATTCCTTTTGGCGGAAACGTAATCACGGAAGACATAAAAGTGGGTTGTTCCATCATCGAGCGGCAAGCGGAATTATTAAAAGAAAAATTCGGATCAGCATGGCCGGGCGAAAACAAAGAATCGGAAATCGTTTCCATCCCGGGATTGCGTGGTCGTGATCCAAAGGAAATTTCGCTTAAGCGTCTTTCCCAAATCATCCATGCGAGAATTCAGGAAATTCTGGAACAGAGTTATCTGGAGTTGAAACATTATGGTTGTGAAGAACAAAAGAAAAAGCTGATCGCCGGAGTGGTGATGACCGGTGGTGGTTCCAAATTGAAACACATACGACAACTGACCGAATACCTTACCGGAATGGATGTACGCATCGGTTTTTCAAACGAACACATAGTGGGAGAAATGGTTGACGAACTTTCCGGGCCTGAATACGCCACTTCTGTAGGGCTATTGATGAAAGGTTTGGAGAAACTGGAAGAAAACTTGGATGAAATCTATGAAGAAGAAGTCATGCAGGTGATGAATGGTGAAGAGGAAACAGCACAAGAATCAGGAAATGAAACAGTTGAAGTCGGATCACTATTGGACAACGACAAACAGGAAAAACCAAAAAAACATCCGGTTTCAAAAGTAAAAAAACCAAAAGGACCATCGGTCTTTACAAAATGGACGGATAAATTTATCCAAATGATCAATGAAACCGAATAACTAAAAAATTGAACCAAAAAATTAAAGATATGAGTAGCGGAGATTTTATGTTTGACTTACCCAAACAGCGGTCATCATCCATCAAGGTGATAGGCGTAGGTGGCGGTGGAAGCAATGCGGTCAATCACATGTATCAACAGGGAATAGAAGGAGTGGATTTTGTGATTTGTAATACAGATGCACAAGCTTTGAATAATAGTCCTGTCCCCAATCGCATTCAATTAGGCCAATCTACAACAGAAGGAATGGGAGCCGGAGCAAATCCTGAAGTAGGAGAACAAGCTGCTCTGGAAAGCATAGACGATATCAAAAAATTTCTTGACACCAATACCAAAATGGTTTTTATCACGGCCGGAATGGGCGGAGGAACCGGTACGGGTGCTGCTCCCATCATCGCCGGAATTTCCAAAGAATTGGGGATTTTGACGGTTGGGATCGTAACTGCACCTTTTTATTTTGAAGGAAAAATGCGTTTGGAACAAGCAGAAAGAGGAATTGAAAAATTACAAAAAAATGTCGATTCTTTGATCGTAATTAATAATGATAAGCTACGCGAATTATACGGAAACCTCGGATACAAAGCGAGTTTTGCCAAAGCCGATGAGGTGTTGACAACAGCTGCCAAAGGAATTGCGGAAGTCATCTCCAAACATTATGCAACCAACATCGATTTACGTGATGCGAGAACGGTATTGGCCGATTCCGGAACAGCCATCATGGGAACCGGAATTGCGAGCGGTGAGAATAAAGCAAAGGATGCGATCAATTCAGCTTTGGATTCTCCTTTATTGAACAACAATAAAATCACCGGCGCGCAAAATGTATTGTTGCTGATCGTTTCAGGTGAGAATGAAGTAACGATGGACGAAATCGGAATCATCAACGAACACATCCAATTCGAAGCCGGAAACCACGCCAACATCATCATGGGTGTCGGTGAGGATTTATCGTTGGGAGATAAAATTAGCGTTACCGTTGTGGCAACGGGTTTTCCGATGGAAGACCAGGTTTTCACCGGCCGTGAAGAGGAAAAAGTATTCCACCGATTGGAAGAAGAACAACCATTGGTCCAAAAACTTTCGAGCGAAACACCGATTCCGGTTCGCGTTAAGAAAATGACGGAAGAGGAAATTTCTGAAAAAAAAGAAAAGATTGAAGAAAAAACACAGGAAATCAAATTCTTCCTGGATGACATAGAAGAAAAACCACAAGCAAAAGAAGTGGAAGAAAGCTGGGAGCCACAATTGAAAAAGGATGTTCAACAACCCTTGTTTGTAGAAGAAAAGGAAGAAGAAATCGTTTTTGAAGCTGAAGAAGAAATCGAGGATGTTCAATCTCAGGAAATAGAAGAGGATGAATTCCCGCAAACCATCATGTTCACTTTGGATGATGATTTTGATGAGGAACCGCTTGAATTGGAAAAACCGATTGCGGCAACACAAACGGCAAAACCGGAAGTGAAAAAAGAAGTTGAAAAAGAGGTAGAGGCAGAAGATCCTTTTGATTCACCTATTTCCCAATCGCTTTCACAAGCCATAGAAGAGCGCAGAGCGAGATTGAAACAATTCAATTATAAATTCAAAAATACGCTTCAGAGTAAATCGCTGGATGAAGTGGAAAACATTCCGGCGTATAAAAGACAAGGATTGGATTTGAGCGAGCGGGAAGATAATTCGCCATCAGATTTCATCGTCAGTAAAGACAGTAATAATGAAACGAAAATAAGACCGAACAATTTTCTACATGATAATGTTGATTAATTTGGTTTAGAGGTTGGTTATGTTGCCCTTGGAGACAAGGGCAATTTTTATGAATAATTGTTTCGAAATTCTAAAATCTTTTTCCTTCTTTCAGGGTAGAATAAACTTCATAAAAAGACGCATTTCTGTCTTTGTTTTTTCTGATTAATTTTTTGAAGTAATCAATCAGTTTTTGACGTTCAGCCGAATCTTCAGCCAGAACATCATTGCCTGATTCATCCAATACCGTCACACCGGCATAAATGTATTTCCAGGATTCTTCACCCGAACTGATAACCGTGTATTTTTTTGAGTTGTCCGGAAACAATTGAACATTTTCCCAAATGAGACTGGGCGTGGTTTTGCCTTCGTGAGAAACGCTTTTATGCCATTTGCCGAATTTATCAAACATCAGTTTATGCGTGTACAAAGCACTGTGAGTACATTCGTATTTGACTTCGGTTAGGATAATGGTGTCTTTTCCGACTACAGATTCAAATTTATCTACGAGAATTCGTTTGAAATTATTTTTGAAAACGCTTGGACAAGGTTCTTTATCATTTTGTTCCTGTGAGAAACAAATGAGTGCCGAAAAAATGAACGAGATGGTCAGAAAATATTTCATTGATTTATGTTGGGGAATTCTCCAAAATCGACTTCAAATCGGCCGGCGAATAATTCACCGATTTCAAGGTTTTATCATCTTCTTTTCTGAAAACCAGAAACAATCCGTCCACTTCTTTGTAGTAGCTTTCGGTTCCGTCTTTATCGAAATAATGTTTCATCGTGGCTTCCGCTTCCTCAACCGATTTGCAGGCTTTGCTCATATTGGAACGCTGCACTTCGTCAAATAATTCGGAGAATTTATCTTTCATGCCAAATTCGAGAATCGCGCCGGACAAAACGTATTGGATATCACAAAGCGCATCCGCGATTTCGACCAGGTCTTTGTCTTGGATGGCTTCTTCCAATTCTTCCAATTCTTCAGCGATCAAGGAGACGCGTAACTTGCATCTTGCTTCCGAAGGAATCTGTGGAGATTCCAAAATCGGATGTTGAAAGGTTTTGTGAAATTCGGCTACGGAAGTTAAACTTTTTGGGTCTTTCATTTTAATTGTATAATGTATTTCAGTAAAATGTACTTGTTTTGGGTTTGTAAAAATAATAGGATTTAGGATTTATCAAACCACAAATTACAGATGTTTTTTCACAAAGTGTATAAAGTTATCCAATAAAAAAAGGATTCAAATCTGAATCCTCTTTTCTATGTTTTAATTGTACATTCTACAATATACAATTATACTTTAAACAACATTAAGCTACCACTTCTTTCACGCGGTCAGCTGCTTCCTGAAGCGTAATGGCAGAAAGAACTTTCAATCCTGAATCGTCAATCATTTGTTTGGCGATTTCGGCATTGGTTCCTTGTAAACGAACGATGATCGGCACCTGTATGGCGTCACCCATGTTTTTGTAAGCATCCAAAATTCCTTGTGCCACACGGTCACAACGAACGATTCCTCCAAAAATATTGACCAAAATGGCTTTCACGTTCGGATCTTTTAAGATGATTCGGAATGCTTTTTCTACGCGTTCAGCGTCAGCCGTTCCACCTACATCCAAAAAGTTCGCAGGATTTCCACCGGACAATTTGATGATGTCCATGGTAGCCATCGCCAATCCGGCTCCGTTTACCATACATCCGACGTTTCCGTCCAGTTTCACAAAATTCAGTCCTGCAGCATCGGCTTCCACTTCCGTTGCATCTTCTTCTCTCGTATCTCTCAACGCAGCCAAATCAGGATGACGGAAAAGCGAATTGTCGTCAAGCGTAACTTTGGCATCCACAGCCATGATTTGGTTGTCCGATGTTTTTAAAACCGGATTGATTTCAAACAAAGAAGCATCGATTCCGACAAAAGCTTTGTAAAGCGCGTCGATGAATTTCACGCCGTCTTTAAAAGCAGCACCGCTCAATCCCAGATTGAAAGCGATTTTACGCGCTTGGAATCCTTGTAATCCAACAGCAGGATCTACTTCTTCCAAAAATATTTTTTCAGGTGTTTCTTCCGCTACGGTTTCGATGTCCATTCCACCTTCAGTCGAATACATGATCATATTCACCCCTTTTGCGCGGTTCAACAAAACCGAAACATAGAATTCTTCCGTTTCTGTTTCGCCCGGATAATAAACATCCTCAGCGATTAAAACCTGATGCACTTTTTTACCTTCGGCAGAAGTCTGTGGTGTTACCAATTGCATCCCGATGATGTTCTGGGCATTTTCTTTCAACTTTTCCATAGTCGGAGAGAATTTTACTCCTCCTCCTTTTCCACGGCCTCCGGCATGAACCTGGGCTTTTACCACCCATCCTTCATTTCCGTTTAATTCCGTCATTTTTTTTGCAGCTTCAACTGCTTCTTCCGGAGTGGTAGCGACAATCCCTCTTTGGATTTTAACACCATATTTGTTTAAGATTTCTTTTCCTTGGTATTCGTGAAGATTCATTATAATAAAATTTGGTAGCGCAAAAGTAAGAATTCTATTGGATTTTAACTATTTAATCCGATTGATTTTGGTCAGGAATGATTCACTGGAAATATTCAATCTCTCTTTCCCAAATCATTTTTAATTTTCCATTGGTTGAACTTTTTTTAGTAATCCAATTGCCAAACTTATCATAGATGTATTCTATCTTGGTTTCATGTGTTTCATCAATGTCGTAATTTGTTGTTTTGATATAAATTAAATTTTGATGTTCATCTAATTCATTTTCGATTTTTATGATTACTTTTCCATTTTCTTCCACACTGAATTCATATTTCAATCCGCTTTTATCGTATTGGTAATTACGGGTTTCCATTTTGTTTCCCTGCAATCTTGTAAGTTTAGTGATTTGATTTTTAGAATTATATGAAATTTGATTCCAGATGATCGTGTCTCCATTTGGCGTCTTTTTAAATTCCTCAATTTTATTTCCTTTGGAATCAAAGGAAATAAATTCTATAGCGATTAAATTGTCTTTCGAATTGAAATAATGATTTTCAGTTCGGGTTTTTTTATGCTCCTTATTTATCCAATATTGATCCTGAGCTTTATTGTCCCAAAAATCAAAACCCTTGATGAAATTATTATTCCCATCAAACTGAAAAATCGATTTTTTTGTTAATTGACCGTCAATTCCAAATTTTTGAGACTCAATCAAAGAACCCATCGTGTTAAAAAATTCTATTTGCGAAATATGATCTTTGAGAATATTTTCACGATTCAATTCTTCTCTGTTGCCTTGAATATACATCGCCTCCGTTATTTTTTTGATTTTGGATTTATTAGAACCATTGTCAACCTTTATTGCAGAACAAGATAAAAGAATGTTTAAAAATAACAGGAGAGAAAGCAGGTTAAAGTTTTTCATGTTTGAAATATAATTTCGGATTAAATCTATTCAAACGAAATTACAAATTTAATTAAGTGTTTAAAACCTTATGACGCTTTCTGAAAGTATAGATTCTCTAAATTTTTAATTGACATATCAATTTTATTTTAAATAATCTGTAACAAATCAAATTTTACTTCGTCTTTTAAGAAATAAAGTATCGCTATGATCCTCATTGTCCGAATTTCTGTGTTTATCACTACCCTGCTTATTGGTCTTTTTGTAAATGCACAAGAATTTGATTCCATTTCCAGAAAGAAAATCCAACTGGTCAAAGTTTTGGAATCGCCCAAAATTGATGGAGTGCTGGATGATTTGGCTTGGCAGAACGCTCCGGTTGCTGATGGTTTTGTGGAGCGACAGCCCAATAACGGAAAACCGATTCCCGACAGCCTTCGGACAGAAGTGAAGGTGGTTTATGACGATCGCGGCATTTATTTCGGTGCCAGTATGTCTGATCCCGAACCCGATAAAATCCTGAAAGAACTGACCGAACGCGACGGAATCGGTAATGATGATTTCTTTTTCATTTTACTCAACGGATACAACGACCGCCAGCAAAGTTTACAATTTATCGTAACGGCTGCCGGGGTTCAGTATGATGCGAAAATGACCAATGGAAACGAGGATGCTTCCTGGAATGGGGTTTGGTACAGCGATGTAAAAATCAATTCGGACGGTTGGGTTGCCGAAATGTTTATTCCGTATTCGGAAATCCGATTTCCGGAAAAAGACATTCAAGTTTGGGGATTGCAGATGGAGCGGGAATTCAGACGCGACCGCAAAAGGTTTAGTTGGAATTTTGTGGACAATACAAAGGGTGCATTTTCCATTTATGACGGAGAAATCCACGGCATTCAAAACATTGATCCGCCCACACGGCTTTCATTTCAGCCTTATTTATCGGGCTATCTGAATAATTATGACGGAGAATCTGAATTTGTGTTCAATGGCGGAATGGATTTGAAGTACGGTATCAATGATGCTTTTACGCTGGATATGATTTTGATTCCGGATTTCGGGCAAACCAAATTCGACCCTTCGGTTTTAAATCTTTCGGCTTTTGAAGTCCAGTATGCGGAACAACGGCCGTTTTTTACGGAAGGAACCGAATTGTTCAGTAAAGGAAATTTGTTTTATTCGCGCAGGGTCGGTGGAAAACCGGGGCTTTATCCCAATTTAACGGACACCGAAAAAATCATTGAATTTCCAGCCAAAGTGGATTTAATCAATGCTTTAAAAGTTTCGGGACGAACAGGGAAAAATCTGGGAATCGGGATTTTCAATGCCGTTACCGAAAAAACCTATGCCAAAATCCGGGATACTGAAACCGGTCAGACCCGAAAAGAATTGGTGGAACCTTTGACGAATTATAATGTTTTGGTTCTGGATCAGCGATTTGGTCAGAATAATTCGATTTCATTTGTGAATACCAATACTTTGCGCGAAGGAAATCACCGTGATGCCAATGTTTCCGGTCTTTATTTCGATTTGACCAATAAAAAAAATACATGGAATTATTGGGGCGATGCCGAAATGAGTTGGGTGAAAAAAGAAGAGGATATTTTTGGATATGAAGGAACGGCCGCGGTAGCAAAAATCAGCGGAAAACACAGGTTACAAGCTAGTTTATTCTTCAGAACAAAAGATTATAATATCAATGATTTGGGTTATACCGGTCAAACAAATTATATCAATTACTATGGGTATTACGGCTATCGGCTTTTACAACCTAAAGGAAATTTTAACAATATCAACTTGAACTTCAACCTGAATTATAACCGAAGACTTGTGCCTGATTTGTACAATAATTTTGTGTTTAACTTTAATTCGAACTTTACAACCAAAAAATTCTTTGCTTTTGGCGGCGGATATGAATTTATTCCGTTTAAATGGAATGATATTTATGAACCCCGAGTCGAAGGTCGTCATGTTGAGGTTCCGGCATATTACAACCCTTGGGTTTGGATTTCTACGGATTATCGGAAAAGATTGGCGCTGGATATGACACTGGATTTTTGCGCATATGAACAGCCGGGAAGAGAAAGATTTTTGGTGGAATTTTCGCCAAGATTCCGCGTCTCAGACAAATGGAAGCTTTATTTGTTTACCCAAACTACGTTTTCCAATAAAGAACAAGGATTTGTTTCCTACAATGGTACCGATATTTTCTTTGGCGAACGAGACAGAAATACGGTGGAAACCTCACTTGAATCTCAATATATTTTCAATGAAAAGATGGCGTTGAATCTAGCTTTCCGGCATTATTATACAGATGTTACTTATCAGAAATTCTTTACGCTGGAAGAAAATGGTGAGTTGACACCCAATGATTCTTATACAGAAAATCACAATGCAACCTATAACAGCTGGAACATCGATTTACGGTTCAGTTGGTGGTTTGCACCGGGCAGCCAGCTTTCACTGCTTTACCGCAATTCGATTGAAGGATATGACGAAATTTCCGGTGTGAGTTTCCGTGATAATTTTGATTATTTGTTTAATCAGCCACAACTGAATAGTTTTTCCATCCGGATCAATTATTATCTCGATTATAACCGCGTGAAAAATTGGCTGAAAAAGAAACCGGAACAAACAGAGATGACAGGAATCCGTTCCTATCATGATTATAAGGATTTAAGTTATAAAAAGAAGTCATAAATTTGAAAGTTGAATCTAAGATTTATGCTCCAATCCATTTGCCCGAAACTTCCGATGCGTGATAAATCTGCGACCAAGGATTATTATCTGAATCAATTGGGATTTGAACAGTTTGGAAGTGATGAATTTCCGGATTATTTAATGGTAAAAAAAGACAACATTGAGATTCATTTTTTTCTTTTCAATGAATTGAATCCAAAAGAAAATGATGGACAGGTTTACATACGGGTAAACGAAATCGAAAAACTTTATCAGGAAATGCTCGACCGCAAAATAGCTATTCATCCGCATGGAAATTTAAAAGAAACACCTTGGGGGATGAAAGAATTTCATCTGCTTGATCCGGACAATAACCTGCTGACTTTTGGAGAAATTCTCTAATTTAAAAATGTCATCCTGAGCCTGGCGAAGGATTCTGCGCTTCTTCCAATAGTTTTTCAGATAATTCTTTTCCTAAATAATGATCCACGATTTTGTGAATTAAATACAACAAAGGCGTAACCAGAACCGCCACCGTAAATTTATAGGCATAACCCACCAGACAAATCGCCAAAACCGTTTGCCAGGTCCAATCATACGCAGGATTGAGGTAAAACGCAATAAATGCCACGACAAAAGAATCGATGAGTTGTGAAACAACTGTCGACCCCGTCGCACGTAACCAAAGCGCTTTCTCTCCCGTCCATTTTTTGATGCGATGGAAAATGGAAACATCCAAAATCTGCCCCAAAATAAAAGCAGTTAATGAACCAAAAATAATCCACATTCCCTGCCCAAATACTTTATTGTATGCCAGATCCATTTTGATGTTTTCACCCTCCACTTCTTGTATCTGCCAGAAATCGGAAGGCGTAACCTGAATCGAAATCCATGTCATCCCAAACAGAAACAAAACCAAAATGGCCGTCAAAATAGAAAGAAACCGAACTTGTTTTACACCGAAATATTCGTTGATGATATCGGTCATGATAAACACCAAAGGCCAGGTCAAACTTCCGGCGGACATGTTGAGAGAAAGATTTTCCACCCCAAACAATTTCCAGTTGACCGGGTGGAAACCTAGTGTTTTTTCAACCGAAAAAATCTTTACCCCTATGAATTCCGATAAAACCGTGTTGGCAACAAAAAAGGTTGCCAGTATGATGAGCAGTCGGCTTTCTTTGGATTTAAAAGTCATGAATCAAATATAAAAAGAAATTGTTCCCAAAACCTCAAAGGTCAGAATAACGTAGATTTACAAAAAATCCTTTTATTTTGTAGTAATTAAATCTAAAGTGCCGGACAAACGACTTATTTACGGAATTCTGATTTTGTTTGTGATCAATTTGATACAAGCTTTTTTTACGCCGATTTCGGAAGATGAGGCTTATTATTGGCTTTGGTCACAGCATTTGGATTGGGGTTATTTTGATCATCCGCCCATGGTGGCCTGGTGGATTTCGGTCGGATATAAAATATTTCAAAACGAATTGGGAGTCAGGTTGTTGACTGTTATTTTTAATTCTTTCAGTTTGTTTTTTCTTTGGGAAATCCTGAATCCCAAAACCCAAAATCAAATTAAATTATTTTACGGAATCATCGGTTCATTACTGGTATTTCAAGTTTTTGGTTTTCTGACCACACCGGACGCTCCTTTGTTATTTTTTACCCTTTTTTATTTGTTTTCGCTGAAGAAATTTTTGAAAGGCAATTCAAATAAAGCTACTTTCATGCTGGCAGTTTCCATTGCAGGATTGATGTACAGCAAATACCACGGGATATTGTTGATTTTGTTTTCCTTATTGCCGATTTTCAAAATCTGGTGGCGAAATCCGAAGTTTTATCTGGCGGTTTTAGGAAGTTTGATTTTGTATTTGCCGCATTTTATTTGGTTGTTCCAAAACGATTTCATTCCTGTTCGTTATCATTTTATGGAAAGAAGTGCCGATGAGCATTTTGAATTCCGGAAATTAGTCAATTATTTGGGAATTTATTTTCTGGGCGCAGCTCCGTTTCTGAGTTATTTTATTTGGAAATCCATTATGGCTTTTAAAGCCAAAAATCCTTTTGAGAAATCTATTTTCTGGCTTTGCATTTTGCCGGGAATTTTCTTTTTCTTTTCGATTTTCAAAGACAATGTTCAGCCACAATGGCTTTTAATCAGTTTTATCTCAATGGGTTTGCTGGTTTATTTTCATTATGAGAATCAAGGAAATTTGAAATGGATTTTGACTGGGAGTCTCATCAGTTTGGGGATCATTTTTTTATTGAGAATTCTCTTGATTCTGCCCGGGATTTCTCCATTTGAAAAAAATAAAAATTTCGCGGACAGGGTTGAAAAGTTTGATCCTGAATGGGCCGTTTTTGAAAAATATCAGGAAGCATCGGTCTATAAATTTTATAATCCTGAACAAATAGTTGCGGTACACAGGACACTTGGAAACCGTAAAAGCCAGTTGAGTCTTTGGGGTTGGGAAGAAGAATTATATGGAAAAGCAGTGACCTATATTTCGCCATGGGTGAAGTCTGAAAATTCATTTGTAGGATACAAAAACCGGGATTATTTCTTTAAAAAAATACCTAATTATCAGCCGTTTGACGGGATTGAGATACAAACGATTGAAGTTTTAAATGCCCAAAGCGGTGGCGAAATTGAATTGGAAATTAAAATAAAGAATCACCAAAATCAGGCGATTTCAATTGGTGGAAATTCCGATTTTCAATTGAACATCAATTATTATAAGGATTTGCAATACGAAATCGAATATAAAGTTCAAATTCCTCTGGAAGAATTGATTTTGAAACCCGGTGAAACAGAAAAATTAGAAATCCATTTCAAAAACATTGACCAAAAAGGAGAATTCAAAGCTTGTCTGGGCTTAAATTATCAACCGATTGGAACTTCGTATTTGTCCCAACCCATCAGGGTTAGGGTGGAGTAGCACCGACCCTTGTTATCATGAAAATTCTTCGGGATCTTTAGAGTCAGATTTCGCATCAACTTTAAAAGCATCTTTTCCATAGATATCTAAAATGTGGCAAGGAACAGAATCGCCTATACTTTCATCCATGGAAAACCGAAATACCTTCGATTTCGCATAAACCCACTCATATTCACAATCCGATTTCCAAATGACTTTTGAGGTTTCCGCACCTTGAAAAAAAGGATTCAATCCGGTTTGCACACTGCCTTTCCAATTCATTTATTGCGCTGTCCGACATGTCGGATTCAAAATAGGTGAATTCGCACTCTTTGATTTTTTAGCATTTGGGTTTCTGCGCTACTGCTGAAATTGAAAACTACAAATAGAAAAGAATAACCAAAGTTTTCATTCTACTTAATTATTTTATTCCTTTTTCTTCCAGCCACTTACTGTATTTTTCAGCATTTCGTTCATGCTCCGCAAAATCATTGGTAAAATTATGATAACCCGGGCGGTCCGGATCTGCACAAAAATAAATAAAATCATGCCCATCGGGATTTAAAACGGCATCCACAGCCGTCATATTGGGCAAACAAATCGGTGCCGGCGGCAATCCTTTTACCCGATATGTATTATAATCAGACGGCGTCGCCAAATGCCCATAATACACGCGCTGGATTTTTTGGTTGAATCCGTTTTGAAGTTTATAGGCATAAATGGAAGTCGGATCGGCTTCCAGTCGCATATTTTTGGCCAACCGATTTAAATATGCCTGCGCAACTTTGGGTTGTTCGTCCGTTTTGGAAGCTTCCAGTTGAACGATGGATGCAAGCGTAAACACCTGTAAAGGCGTGAAATTCATGGCTTCGGCTTTTTGCGCGCGTTCTTCCGTCCAGACTTTGTCAAATTCGGCCATCATTTTTTCCACGAATTTATCTCCTGACGTATTCCAGTAATAATTATAAGTATTGGGAATGAAATACATTTTCACGGTTTCGGCTGTTAAATCCGGATCTTTTTGTTTTGCCCAATTCACAATGGATTGAACAATCTGAGCGGAATCCGCTTCAATTTTTTTTGAAACCGAACCGGCAAGATGAAAAATCGTAGGTTCGTTTCGGATCATCAAACTGACTTCTTCCTGATTTCCCGAAATTAACTTTTGGATCAAAGACCGGTTCGTTTCACCTTTGACCAATTTATATTTTCCGGATTTTATTTGCGCCGGATACTCTTTGGATTCGGCATATTTTTCAAAACTTTCTTTATTGTCTAATTTCCCCGATAAAGAATCCATTACCGTTTGGAAATCGGCTCCGGTAGGTACATATAGAAATCCGTCTTCTGTCACATTGGATTTTGATCCTTCAAAAAATGTACAACTTGAAAGAGAAAATAGGATGAAAAAAAAGCATAACCAAATGGAAAAAAATTTGTTCATTTTTAAATTCATTAGTTAAAAATTTAAATCAAATTCCCCACCAAAAACGAATTCGGCAGGTCCGATCAACCAAACATTTTCATATCCGCCCGAATTATTTTTTTCAAATTTCACTTTCAATTCTCCACCCAGAGCGGAAACATGAACCTCATTTGCAGCAATTTTTCCCGCTTCAAAAGCAGCCAATGCAGCCGCTGTAATTCCGGTTCCACAGGCCAGGGTTTCGTCTTCCACACCCCGTTCGTAAGTTCTGATTTTCAGAGAATCGCTGGAAATGATTTTCACGAAATTGACGTTGGAGCCTTCTTCAAAATAAGGAGAACCAAATCGAATTTGTTTTCCGTAATTCTTTACGTCTATTTCATCCAGATTTTCTACAAATTCCACATGATGTGGTGATCCTGTGTTGATAAATATATGATTTTCAAACACTTGAATTTTCGGCACATTGGACATTTTTAATTGAACAATGTTCTGATCGAGAATCGCTTCGTGTATTCCGTCTATGGCTTGAAAACGGGTTTGCTTTTGAATCAACCCCAAATACTCGGCAAAACGGACGATGCATCTTCCACCGTTTCCGCACATGGTGCTTTGTTTTCCATCAGAATTAAAATACACCATTTTAAAATCGGAATTCTGGTCATTTTGCAGTAGAATCAATCCGTCTGCGCCTACTCCGAAATGACGGTCACATATCAACTGAATTTGTCTTTCGTTTTGTGGAAAAGTTGCGGAGCGGTCATCGACCATCACAAAATCATTGCCGGCGCCTTGATATTTATAAAATGGAATTTTCAAAAGCGGAATTTTGCACAAATTTATGAAATTTTGACAGACCAATTTAGTTTGGAATGTAGTTTGTGCATTGGATGTCTAAAGTATTGATAATTTTTGTTAAATCCGCGTTAAACCACTTGTAAGCCCGATTTTAATAACGGAAATTTGAGTCGTTTTAATAAATCAATAAAGTTGAACTCCAAGTCAAATAACTTATGAAAAAATATTTAGGATACGTAATGGTTGGACTTTTTAGTGCAACTTTTGCATTGGTCGGAATGAAATATGTAGGATCCGACGCAGAAGGAAATATTATTACTTCAGCAGTAGGTGATAAAAACAATGGCGCTTTTTCCTTTGTGGATTATAAAGGAAATTATGCCTTAACAACGCCTGATTTTGTGGATGCTTCGCAGAAAACGATAAATGCCGTGGTAAGCATCAATAATTTTTCAAGTCAAAGCCGAAATCAGCGTATGAACGATCCTTTTGAGTATTTCTTTGGATTTCCTCAACAGGAAAGAGATCCTGATTTGCCTACGGGACAAGGTTCCGGAGTGATTATTTCGGAAGATGGTTATATCGTTACCAATAATCATGTGATCAAAGGTTCGGATAAAATCGAAGTGGTATTGAACAATCAGAAATCCTATTCTGCGGAATTAATAGGGACGGATCCCAATACGGACATTGCTTTGTTAAAAATAGAAGAAAAAGGATTGCCATTTATCAAATTTGTGGATTCAGATGCGATCAATGTAGGTGATTGGGTTTTGGCGGTTGGGAATCCGTTTGGATTGAATTCGACGGTTACGGCCGGAATTGTTTCAGCTAAAGGAAGAAGCATAGATATTTTACGTAGAAATGCATCCAATCCTATTGAGTCCTTCATCCAAACAGATGCGGCTATTAATCCCGGAAACAGCGGAGGTGCTTTGGTCAATTCCAATGGTGATTTAGTAGGAATCAATACGGCTATTTCCTCACAAACAGGAAGTTATGTAGGTTATGGTTTTGCGGTTCCTTCCAATTTGGTGAAAAAAGTAGTGGAAGATATCAAGAAATATGGTTTGGTTCAGCGAGGTTATTTGGGAATCGAAGGAATGGATTTGAATGACGAATACAGAATCAAACAATACAACCGCGAAATGGGAACCAACCTTAAAAATCAACCGGGAATTTTGGTTCAAACCGTTACTGATAACGGTGGAGCGCAGGATGCCGGAATCCGTAAAGGGGACATCATTACAGAAGTTGACGGTCAAAAAGTGACAAGTTTCGGGAAATTATCATTTGCAATCGGAAGTAAATATCCGGGTGATAATGTGAATGTAAAAGTTTTGCGCGACGGTAAAGAGAAAGAATATACGGTTACCTTACGGGACCAAAAAGGAAATACATCGAAGCGTTCGCTATCCGATTTGACTGTTACGGAAAAATTGGGAGCTGAATTTGAACCGTTGACCGATCGTCAGAAAGTGAGTTTCGGGATTGATTACGGTGTGATGGTTAAAAAATTGGAACCCAACAGTAAATTAGGAGGTATAGGAATCGGTGAAAACTTTATCATTTTGAAAGTGAACGACAAAGAAGTAAGTAATCAAGGTGATATAGAAAAAATACTTAAGTCCCATAAAGGAAAAGTTTCCGTCAGTTATGTGGATCCGTATGGTAGAATCTATACGAGAGGATTTACACTGGACTAACCCGATTAAGTTTTCATAGTTTTAGGTTCGGCACAGCTCAAAAGGTTGTGCCGTTTTTTATATATTTGGCAGGTGAAAAAGATTCTGGGAATTTTGATGATGATTTGTGTTTTTGGAGTCACAAATGCACAAGAAAAAGGAGGTCTGATGAGTCACTTATTGGTCAATGTCGGCTATACCAATCTCAACGGAAATTATTTCAAACTCGGCCCGGAAGTCTATCTCACCCAGCCCAACGGGAATTTAATCGACCTGAGCGCAACAGCCAACATGGCCTATTTCAAAGATAAATTTGTGGTGGTTCCCGAACTGGGAATCGGTTATCAATTCAACAGCCAAAAATTGAAAAACCGAATCGATCCTTACCGCGAATATGTCAATAGCACTTTTTATTCGGCACGGGTAAATATTTCACCCTGGAATGTCACACCTGAAATCGGAATCGCCCTGGCCGGAATAGTGGAAGCCAACGTTGGGTATTCTTTTCAGTTTGCCGATCATAAATACACTTCTTTTGACGGAATCAAATTTGGGCTGACCATTCATATTCCCACGATTTATTTTGCGAGTGAAGCGGGGTTGTATTAAGAAAATTAAAAGTTTCCAATTCATTTTCATAATTTAGAACACAATTGTTTTAATTATGATTCAAAAGAATTTTACAAAAAGAGAATTCATCAAATTAGCCGGATTAGGAAGCATAGGATTTATTTTTTGGCAATGTTATGAGCCCAAAAAAGAAGAATCCGTTCAGGAAATTACTGAAAATTCCAATTCAGATTTGAAGCCTTCACCCAATGAAAAAATCAATTTTACCGATCAGGATGTAATTTTTCTCAATCGGAACGATGAAAAATTTGACGAATTAAGAAAAGGATTCAACAAGCGTTTTGATCGTCTTCCAAAAATCATAGCCATTTGTTTTACGGCCATCGGTGTTCAGGCAGCTGTTCAAAAAGCCAAAACTGAAAATCTGAAAGTATCTGTAAAAAGCGGCGGACATAGTTTTGAATCATTTTCTTGTGGACAGGACAATTTGCTTGTCAATTTATCTAACATGAACCAAATCAAATGGTTGGATGCTGAAAAAGTAATACTGCAACCTGCGTGTTTGCTTCAGGAAATTTATGCCGATTTTTTGCCCAAAAAACGAATTATTCCGGCCGGTTCCTGCGGAACAGTTGGAATTGCCGGTCTGGCTTTGGGTGGAGGTTATGGTTTTTTCAGCCGGAAATATGGTTTGACTTGTGATAATCTGACCAGAATTCAAATGGTGGACGGAAACGCCAAAATTCAGGATTCCGATGAAAATCCGGATTTGATCTGGGCTTGTCGCGGCGGTGGAAACGGTAATTTCGGAGTGGTGACGGAGTTGGAATTTAAAACACATACAGCTCCCGATTCTTTTAGTTCCTATCGTTTGAAATTTCGGAACTTAAATGTTGATCGGTTTATGCAATTGATCAAGGCTTGGTTTTCTTTTACTTCAGATTTACGAAATGAAGCGTTTTCTGCCTTTGTGCTAAACGGAAAAACCTTAACGGTTTTGATTACGAATTATCAAAATCATTCCGCCCAATTTGAATCTACTTTTTCAGAATTGAAAAATTTAGCTGACGAATTTAAACCCACTTATAATCAAAATTTAGCATCGGCTTTAAAGCGCTATTATGGAAGAAAAGATCCTTTGTATTTTAAAAATGCTTCGGCCGGACTTTATAATGGAATCGAAGACATTGAAAATATACTGCCCCAAGTTTTTGAAAAAGTCATTTCCAAATCCGGCATGATTTATCAAATCAATACATTGGGCGGTGAAATCCAAAATCCGGAATTTGAAAAAGATGCGGCTTATCCGCACAGAAATTTCCCCTATTTAAGCGAATTACAGTCTTACTGGGACAATGCTTCACAGGAAAAATCTTTTTTGGATAAATTCGAAGAAATCCAAGAGCTATTTCATTCGGCAGGCATCAAAGCTCAATACCGAAACTATCCCGATATCAATTTCCCGGATTGGGAGAATGCTTATTATGGAAAGAATTATGCAAAACTTCAACAAATCAAATCACAACTGGATCCGGAAGATTTATTTCATTATGAACAAAGTGTTCGGATGAGCTAAACTCTAAAATCAGCCGAATTATTTTTTCCGAATGATCAGCATAATTCACTTCAATTTTCTGTTCTGCATCTGCCCATTCTTGGATTTTGCGTAAATTGAATTCGCGGGATACAGGAACCCCCATTTTTTCAAGGGCGACTGCATTGCATTCTTGTTCGTATTGGTTTTTGATGGGCATAACAAACAGCTTCTTTTGAAGAAACAGGGCTTCGGCAGGTAATTCAAATCCGGCATTGCAAAGGATTCCTTCACAATTTTCAAAGGATCGCAGAAATTCAGTTTGGTCAATTGGAAAAACAAAAACATTTCCTTTCACATAAATTTCAGTAGCGGTTTTGGAAAAAATCCGCCAATCCATATGGGATTCGTTTAGTTTTTCGATTAAAAATTCGTCCGAAAAACTGGGTAAATAGGTCATGTAATAACCTTTGTTTTTAGGGTTCAGATTTCGGATAGAAGAACGAACTATGGGATTGAAAATTCTGGGATGATAGTCTTCAAAATGAAATCCGAAATGTTCTTTTGTCGGCGCATAATGTTTCAATACCAATTCGCCTAAAAGATTTTTCTTTTCAGGTTTGGGCGCTTCCTCAAATAACATCGAGGCTTGGTGGCTTACACCCAGGATGTTGGGATGTTTGGCTAATTTACAAGCCCAAGCCGAAAGAGGCTCAAAATCATTTATCACCAAATCATAATCCTCAACAGGAATCGATTTGATGTCTTTGTAAGCTTGAAGGAAATTATTTTTAAAAGCCGTTTTTCTATAGGAAAGACCACCTTTTGAATCATATATAAGAGAGATGCCCTTAAAACGAAATTTGGGTTCTTGCGGAAGTTCTATTTGAGATTGGTGACCACTTGCCAATAAGTCCACTTCTGCATATTTTTTTAATATGGGAAGCAATTCTTGGGCTCTGGCAATATGTCCATTTCCAGTACACTGAAGGGCATATAATACTTTCATTTTTATTTATTTTAAAAAATAGAGGGTAAGCCAGGCACATAATTTAAACGGAAAAAGACTTAGTCAAATTGTGTGCCTAAATTTAATTTAAACTGGTTACAGATGAAATTAATTCTTCCAAACTCAATTCATTTATCTCTTCCTCTTCTTTTTGCGTCAATTTTTCTCGATGTTCTTCATAGGAAAATATTGACCATTTTCCTTTATGGTACTCCAATGCGCTTAAATTTTCTATCCAATCGCCTGCGTTCAAATAAATGCATTTTCCTTTTTTTGTTTTAATTTTTCGAATCTGTGGTTGGTGGATGTGCCCGCAAATCACAAAGTCAAATCCTTTTTCTATAGCCAACTCAGAGGCGGTATTTTCAAAATCCGAAATATATTTCACCGCTTTTTTGACACTGTTTTTGATTTTTTTGGACAGGGAGTATTTTTCACGACCCATTTTGGACAATCCCCAATTGATGAGATTATTCAACTGAATCAATAAATCATATCCGACTCCTCCCAGTCTTGCTATCCATTTGGAATGTTGCACGGAAGCATCAAATACATCTCCATGAAAAATCCAGACTTTTTTGCCGTCCAGATCCAGAATTTCTTTGTTGGTCAATTTGATTTTGCCCAAATGCAAATCGGTAAATTTGCGCAGCATTTCATCATGATTGCCGGTGATGTAAATTACCTCAGTTCCTTTGACGGCAAATCCGATGATTTTCTTTAATACGCTTAAATGTTTTTGGGGAAAATATCGCTTTTTGAATTGCCAGATATCGATGATGTCACCGTTCAAAATCAATTTTTTGGGTTGAATGGAATTCAAATAACGCAACAACTCTTTGGCTCTGCATCCATAGGTTCCCAAGTGTATGTCGGAAATCACGACCAAATCAACCTTTCTTTTCATGAATAGTTTCTGCAAAATAACGGCCGTAAAATGAATTGAATCTTATTGTAATGTTAGGATTCGGTTATTTTTTAAATTTCAAATTATTGAATACCAATTGGCAGTTATAAAATACCAAATACTAATCACGAATTACTTTTTTCTAATTTATATACCTTATTTTAGCTCCATGATTTCGGCAAATAATATTCATAAAAGTTTTGGGGATTTAGAAGTGTTGAAAGGCGTTTCACTGGATGTCAGCATTGGAGAAATTGTTTCTATCGTAGGAGCTTCAGGGGCCGGTAAAACTACTTTGCTTCAGATTTTAAGCAGTTTGGAAAAAAGTTCGGAACCGGAGAAATTTTTCACGCAAATTCTCATCAAAAAAGAGGACATTACCCAAATGTCCGATGTTAAATTGTCTAAATTTCGTAACGAAAACATAGGATTTATTTTTCAATTCCATCAATTGCTTCCCGAATTCTCGGCCATAGAAAATGTCTGTATCCCGGGTTTCATAGGCAATACCAAAGTTCAATCGGTGCAAAAAAAAGCCAAAGAACTATTGGAATTTTTGGGATTGGGAAATCGTTTGGAACATAAACCATCCCAACTTTCCGGTGGCGAACAGCAACGCGTCGCCGTAGCACGTGCACTGATCAACCAACCGGCTGTAATTTTTGCGGACGAACCTTCCGGTAATTTGGATTCAAAAAACGCAGAAGAACTGCACCAACTTTTTTTCCGGTTAAGGGAAGAATTCGGTCAAACCTTTGTGATCGTAACACACAACGAAGAGCTGGCCGATATGGCAGACAGAAAGCTTGTGATGGCTGACGGTAGATTTGAAATGTAAGCCGTTTGGTTCGCATCAAATTTTACCCATTAAATATGAAGTATGGTTTTGATATTCCTGAATTGGATTTACATTTTCTGGATAAGCCTGGGAATGGGCTTGCTGGCTAAACCTTTTGTGCAAAAAAAATCAAACCTCTTTTTTATTTTACTCTTTGGGTTGTTTACAGAAATGATCCTTGTTCATCTCTATGCCATTTGGTTTCCCGTTGACGAAATTTTTTACGGACTCAATTTTATCATCGCTTCAATCGGAATACTTTTAAACAGAAAATTTCTATCCTTTCAATTTCCATCTTTGCTTTCCGAATGGCGGTCGTGGAAAAAATCCATCCAAATTTTAGGTTTTTTGCTGACAATTTTAATTTTGATGCAATCCGCTACCAAACCGTTCATTGTGGACAATGAAACCTATTATATGCAGACGATCAAATGGTTAAATGAATTCGGATTGGTAAAAGGTTTGGCCAATCTGCATTTCTTTTTTGGTCAAATGTCCGGCTGGCATTTATTGCAAAGCGGGTTCAATTTTGGATTTGCAACCGATTCTCATAATGATTTGAACGGATTTTTAATGTGGATTTTCACTTTTTTTTCATTGCACCATCTCAATCGTTTTTTCAAAAGCCGCATCACGATGGATTTGTTTTTGGGATTGATTCCGGTGGGAAATTTATTCTTTTTTCAATTCGTCACCGCACCTTCTCCCGATCTGCCCGTTTTCCTGATTTCTCAACTGGTTTTTTATTTGTTTTATAAAAATTTCATTTCGTATCAAGACGATTTTAAACTGATTTCTTTGTTGATTATCTTTCTGATTCTTATCAAAATTACCGTTTTACCACTCCTGATTTTACCAATTGTTCTGCTAATCAGGCACCAATTAATAAAGATGGAATGGCGATTTTTAATTACGATTTCGTTGGTATCATTTTCTATTTATTTTCTAAAAAATTATATAATTTCAGGTTATTTGATTTACCCCATTTCACTCTTTGGCTCTCTATTTAATCCGGACTGGAAATTGTCGCCTGAAGTTGCAGGATTTATGATGCAAAACATGAAAGCTGATTCACTGACAGGTTTGGATATAACGGAAATTCAGAATCAATCATTTTTTGAATATTTTAAAAATTGGTTGCTGGAACCCGGCTTGCGAAGTGTTTTTAACAAATTGATCATCCTGCTTTTGTTGGTTTTTCCCTTTTGGATCAGGAAAAACAAAACCCTTTTTTGGTTATACATCTATGCATTGGTTCAATTTGGATTATTGTATTTTACTTCACCCCAATATCGCTTTTTCATGCCGTTGATTACCGGAATGAGTTTGTATATTTTAGCTAAAGTATTATTAAATCGATCGAAATATATTTTACCTGTTTTTGGGTTTTTTAGTCTGGTCGTCCTGATTCCTTTGTTATTTTCTTTCAATGTTTCCCATATTAAGAACAGTCAATTTATGCCGGACAAATTGGAAGCTTATCATTTGTCTAATTTTATTTTGCCGGCTAAAAATTCACTTCATGATTTTGAATATGAAGAAGTTATAGAAGGTAATTTGAAGTATAATTCTCCAATCGCCGAAACAGAATTTTTCTGGATTACGGGTGATGGAGATTTGCCCTGCATAAACAAAGAAATGGTGGATTATTTTAAAAAATGGTACCGGATCCGACCACAAATGCGCACCGGAAATATAAAAGACGGATTTTATGCTGAAAATTTAAATCCATGAATGAGAGTGAATTAAAATCCTTTTTGGAAGAAAAAGTACAATTGTACAATCAATTAAGTTTTATAGATTCTGACCCGATTCAGATTCCGCACCGTTTTTCCGTAAAAGAAGACATAGAGATTTCCGGATTTCTCGCCGCGACTATGGCGTGGGGAAACCGGAAAATGATCATCAATAAACTGAACGATTTAATGGAACGAATGGGTAATTCGCCTTATGATTTTGTGATGAATTATTCCGATGAAAATTTTGATAAAATCGAAACTTTCAAACATCGGACGCTGAATTCCGTTGATTTGGATTTTTATATCAAATCGCTCCGTAATATTTATAAAAATCACGGCGGATTGGAAAAAGCGTTTCATTTTGAAAGGTCGGATCAGGACACCTTAAAAGCCATTGAACATTTTCGGACAAAATTTTTGGAAACACCGCATCAAATTCGATCTGAAAAACATCTTTCAAGTCCCGCCAAAAATTCCGCAGCTAAACGGCTGAATATGTTTTTGAGATGGATGGTGAGAAATGACAACCAAGGCGTTGATTTTGGAATTTGGAAAAATATTTCGACTTCCCAATTGGTTTGTCCATTGGATGTTCATTCCGGCAATGTGGCGAGAAAATTAGGCATTCTCCAAAGAAAACAAAATGATTGGAAAGCCGCTTCGGAACTGCAATTGAACTTAAAAATGATGGATCCGGAAGATCCCGTAAAATATGATTTCGCCCTTTTTGGATTGGGCGTTTTTGAAGGGTTTTGATTTTTTTTTTACATTTGATTTTCTATGACTGTCCTCCAACTTTTTAAAAACCTTTGGCCGTATGTAAAGCCTTACAGATCTTTGGTTTTTGCGGCGTTATTTTTAACTTTAGTCGGGTCATTTACCGCTCAGGTAAACGCTTTGACACTTCAATATACAGTAGATGAGGTCAACAAATTGGTCGAATCCGGAAGAGGATTAAATTCGGGTTTAAATATTTTAGTGACCATTACGCTGATTTTGCTTGGAAAAGAAATTCTGAATGTCATCATCACATTCGGACAGAAATTCTACGGTGAAAAACTCCGGATTTATGTTTCGCGTGATCTGGCGCAAGCCGTTGTGGATAAAATCCTGACGTATCGCATGGCCTTTTATACTGCGACAGATAACGAATCAGGTAAACTTCAAACACGTATAGACAGAGGGATTGAAAGTTTAACAAGGTTGGTTCAGAATTTTTTCATCAACATTTTACCGCTTTTTGCCAATTCTTTTATCGCCCTGATTTTGATGTTCAATGCCAATTTCTGGGTAGGATTTGTAGGACTGATGATCGTGCCGGTTTATATTTTTATCACAGTGAAACAAGCCAAAACATTGAGCGGATGGAGAAGGAATATGCGAAATTTCCGTGAAAGCAAAAGCCAGGGAATCGTTAACATCATTCAATCGATTACGGTCATCAAATCCTTTAACCGCGAAAAAATAGAGTCGGACAAACAAAATCAGATCCAATACGATTTAACCGAAAACCAATTGAAAACCCAAAAAACAGGTTTTTTGTTCAACGGTGCCAAAACCTTTATTGAACAAATCGGAGTGGTGATCATCATCATCCTGACTGCCTATCTGGTTTTGGACGGGCAAATGAGCATCGGGATGATCATGTTTCATATTTTATTGTTTGGAAATGTAACGGCGCCGATCGGTCAGTTGCACCGGATTTTTGACGAAATGAACGATGCGATGATTTATTCGGAAAGTTTCTTCGAAATCTTAAATGCCGACCATGAATCGGAGAATTCGGGAACCTATAAACCGGAAAAAATTTCAGGGAAATTTGAACTGAAAAATGTCGATTTTGTTTATCCAAACGGCACCCAAGCTCTTTTTAATGTCAATATGGAAATCCTGCCCAATAAAATCACGGCTTTGGTCGGATTGAGTGGAGCAGGGAAGAGCACCATCGTCAATTTGCTCGATAAATTTTATGAGCCCACGACAGGAGAAATCTTTTTGGATGGTGTTCCTTTGAAAGATTATGACACACAATTTCTCAGAAATAACATAGGGTTGGTACTCCAAAAAAACCATATTTTCAGTGGAACCATTGAAGAAAACATCCGTTACGGAAATCCAAACGCTTCAGCTGAACAAGTGCATGAAGCAGCTAAACAAGCCTATATCTATGATCAGGTGATGGATTTGCCTCAAAAATTTGAAAGCAATGCGCTTTTGCTTTCCGGTGGACAACAACAAAGAATTGCGATAGCCCGAATGTTTCTGAAAAATCCGCCGATTATCTTTCTGGATGAACCCACGGCGAGTCTGGATGCGATCGCTACGGAACAAATCAAAAATAGTCTGGACGCTATCAAGAAAAACCGAACGGTGGTCATCATTTCGCATAGCATCTCCCAAATCATAGATTCGGACCGTATTTTTGCGATGGAACTTGGAAAAGTGGTGGAATCAGGTTCTCACGAAGAAATCTATGATTTGAATGGTGTTTACAAAAATATTTTTGATGCGATGGCGCGTAGTTTAAACATCGAAAAAATTGCCAAAACCTTTGATGATGAAGAAGAAAATTTTTAATCCGCATTATTTTCTAAATTTGTTTCCATGACTGATTTTTTAAATAATTTCAATTCGAAGTATTTTGATAAATTCATTGACTTCAGCATTGGATTTCTGGAAGCGATAGCCATTTTGATGATAGGATTTTGGCTGGCGAGAATCATCAGTAAATATGCGCATTTGGGGATGCAGAAAAGGGGAGTGGAAGATTCGCTTCGGATTTTCCTGAAAGACATCGTCCACATTACCTTAAACATTTTAGTCATCATCATCGCGATTAACACAGCCGGCATCAAAGTGACGTCCATTTTGGCTTTAATCGGAGGTGCTGCGGTAGGAGTCGGGTTGGGGTTGCAAGGAAGTTTCTCCAATTTGGCAAGCGGAATTATGATCATTCTGACTAATCCATTTAGAGTGGGAGATTTGATTAAATCGGAAGGATTTGAAGGAATTGTGGAAAAAATCAATTTGTTAAATACAACTATCCGCGGTCAGCGAAACGAATTAATTGTCATTCCAAATGCACCTTTATTTAATACATCTTTGCAAAATTTTTCGGCCAAAGGTGCTTATCGGATTGACATCACGGTGGGCGTGGAATATCGGTCGGACATCCACAAATTGCGCCCGCTTTTAATTGGTGCCATTTCACAGGATGATATGTTTTTGAATCATCGGCCGATCGTAATTGAAATTGAAGAATTCATCAAAGACCGCATTAATCTGACGGTTCGTGCTTATGCAAAACCTAAGGATTATTGGGATGCACCCTTAATTTTAAGAGGGATCTGCAAAGATACCATCGAAGCAAACGGATTCAGAATTCCGGTGGCACCAAGAGAAATTAAAATTATCAATCAAAATAATGAATCAACTGAACGGAATTAATTACCTGGAACGAAAACCGCGTGTTCAATTAGAGAAAAATCCACTGCTGATGCTCATTCACGGTTATGGAAGCAATGAAGAGGATTTATTCAGTTTTGCGGAGGATTTGCCCGATGAATTTCATGTAATAAGCGTTCAGGGGATTCATACGCTTGCCCCTTCCATGTATGCTTGGTACGAAATTGATTTTGTCAATATGGAGAAATTCAATAATGTCCCACAGGGAATCGAGTCCCGTAATAAATTGGTAGAATTCATTGAAGAAATCACGACAAAAGAAAATTTAGACAAGGAAAATGTTTGGCTTTTCGGATTCAGTCAGGGAGCGATTTTGAGCTATGCGATAGCGCTGAACTTCCCGGAAAAAGTTAGACACATTGCTTGTCTGAGCGGTTATCCGGAACCCAATTTCGTTGGAGAACTCAACCTTCAATTGGATTATTCCCATTTGGATTTTTTTATTTCGCATGGGATCGACGATATGGTGATTCCGGTGGAATGGGCGAGGAAAGGTAAACCGCTTTTGGACGAACTGGGTATCCAAAACAAATATTGCGAATACCGAAGCGGGCACGGAATTGTTCCGCAGAATTATTGGGATTTGATGGCGTGGATAAAGAAGAATTGAATTCACTCTACATTCTAAATTTTGAATTTTAAATGAATTCTGTCTCAGGTTCTAATCTGATTCTTAACTTTGTAAAATATATTTACCAGAATGAATTTGCAGGAAACTAAACCTAAAGTTGCCATTTCGGTTGGCGACATCAACGGAATCGGATATGAAATCATCGTGAAAGCACTGGCCGATAAAAATATTTTGGATTTTTTCACGCCCGTAATATTTGGTTCCACCAAACATTTGAATTTTTTTAAGAATCAAATGAAAGATGAATCCATTCAGTTTTTTGGGATTAATTCTGCCGATAAAGCGGTTGATCGGAAAATAAATGTGGTCAATCTTTGGAAAGAACCCGTACAAATGGAGTTTGGAAATGCTACGGAAATTTCGGGTCGAATGGCTTTTGAATCGCTAAAGGCTGCAGCCGAATCGGTCAAAAACGGAGAATGTGATGTGCTGGTGACCGCTCCGATTAACAAAAAGAACATCCAATCAGAGGAATTTAATTTTCCGGGTCATACCGAATATTTAGGCGAAGCCTGGGGTGGAAAACCGCTGATGTTTCTTGTAACCGATTCATTGAAAGTGAGTTTGGTCACGCAACATATTCCTTTAAAAGAAGTGGCTTCCAAAATTAGCAAAGAAGCGATCATAGAAAAAGTAAATGCATTACACGATTCGCTGAAAATGGATTTTGGAGTTCGCAAACCGAAAATTGCCGTTTTGGGGTTGAATCCGCATTCGGGTGACAACGGATTGCTCGGACAAGAAGAACAGGAAATCATCATTCCGGCGATTCAATCGCTGTATGAAAAAGGAATGCTCGTACTCGGGCCGTATGCGGCCGACAGTTTTTTCTCGGCGTCCAATATTGAAACTTTTGATGCGGTTTTGGGGATGTACCATGATCAGGCATTGATCCCGTTTAAAACTTTGTGTTTTGAAGAGGGCGTGAATTATACGGCTTCACTTCCGTTTGTGCGTACTTCGCCCGATCACGGCGTGGCTTATGACATAGCCGGAAAAGGAATTGCGGACGAAACTTCATTTCGCGAAGCGATTTATAAGGCAATTGAAATATTTCACAAACGCGCCGAATATAAAGAACTCACAAGCAATGTGTTGAAAACAAGAGAATTGAAGCCGGAAAGAGAAAGGTGATTTTAAATTATGAATAAAAACCTGAAAATAACTTTATTTCTAGTCTTTGCTTTTTTTGCTTTGGAATTTTTAGAATTTTTTCCTTTTTCTATGATTATAATTCTGATGTAAATTTAATGTATGAACAAAGCCAAAAATTGAACGAAGAAGCGCAAGAAATTGATAAATTACCCTATTTGAAGTGTCAAATTGTTGCCGAAACTAAAACTACTTCAATTTTAAAAAAGGATTCTACTTCTTTATCTGTTTTACGCATTGGAAAAATTAGATGGGGAAATGATGATTCAGATTGGGGCGTGAGAGGAAGATCTGGATCCTCAAAAACAGAGAGAAAAGTCTCTCAAGGAATAGATTGGGATTACAATTCAGTTCTAAATTTTCCGTCAAATACCAAATTATCAATTGAAGGAAAACTATATGAAATTGATTTTGAAACGGTTATACTTTCAAGTAAAATTGGCAGATTTCTGAACAAAAATTGGGAATTCTTGATACAACAATTACGTTTAGTAAGACTGCATTAAATGTTCCTCAAGAGCTTCGTTCATTACAAAACAAACACAATTGGATTAAATATTTTTATACTCCAAGTAAAAGCTTAGGAGATTTAACTGTTGCAGAAGTAAATTTTCAAAATGGTGATTCCATTTATATAAAAGGAAGAATTGAAAATAACAAAATTCATGCATTTCAGATATATAAATTTTCAAATTTGTAAGTACTTAAAAAAAGGTTTTTTTAAACAATGAAAATAAAATTCTTAATCAACACAACACAAAATAAAGAAAGAAACCCTAAAAACTAAAAAATAACCCAAAAAACCTTCTTGTTTTTTAGGAAGATGTATTATCTTTGCCACCCGTTTGAGTTATGGAGAAGTTCAGTTATTA